>CALDSI010000173.1 GCA_937911395.1 uncultured Labrenzia sp.
GGGCATAATCTTCGATCAGAGAGATTTATCGAAAGAAAATTGATAGGTTTAGCCATCTGCCTAATCTGCACGTTCAAAAAAGCCAACCTCAGTTTGAGATATGCGGCGGCATCTTCAGTCCGCCAGCCTCCAGTTCGTCCTGGTCCCAATAGGCGATGTAGATCCCTTCCGGTTCCCTCGCGTCGGTCATCTTCTCGATGGTCTCCGGGGTCCGAGTGATGCGGGTATGATGTTGACGTGCCCAGGCGAAATGCAGTGCCTTGAGGCGCGCGATCTGATCCTGGTGCTCCGGGCTGTCCCCGAGATCGTGAAGCTCGTCCGGGTCCTTTTCCAGATCAAACAGCATGGGCCGCATGGTCTCTACATGGGTGTATTTCCAGCGGCCGTCGAACACCATCACGAGACGGGCGTCGCTCTGATCCACGCCGACAGCGCGTCGGGCGTCCCGGGTCGCGTAGTCGTATTCGGAAATGCAGTGATCACGCCACTCTGTGTCCTGGCCGTGGAGCAAGGGGTCGAGCGAGCGTCCCTCGAAGACATGGGGTTTTGCCGGTCCGCCAAGGAACTGCTGGAAGGTCGGCGCCAGATCAATGCCCTCGATCAGTTGATCGGACGCGGTGCCCCGTGTGGCATCGGCTGCGTCACGTGGGTCGTAGACGATCAGCGGAATGCGGGCCGAGCAGTCATAGAAGAGGTCCTTCTCGCCCAGCCAATGATCCCCCATATTGTCGCCGTGGTCGGAACAGAACACCACCATGGTGTCCTTCATCCGTCCGCTCTCTTCCAGATAGTCGAAGAGCCGCCCCATGTTGTCATCAAGCTCCTTGATGAGGCCCATATAGACCGGCGCGACGACGTCCCTGACATTGTTGCGCGAGAAGCTCTTGCAAATCCGGGTCTCGGCCCATGCCTTCATCAACGGATGGGTGAGTTCGCCGTCCCGGCGATTGACCGGCGGGAGATCGTCCTTGGAGTACATGTCGTTGTAGGGCGCTGGGGCGAGGTAAGGCCAGTGGGGCTTGATATAACTCAGATGGCATAGCCAGGGACTATCGCCCTGAGATTCGATGAATTCGATCCCGCGTGTTGTCAGCCAGGCCGTTTCCGAGTGTTCCTTTGGGACACGTGCGGGAAGGGGAGCGGTCTCCAGCAGCCAACCAGACTTCTTCTTCCCGTCCGGTCCAATTGCCGTGTTGGCCCATTCTTCCCAAGGTGTATCTCCGCCCATGCCATGGTCTCGGAGATATTGCTCGTAATCCTCCGCATGCCGGTTCTTGTCCGTGGCAGCGTTTGTCCCGTCATCGCGGACAAAGACATCGAAACCGCACTCACTGACCAAGGCCCCAATGGTGCTTTCCGGATCACTACCCAGCCGCTTCATGCCTTCTTCGTCAGCGCGCATATGGGTTTTGCCCACGAGCGTGCTTTTTACGCCAATTTCGCGCAGATGGTCGCCCAGGGTGGGTTCGCCGACCCGCAACGGAAATCCGTTCCATGTCGCCCCGTGGCTTCTGACATAGCGGCCGGTGTAAAAGCTCATGCGGCTGGGCCCGCAAATCGGCGACTGGACATAGGCGCGATTGAACCGGACACCTTTGGCGGTAAGACGATCCAGGTGCGGGGTTTCAATATGCGTTGCCCCGTAGCAGCTCAGGTAATCCCAGCGCAGCTGATCGGCCATTATCCAGAGTACGTTCATCAGGGATCCATGCGTTGTTTGAAGGGGTGCTGTTCACCGGGCCGGTCTAGCGCGGGGCGATATAGAGACCTTCGGATTTCAGGATCTCGATGTTCACCGCCTCGCGTGCCATTGCGCGCTGTACCGCAGGCCGTTCATTGCTGAGGTCGAAATGTCGCCTGATATTCGGGAATTTGTCACTGGGATAGCCGACACCGGTGATCCGGCCCCAGACCCAGCACAGATAACCGTCGACGGCGGACCAGGTGTCGCCGTACCACCAGGGCCCGTCAGACAGGCGTCCTTCGATCATGGTCATGATCTTGTTCATCGCCTCAATGCCGACAGGCCTGACGATTTCAAATGACAGAGCCTTGTCTTCGATGAACTTGAGCGGCATTGCCACTCTGGTCACGGTGGGGTGCACGGTCGCGGAGAAGAACGACAAATCCGCTGTTTGTTGAAACTGTTCATAAGCGCCGGACACTTTGGGGAACAAATTGGCCTCTGGGAACTCGGCGTTCAGCCAGCTCAAAATGGCGACATTTTCCGTGAGAGGTGCGCCGTCGATAAGTAACGTCGGCACCTTGCCCTTTGGATTGAGTTTCAGGAACTTCGGAGAGTTCTGCTGATTGGCGGCAGTGCGCACCAGTTCGGTTTCGAATGGTACACCAATCTCCTCCAGCGCGATTGTCGGTACGCGGGCGCAGGTGTTCGGGGCGACAAAAAGCTTTAACTCAGGCATTGAATCCCTCCAGAATGCCTCTATTATCATCAAAACAGGAAAAATGTCGATTTTTTTGACTGTGCTCCAAAATTGCCGATACTGGCGCTGGGGTCAAGAGGTCAGAGGAAACATCATCTAGGGAGGAATAGTGATGGCTCGAAATATCCTGGGAGGCTTAGCGGCTGTACTGTGTCTGACAGCCGGTGCACAGGCCCAAACAATCCTGGCCGCCGAGACGGCGGCCCCCAACACCACCCCCGGCATCTCAATAATCTCACTCTCTGAGGCGGCCTCAAAAGCTGGCGTTGCCGATATCCAGGTCACGTCTGGTCAGACCCTGACAAACTCGGTGCAGAACGTTGCGGAAGGCAAAACCGACATTGCGGCCGCGCCGTTCATCCTGCCGTTCCTTTTGTCAAAGGGCGTTGGGCCGTATGCGGGAGTGGGGGCAGAAAAAGGTGCTGAACTGGCAGAGAACCTGGCGGTTCTCTACACCTACCGCATTTCGGTGCAGGGGCTGATTGCCTATGACAGCTCCAATATCAGCGGCTGGGACGGCTTGGAAGGTAAGACCATCTTCAACGGCCCGCCACGCGGTGCGGCGCTCACCAATGCTCGTCTGCTGATCAAGACCAACTCCGGCCTGGAAGAGGGCAAGGGTTATACCGGTGTCCAGGTGAACTGGGGGCAGGCCGTCAAGACAATGCAGGACGGCTCGGCGGACGCGTTTGTGCTTCCTATGTCCTTCCCGGACCCGCGCGTGTCAGCAAGCCTGGCATCCGGCAAGATGAGTATCTTCTCGGTCTCCAAGGACGTTTATGACAGCGAGGCGTTCCAGAACGTTGCGAAACTGCCCGGGACGGTAAAGTTCTCAATGCCGGTGGCCGATATGGGCTACGGCGAGGGCGTCACGATCGTCTCCGAAGATGACACCTTCCGCGGTCCGGGTACGGTTGGTGCCGACATCGTCAACAAGAGCATGGATTTCGACATGGCCAAAGCCTTGACGGCGGCCTTCATCGAAAACATCGAATCCATTTACCACGCCAAGGCCCCCTTCATGCCGGTGACGTGGCATGGAGAGACCGATGTCGAGGTCACCGACATGTGCGGTCCGAACCCGCTGAAATACCATCCGGGCGCCGCAGCGGCCTGGGAAGAGGCCGGCTACTCCCTGCCTGACTGCGCAAAATAGGTCATTGAGACGAAGGCGGGCGTTCTTCGCCCGCCCTTTCGCAGGTGGGTGGAACGCGCATGGTGGATGCTTCAACCGATGCCGGAAGACGCAGGAGTTTTTCTCTGCGTGTCCTTTATTTTCTGTCGGTGGCAATGGTTCTGGTGGGGTTGTTTAACTCCACGCCCGGCATTCCCGGGTACGACAATTGGGCCGCTGCCCTTTCCGGGCAGGACGGCTTGAAGCTGCGCAAGTTCCCGTTCGAATGGTTCTATCCGCTCTTCTTTACGCTGATGATGCTGATCGTTGTCCTGAAGCACTCCATGTGGCGCGGCTGGCACCGCAAGTCTGCCGCCCGCCGGCGGTTCGGGCTGTTTTTGGACATTGCCATGGTTCTCATGGCTCTCACCGTGTCGCTGACTTACTTGATCGAGATTGAGTCGGTCTGCCTGGTGGACCGGATCACCGGTGACCGGGAACGTCTGATCCAGGAAAGCCTGGCGGCCGCGGCCGCTTTCAGCGAAAGCCTGGGGCTTCCCGCGCCAACCACTGTGGAAGATCCGCAATGCGTCAACACGACCGGCGGGTGGCTTGTGTTGATCGTCGGCCTCGCGATCGTCGTTTTCCTGTCCTACAACGTCAAAGTCTGGGGCTTGCCGTTGGTCATCGTCGCGATCCTGATCTCTGCTTACACCATTCTCACGGTTCTGGTTTGGTACGCGTATGGGGTCGAGGACATCAACAAGTATTTCGTCACGAAACTGGCGGGTGAACCGCGCATGCTGGCGGATGGCCGGCCACGGGTACACGACGTTCTGGTCAACAACTCCTCCGGCCTGCTGGGCCGGTTCATGGACATCGTCCTGAACACGATCTTTCCCTATTTGGTGCTGGGATCTTTGTTTGGCAGTTCGGCGGGTGGCCGTTCTTTGATCAAGCTGGCCTTCCGGTGGACACGGCATCTGCGTGGCGGGCCGGCCCACGCAGCTATCGTATCGTCTGCAATGTTCGGCACGATTTCCGGCGGGCCAATCGTCAACGTATTGTCCACCGGCGTTCTGACGATCCCAATGATGCTCAAACGCGGGTTTTCCAAGGTGTTCGCCGGTGGGGTCGAGGCTGCTGCGTCCTCGGGCGGTTCGATCATGCCGCCGGTCATGGGCGTTGCGGCCTTCATCCTGGCGTCGCTGACAGCCATTCCCTATTCCAGCGTGATCGTTGCGGCTATCATCCCGGCGCTCGCCTATTTCTATTGCCTGTTTCTGTCTGCGGTGTTCCAGTCGCGCAAACAGAACATCACGGCGATCGGCAAGATCACCGACGAGATGGTCCTGGAACGTCAGGATTTTCTCAACCTCATAATGATCTTCGGCCCGATACTCTTGATCCTGACGCTTCTTCTGACCCCCAAGGACGCGGTCGGCTGAGGTCTGTTCGGCGGCCTTCTGGGCGCGGAGCGGGTGTTTTCCGAAGCCGGGTGCCAAGTGCAGAGCCTGAGCTGGTTTCAGCAGGCGATCCAGAATTCGGCCGGGTCCGCTGGCTCCGCTGGCTGGTGGGCCGTGATGTTGCTGCTTGGTCTTTTGTTTCTGGATCCGGAGGTCCGCGCCCGTCCCAAAAAGATCATCGATGCGCTTTCGAACGCCGGTATTCTGATCTCGACGCTCTACCTGATGTTCCTTGCGGTCTCGATCATCGATTTCTGCCTCTCTTTCACCGGCCTGCCGGTGTTCCTGTCGCTTGATGTCCTGGGGTGGCTTAACAGTCTTGACCTCGGCGGTGGCGGCTCGACCTTCTTCCAGTTCATCGCGTTGATGCTGACAATGTTGCTCGCCGTGCTGCTGGGCATGGGGATGCCGGCTGTCCCGGCCTATATCAACGCAGCCCTCCTGATGGGGCCGGTGCTGGCGGGTCTTGGGTTATCCCTGTTCACCTCGCACATGTTCATCTTCTATTTTGCCGTTGCCAGCGCCATCACACCGCCTGTTGCGCTCGCGGCCTTTGCCGCGGCGACGATCACCAAGGCGGAGCCTGTCGCAACCTCGTTTTCGGCCGTGCGGTCGGGCATTGTCATGTTCGTTGTGCCGTTTATCTTCGCCTTCTATCCGGAACTCCTACTGATCAATGAGGCCCGCCTGGATCCGCAAGCTTCCGGCGGAACCGCCTTCCTTCCAGGATATGACGCAAACATCCATCTTGGTGCGATGATCCTTTTGCTGGGCCGCTTGATTGTCGCGCTTTATCTGCTCTCGTCAGCTTTGGCTGCGTTCGACCGGCGCAGTCTGCCTGTCTGGGAAATCGTGTTGCGGCTCGCCTTGACGGTCTTGCTGATGATGAAGCCGGAACCGGTCTGGATCGGGGCGGGGATTGCGACCGCTCTCTTGCTGTTCATCCACAACAGGCCTTTCGCGAATGTCAAAACGGCCTAGCTTCATCCTGTTCATGACCGACCAGCACAGAGCGGACTTTCTGGGCTGTACGGGACATCCGGTGCTGAAAACGCCGAACATCGATGCCCTCGCAGCCACCGGCACGCTCTGGGACAGGTTTTATGTCGCCAGTCCGGTGTGCATGCCAAACCGGGCCAGCTTCATGACCTGCCGGATGCCATCGAGTCACGGCGTCCGAGCAAACGGGATTCCGCTGGATCGGCGTAACGTGACCTTTGTGGAGCTGTTGCGGGATGCCGGCTACAAGACCGCGCTTATTGGAAAGAGCCATCTGCAGACCTTTTCCGGCCAGCCATCCACGCTAAAATCGCCCGAAACCCGTGCCGGATTTCATCGGGCAACGGGCCCTTTGTCCGAGGCGATCCGCCATGATCACGAAACATATCTGGCAGAATATCCGAACCAGGAAACCTACAATACACCGTTGCCTTTCTACGGGTTCGATCATGTAGAGCTGGTGACCCAGCATGGTGATCGCTGCCGCGGCCATTACCGGGAATGGCTGCTGGCCAAGGACCCTAATGCCGACCGGCTGATCGGTGCCCAAAACCAGTTGCCACATGACTATGTCTGCCCCCAGGCGGTTCGAACCGCTGTACCGGAAGAACTCTATTCGACCAGCTACATTGCCGAACGGGCGTCCGCCTGGCTGGCCGAACATGGCTCGGACGAGCAACCGTATTTCCTGATGGTGTCCTTTCCCGATCCGCACCATCCCTTCAATCCGCCGGGGCGGTACTGGGACATGTACGATCCGGCCGATATGGCGCTTCCGGGAGGTTTCGGAACGAACGACTGGGTCCCGCCGCCGCATGTCGCAAGTGTGTTGGAGGACCGGGAAGCGGGCCGGGCCAATCCCAGTTCCTTCGCAGTCCTTAGTGCCTACCCACAAGAGGTCCGAGAGGCGAGGGCGCTCACTTGCGGCATGATTTCTATGATCGACGATGCCGTCGGGTGTATACGTGCCCAGAAAGCTGCAGAAAACGCGGTCACCGTGTTCACCACCGACCATGGAGATCACCTCGGCGATCACCGGATGCTGTTCAAGGGGCCTGCCGCTTATGAGGAGCTGACACGAGTTCCGTTCATTTGGTCAGACCCGGAAGACACCGGATCTTGCCGGACTGACGTCATCGGCCAGACCCATGACATCGGCACGACCATTTTGGAACGCGCCCGGGTCGAGCCGGCCATCGGGATGCAGGGACGGTCGCTGCTGTCCGGAGGCCGCGATGCCGCCTTCATCCAGTATGAGCATCAGAAGGTCAATCGCGGCTTAGGCGTTTCGCCGCGCATCCATACCGTCAGAACACAGGACTGGCGGTTGTCGATGTTCGAGGGTATCGCTTGGGGGGAACTCTACCACCTTAAAGAAGATCCGAACGAGCTGCAGAATCTCTGGGACAGCCCAGATCACGCCGGCCAGAAGGCCGAACTTATCGAAACGCTTGCGCGTCTGGAAATCGCCAATATCGACCGGGTGCCGCTGCCGACAGCCCAAGCCTAGGCCGTGTGGACGAATTGGAGACGTATTTCGTGAGACAAGTGCCAAGATATGGCGGCGACGGTCCTGCAGAGCGTATCGATATACGGTCAAGGGACCGGCGGTGCCAGATCGCCGGCACTTGTCTCACCCTTTGGGCCGTGTTTGCATTGCTCAATTCCAGCGCAAATCCGTCTTGATGATGCGCAAGCATCACCTTCACCGGATTTCCTTGATCTTGAACGATGCAAATGCCGGCGAAATGCATCTCCAATTCGTCCACACGGCCTAGAGCCACCCATCAAGGACTATTGGCACGGCTAAAACTACGCTTGGGCCGGGCAAAAGCAAAGGGCTGATCGCCGGTGGGTCTAAAAGGACACACGGTCACCGCCCTTGAGATCCAGGATTTCCCGTGCCTCATCGGGTGTTGCGACGTCGCTTCCGAGCTCTTCAACGATACGGCGGATCTTGGCGACTTGCTGCGCATTGGATTCGGCAAGTTGCCCCCGGCTGATAAACAGACTGTCCTCAAGGCCGACCCGAACATTTCCGCCCATTTGGCTTGCCGTTGTCGCCATTGGGATCTGGGCGTTGCCTGCGGCCAGGATTGACCAGCGGTAGTCGTCTCCGAACAGCTTGTCCGCGGTTTTTTTCATGAACACCAGGTTGTCGATGTCCGCGCCGATGCCACCGAGGATGCCCATGACGAACTGGATGAAGACCGGCGCCTTGAACAGGCCTGTCTCCATGCAGAACTTCAAATTGTAGAGGTGCCCGACATCGTAGCACTCGTGCTCGAACTTGATATCGTGCGGGGCGAGGGTTTCGGCCGCAGAGAGGGTTTACTTGTAGGTGGTGAGGAAGATGTTGCCGTCGGAGTTTGAGACGTAATCAATCTCCCAGTCGAATTTCCAGCTGTCATAGCGTTTGGCCAGCGGATGGAACGAGAAGTTCATGCTGCCCATGTTCATGGAACACATTTCCGCGCTGAAGGTTGCTGCGGGCCGGATCCGGTCCTGGATAGCCAGAGTGAGTGAGCCGCCGGTCGAGATGTTGATGACCGCATCGCTCGCCTGTTTGATGCGCGGTAGAAACGGCGCAAAGTCGGCAGGGTCGACGGAGGGGGCACCGGTCTCGTTGTTTCTGGCGTGGAGGTGCAAGATGGACGCCCCGGCTTCGGCCGCATCTATCGCCTGCTGGGCAATGTCATCATAGGTGTAGGGCAGGGCATCCGACATGGTCGGGGTGTGGATTGCCCCGGTGACGGCGCAGGTGATGATGGTCTTGTTTTTTGTGCGGGCCATGGCCGCCTCCCATGTCTATTGCTTGTTCTTCATCACCCGCCGTGACAGCGGGAACAATTCCAGTCCGGTTCGGTCCTTGAGCGTGCCCCAGAGGCCATTCGGTGCTTTCAGCATCACGGCGATCGCAACAACGCCGAGGATCAACAAGTAGGTGGTGCCGAGATCAGAGAGCGTTTCCCGCAGGAGGAAGAAAACAATGACGCCTATGATCGGGCCTTCCAGCGTTCCAATGCCACCGATCACCACGATGAAAATCACAAAGGCGGTCCAGTCATTGACGCTAAAGGCGGCGTCCGGCGAAATACGAAGCTTCTGGAGGAAAATCAGCGCACCGGTCATGGCCGTTAGGCCAGCCGTGATCACATAAACGAAGAACTTGTTCCGCCAGATGTCGATGCCGAAGCTCTGGGAGGCCAGTTCACTGTCGCGGATCGCGGTGAGGGCAAGTCCGCGCCGTGATCTCAAGAGGGCATAAATGACCGCGAGCACAAGCACGGCCATGCCGAGCGCAAGCCAGTAGGTGGTTGCCTCGCGCATGGCACGGCTCGAGGCCATGTCCCGGATAATGGCAACGGGCAGACTGGTGCCTGAGCCGCCGCCAAGGGCCGAGATCTGTGCAAAGGACAGCCGGAAGACTTCTGCAATCACCCATGTGCCGATGGCGAAATAAGCGCCGCGCAAACGGAAGATCAGCAGGGCAACAGGCACGGCAATGAGAGCTCCCAGAACTCCGGCCATCGGTATCGCCACAAGCGGTGAGATCCCGGCGAAAATGGCAAGCGCGAAGAGCATGTAGCCGCCGAAACCGACAAAGGCCTGCTGGCCGACGGACACAAGCCCGGCATAGCCGGCCAGAAGGTTCCATAGGCAGGCGAGCGACAGATAAAGAAACATTTCGCTCAAAAGCCGCATATCGGCGCGTCCGGCCCACCAGGGGGCGGCGATCAACAGGGCCAGCACGGCAATCCCTGCCACGGCTGCGATACGACTGGCCTTAGAAGATCGTGATATTGAATAGGATGTCGTTGTCATCAGTCGATCCTCGGGAAAAGGCCGCGGGGGCGCACTGCAAGCACGAACAAAAAGGCGATGTGGCCGGCAAGCAACTGCCATCCCGGATTGATCTGGGCGCCAATGTTCTGGCTGACGCCAAGAATGATGCCGCCTATCAGGGTGCCCCAGATATTGCCGAGGCCGCCAATGATCACCGCCTCGAAGCCGAAGATCAGACGCCCCGGTCCGATAGAGGGATCGAAACTCGTCCGGATGCCCAGAAACACGCCTGCGATCCCGACCACCGCCAGGGACAAGGCCATGGCAAGTCCGAATACATGTGCCTTGTTGAGGCCCATGAGTTGGGCAATATCCTGTTTGTCAGAGACAGCGCGGAAGGCGCGGCCAAGGGAGGAGTGGTAAAAGATCCACTGAAGTCCGGCGATCACCGCCACCGCAACGACAAACATCATCAAGGGCAACACGCCGATGTTGAGATCTCCGGGAAGAGCGATACTGGCCGTTTCAAGCGCGCCGGCACTCATTTTTTGAGGATCGGCGCTGTAGATCTCCAGAAGGCCGTTCTGAATGATCACGGACAGACCAAATGTGACCAGCAACGGGGGGAGAATGTCCTCACCAAGTGTCTGGTTCAAGATCCCGCGTTGGAGCACATAACCGATTGCGGCCATGACCGGAACAACCAGCAAAAGGGCAATCAGGGGAGACACCCCAAGGGCCGTCGTGATCGTCAACCCGAGAAAGGCTGCCAGCACGATCAGGTCGCCATGGGCAATGTTCACAAGCCGCATGACACCGAATATCAGAGACAGTCCGGCAGCAAAGAGCGCATAAAGCCCGCCGAGCAGAATTCCCTGAATGATGGCGTTGATCCAATCCATCTTACACTCCGAAATAGGCGGCGCTGATGGCCTCACGAGTCAACTCATCCGAACGCCCCTTCAAGGAGATCCGGCCTTCCTGAAGGCAATAGACACGGCTGGATACGCTGACGGCCTTGGCAATATCCTGCTCTACGATGATCGCACTCATCCCCTGACCAATGATCTTTGGCAGCGCCTCGTAGATGGACTTGATGATAATGGGGGCGAGGCCGAGACTGATCTCGTCGAACAGCAGGATGTCCGGATTGGACATCAGCGCGCGGCCAATGGCGACCATTTGCTGCTGACCGCCGGACAATGCCGTGGCTGGGACGTTTCGCCGTTCCTTGAGGATCGGAAACAGTTCGTAGACTTTCTCAAGCGACCAAGGGCCCTTCCGGCCCATCTGGCCTCCAATGATCAGGTTTTCCTTTACCGAGAGGGATTGGAACAACTGGCGGCCTTCGGGCACCATTGCAATGCCGAGATGTGCCACCTGGTCGGCCCTAAAACCCCCGACGGATTGCCCTTTCCAGACAACCATTTCAGGTTCATTCCGAAGAAGTCCCGTGATCGAGCGCATCAAGGTTGTTTTTCCGGCTCCATTCGCGCCGATGATGGCAATCACTTCTTCCGGAAACACATCGATTGAAATGCCGAACAAGGCCTGGAAGTCGCCATAGTGAGCTTCCAGTTCCCGTGTTGAAAGCAAGGCGTCAGGCATCGGCATCCACTCCCATGTAGATTTCCTGAACAGCTTGACTCGCCATGGTTTCCTTCGGGTCCCCGTCCGCGATTTTCCGGCCGAAGTCGATGACGATCAGCCTGTCCACAACAGACAGAAGGGCATGCACGATATGCTCGATCCAGATGATCGAGAGGCCTGTCTTGCGGATCGTGTTGATGGTTGAAACGAGATCATGGCATTCCTTTTCCGTAAGGCCGCCGGCGATTTCGTCGCGCAACAGGATTTGCGGCCGGGCACAAAGCGCCCGCGCCAGCTCCAGTCGCTTGCGGCCAAGCAATGTGAGTTTGCCGGCCGGATCATTGGCCTTATCGATCAGCCCTGTAAGCTCAAGCACCTCAAGGCAGTGGGTGTTGGCATCTGCAAGTGAGTTTGTGGTGCCATGGGTTGCCGCAACCAGTGTGTTTTCGAACACGCTCATTCCGGAAAAGGGCTGCGGGATCTGGAAGGAACGGGCGATCCCGCTTCGGCAACGCCACGCGGCGGACCGGCGGGTGATATCGCCGCCCTTCAGCCAGATGTTACCGCTGTCGGCCCGTATCGTTCCAGTGATCAGGTTGAACATGGATGTCTTCCCAGCCCCATTCGGACCGATCACGCCGAGTGCTTCTCCGGATCCGAGCTGGTAGCTGAGATCGTCGGCAACGGTGATCGCGCCATAGGCCTTGGAAACGCCTTTGAGTTCGAGAACTGCTGTCATTATGACCTTTGAATCGGTTGGAGGTGCACAGCCTGAGGGCCGAGCACCGATCCCGCGTCAGGACAAGAGTTTCAGTTCACCCGTGGTGGGGATGAACGGTGCGCTGCGGTTCGCCGTAATCACGAGGTCGAACGTCTCGCCTGTCTTCTGCCACTGGCCGGCAACAAGCGGGGTCTTCGTGACATTCCGTACCGGACCGCTGCTCCAATCAACCGGACCGACGATCGTTGAGAGTTTGGTCGTTTTGATCGCATCGAGGATCGCGTTGGGATCATCGAGATCAGCACTGCGTTTGATGACGTCGGTCGTTACTTCGAACAGCGCGTGTTTGAAGCCAATCGGTTGCGTCCACGGACGGCCAGAGGCCTGCATGTATCCGTCTGCAAGTTCCTTGGCTGAAACCCCTGTGAGCGATGACGAGAACGGGTGATTTGGAGACCACCAGATTTCCGAACTCAAACCGTCGCCACGATCGCCTAGAGACTCAATGACAGACGGGAATAGCAGCGCTTTGCCGATGGTCACGACCTTCGGTGAAAACCCTTGTTGCGCTGACTGCGCCCAGAACGTTGCAAAATCCGGCGGGATCATGTTGCCGGTGATGATTTCACATCCGGCTTCCTTGAAGGCCGAAATCTGTGACGAGAAATCGTCTGTGAGCGGTTGATAACGCCCGGGATCTGTCAGTTCGAACCCTTGTCCGGCCAAGGCTGGCGGGAAGCCGTGAATGTCGTCGCCCCAGGCATTGCCATCGGCATCGTTCGGGAACAGGCCCCCAACGGTCTTGGAAACCCCGCTTTGCTGCCAGAGATCGAGGAAGGCGTTGATGACGTCCTCAAGGCCCCAGAAGAAGTGGTAGGTGTAGGCAAAACCTGTCGCCGGATCGCCGTTGCGGCCGAAGAAGTAAGGCTGCCAGGGACAGTCTGTTGAAATGCACGGAACTTCGTTGAGTTCTGCCTGATCCGAAACCGGGTTGGTGGTATCCGGTGTCGAGGCTGCAACGATGATGTCGACTTCATCCCCCAGCAGCAATTCGGACGCGACTTCCGCTGCACGGTTCGGATTGGACTGGCTGTCCTTGGAAATGATTTCGATCTGGTAGTTTTTGCCGTTGTTTTCGATGCCGCCTGCAAGGGCTTTCTTGATTCCCGCCAAAACGTAGTCATCTGCTTCGGCAAAACCAGCGAGTGGACCGGTACGCGGGCTCACATGTCCGATCTTGATGACCGGGTCAGCCGCGTAAGCGCGTGTTCGGGCCAATTTTG
>CALDSI010000174.1 GCA_937911395.1 uncultured Labrenzia sp.
GCTTGCGAGATCTTCAATCGTGTCGAAGACGCGCTGGGTATGGCGCGGAACACGATGAAAATGGGCATTATGGATGAAGAGCGCCGTACCACGGTGAACCTCAAGGAGTGCATCCGTCAGGCAAAAGACCGCGTGTTCTTCATCAACACCGGCTTCCTGGACCGGACCGGTGATGAAATGCACACCTCCATGGAAGCAGGTCCGATGATCCGCAAAGGCGACATGAAGGCGTCGACCTGGATTGGTGCATACGAAAACAACAACGTTGATGTTGGCCTTGCCTGCGGTCTTCCGGGACATGCTCAGATCGGCAAGGGCATGTGGGCAATGCCCGATCTCATGAATGCCATGCTGGATCAGAAGGTCGGCCACCCGATGTCCGGTGCGAACACGGCGTGGGTCCCGTCTCCGACGGCTGCGACGCTTCATGCGCTGCACTACTACGAGGTGTCCGTTGCGGGCCGTCAGGCTGAACTGAAATCGCGCGATGCCGCGAAAGTGGACGATATTTTGTCAATCCCGGTCGCCGAACGTCCGAATTGGGCGCCGGAGGACATTCAGGCCGAGCTCGACAACAACGCACAGGGCATTTTGGGCTACGTGGTCCGCTGGGTCGAGCAGGGCGTTGGCTGTTCCAAGGTGCCGGACATCAACAATGTTGGCTTGATGGAAGACCGCGCAACCTTGCGGATCTCCTCACAGCATATTGCCAACTGGTTGCGCCATGGCGTGTGTTCCGAAGCACAGGTCGTCGAGACGATGAAGAAGATGGCCAAGGTGGTGGACGGGCAGAACGAGGGTGACCCGCTGTACCGGCCGATGGCGGATGACTTTGACGGGTCCGTTGCGTTCCAGGCAGCACTCGAGCTTGTTCTGGAAGGTACGAAACAGCCGAACGGCTACACTGAACCGGTCCTGCATCGCCGCCGGATCGAGTTCAAGGCTAAAGCGGCCGCTTGATTGATCGTCAACTCTGAAGATCAGAAACCCTCGCCCGAAAGCCGGGCGGGGGTTTTATTTTGGATATTGAATTAAATTTAAACGAACCCGCCACACACCTAACTTGTCAATCATTAACGGCAGACCTTTTCTGCGCAGTGGAAACTGTTTTACCCTGTCGTTCTGATAAATGAAAATACAATGATATCAATGCAATAGAGGCTTTAAGAAGTTGTTATTCAAACTTTCAGTCTAATACGCGCATTTACACAGAGATCTCTGGTTCTCGCTAGAATATCAGGACTTGGAGATTTAAATGCTAACTGTCCTGTCTTGCATCGCCTTTGACCATGACCCCTTTTCGCTTGGGCTTGCTGTTGCAATCCTTGTCGTGGGCGCGGTCCTGACGATGCGCCTCTACGCGCGGGTCCGTAGAACGCAAGGCAGCTTGAAATACATGTGGTTGTTTCTGTCTGGCATGATTGCAGGCGGGACCATCTGGAGCACACACTTCGTCTCCATGCTGGCGTATGAAAGCCCGTTGATCCTCGGTTATGACGTTACGCTCACAGCGGCATCTCTGGTAATCGCGATACTTGGAACCACGTTTGGCCTTTGGCTGGGAAGCCTGACACAGCGATCTGCCTTGATTGAGGTTGGCGGTGCCGTATTTGGCTTGTCGATCGCAGCCATGCATTTCACCGGCATCAATGCCATGCGCGTCTCCGGGATTTCACAGCTTGATACGCTGTTTGTAGCCGTTTCAATCGTGTTGGCAGCTGTGTTCGGCATGATCTCCACCAGTCGGATCGCGCGGCCCGTGACGCGTTACTGCAAGTATGGCGCAGCGCTGGCCTTCATTCTTGCTGTCGGCAGCATGCATTTTACCGCGATGGCGGGTATGAACATTCTTCCGCTCCGGCTGGATGCGGAGGGGCTTGATCTGGTTTCCAATCAGCTGGTTGGGATGGGCGTCGCCTTTACGATGAGTGTCCTGTTGTTAAGCGCGATGATCACCTACTCGATCGATACGGCCAATGCCGAAGTGACTAACAATCAGATCACGCAGATTGCACATCAGGACCCGTTGACTGGTCTGCCTAACCGCAAGGGGGTCGAGCTCTACACGGACGGCTTGATAACACGCGTTGTCCTCGACAATGCCCGCGTTGTTGTTGTGACCTGCAACCTGTCGCGGTTCAAAGCGGTCAACGAAGCTTTGGGCCACACGACCGGAGATGCACTTCTACGGCATATTGCCCGCAATCTGTCGACCCATTTGGATCAGGATGAATATGTCGCCCGCGTTGCTGGCGACGAATTCGTTATCGTTGGCAAGCCGGTCTATAATCGTGGTTACTTGCTGGATCTGTGCAAGCGCATTCAGAAGATTGTTGCCATGCCGTTCGGCGCCGGTGATGACGCTGTTCATGTGGACAGCGCAGTTGGCTATGCACTGTTTCCGGAACATGCGCAGAATGCTGAAGAACTGTTTTCCGCCGCCGAACGGGCCATGCACCGGGCCCGCTCTGAAGGTGGAAATGCAGCTCAGTGTTATGACCCGGCAAAAGACGACAAGGTGAAAGACCAAAGTGCGCTTGCGATCGATTTGCGCAAGGCGCTGCGGAACAATGAGTTCATTCTTCACTATCAATTGCAGAACGACGTCCAGACACATGAGGTGACCGGGACCGAAGTGCTCTTGCGCTGGAACCATCCCGTCCGTGGATTGGTTCCGCCGTTTGCCTTCATTCCAATAGCTGAAGACACCGGTCAGATCCTGGAAATTGGAGCCTGGATCATCCGAACAGCTTGTAAGGAAGCAGCAAGCTGGTCCAAGCCAATCCGGATTGCTGTGAATGTTGCCCCGATCCAGCTGTCTGACGCGAATTTCCCAGATGTGGTCGCGAATGCCCTAAAGGAAAGTGGTCTGGATCCGTCTCGCTTGGAACTGGAAATCACAGAAACCGGTATTATCGAAGATACGAACCATGCGCTGCAGGTGATCCAGCATCTGAAACGGCTGGGCGTCCGCATCGCAATGGATGACTTCGGGACGGGTTATTCCTCTCTCGCCACCTTGCAAGCCTTCCCGTTCGACAAGATCAAGATCGACCGTGAATTCATCAAGGACCTCGGCACGAATGCGCAATCTGAAGCGATTGTCCGGGCGACCATCATCTTGAGCGAAAGCCTGAACATCCCTGTACTTGCCGAAGGCGCCGAAACCGAGGAACATCTTCGGCTTTTGAAGCATCACGGCTGTAAAGAGGTTCAAGGCTTTTATTTTGGAAAACCCATGCCGGCTTCCGAGGTCCGCCATCGCATCAACAGCGGGGCCGAGCAGCCGCAAGAGGCTTCAGAAACAGAAACCAAGTCTGCCATGTCAAAGCCAGCTGTAAAACCTGCTCTGCAGCTTCTGCCCGCCAGAGTTGCTTGAGAACCGGCCGGTACCTATCGAATTGGTTCTTCTAACAGGTTTGCCCGTCTGCTCTCGGTGAAGTGAGTGATTTTCATCCAGCCGGGACTGGCTTTTCAGAAACAACTGCGTTAGGGCGATCTCATGCGTTCGTTTCTGACGGTCCTTTTGCTGATTCTTTTTACCGCGGTGCATGGTGTGCCGGCGGCGGCATTCAACATGTCCGATTGGAAAGGTCAGGCGGGATCGTTTTCTACAGCGGCTGTGCTTGAGGATGTAATGAACGTCGAGCTGCCTGCGCAAACGGCCGACTTGAAGGAAGTCATGGCCTGCTGCGGCCAGGAAGTCAGCGATGCTGCACCGCATGCCGGCAGCAAATGCTCAAGCGACTGTGCGTCCGTCTTGCCCATGCCGCCAGGCTTAATGGTGCCGGGCTCTGTCCGGGTTCACGAAAACGCTGTCAAGACGCTTACGAAGGCAGCGCCCGCAGTCGCTGACCACCCTCCCCAATCTGTCTGAGACCGGAACTCCCGGGACATCTGCCGGCGCTTGCCGGATCAAATTACTCAGACAGAAAGGGAGCAAGATGCTCACCTCAAATAATGTTTCGCCGCTGCGCAGCCGGTTCGCTTTCGATCGGCTGCGACAGAGCGCCAGTCCCCGTTCGCTCTTCATGCTGGCGTGCTGCCTCATGATGGCCGCAGGAATGGCTATTGTTCTTGCAAGTGCGCCAGCCGGTGCGTCGTTTGCCGATCGCTTCTGGCCCGTTTTGCCGCTTGCCGGTTGTTTGGCGATGCATTTGATCATGCATCGCTTCATGGGGGGATGCGTCCACCAAAGAAGCGGTGACAACCGCACACACGGAGACAAATCCAATGCTTAATCACAAACTGGTCCGCGCCGGCGCCCTTGCGGCAGCCCTGTTGGCCGCTCCGGCAATGGCGGATGAGGAACGCACGGTCACAGTCTTCAAAACGCCTTGGTGTGGGTGCTGCCATGTTTGGGCGGAAGAGGTAGCTAAGGCCGGCTACAAGGTTGAAATCCGCGACATGGAAGACCTGACCTCCATCAAGAAACAGGCCGGCGTTCCGGGTGATTTGCAGGCCTGCCACACGGCGCTGCTTGGCAATGAGCGCAAGTACGTGCTGGAGGGCCATGTCCCTTTGCAAGCGATGGATAAACTGATGAGTGAACGCCCCGACATTCGCGGGCTGGCAGTTGCCGGCATGCCGATGGGGTCGCTCGGAATGGACTACGATCCCGCCGCTCAATATCTGGTCCACGCCTTGCCGATGGAACCTGGTGCAACACCCGGCGTTTATATGAAAATGGGCGAGGTTAAGTAACGTGTCTTTGCTGACAAGAAGATCATTTCTTGCCGGTTCGGCGAGCCTGACAGGGCTCGCCGTCTCCGGCTGCGTGTCGACGACGACACCGCCGGCTGCGCCGCCGGTCTCACCGTATCTGTCCATGTACCGGGCGATGCCGGAAGAACGGTTCCCGATCCCGGCGATCAATCTGAACAAGGTTCCCGAACGCTATTACCGCAAGCAGGTGCGGTATAACACGACCGAGCGTGTCGGCACGCTGGTGGTCGATACCTCCAACTATTACTTGTATCTGGTCCAGGAGAACGGCATGGCCATGCGCTACGGTGTTGGTCTTGGCCGCGCCGGATTCGAATGGTCGGGCCGCGCCCGGATTGCCCGAAAGGCGCAATGGCCACGGTGGGTCCCGCCGGAGGAAATGATCCAGCGCGAGCCGGAGCTTGAGCAGTGGAGCTGGAAGAACGGCGGCATGGATCCGGGTCTGGAAAACCCGCTGGGTGCGCGTGCGCTTTATATTTATCAGGGCAATGTCGACACGCTTTACCGGATCCACGGCACAGCTGAATACTGGACGATTGGGTCGGCTGTTTCCAGCGGTTGTGTCCGAGTGATGAACCAGGACATCATCGATCTTTATGGCCGTGTGCCGGTGGGGTCCCAGATTGTCGTGATCTAGGTTGTGGGGAAACCGATACATTATCTGGCGATTGCCGGGGCCCTGATTGCGGGCCTCGGCGCCGCCGCGTTGTATGGTATGAAGCTAGACAACACATTCGGTCTGCTTCAGCCTGAAAATACTGACGTGGTTGCGCAGGGGAAGGTCATCTACGATGAGATCTGCGCTACCTGCCACGGGGCAAATCTGGAAGGGGAGGCGGATTGGCAAACGCCAAAAGCGGACGGACTCTTGCCGGCGCCGCCTCATGACGTCTCTGGTCACACGTGGCACCATTCTTCGCAGCTGTTGTTCGACATGACCAAGTACGGCGTTGCCAAGGCTGCAAACCTTGACAACTACCAGTCAGCGATGCCCGCTTATGAGGGCGTGCTAACGGACGATGAGATCATTGCTGTTCTGTCTTTTATCAAAGCAAGCTGGCCCGAAGATGTCCGGGCCAGACACGACGCGCTTGACGCAGCTACAAACTGACCAGCCTTATGGTACTGGCTAAAGCGGCAGTGCTGGCGTTTCCTGAAAACCAAGATGAAGTTCGGTGCTTGTGTAGGGATTGGCGCGGGCAACGTCTTCGTTGAGGTCATGCCCAAGTCCCGGTTCCTTTGACGGGATGATGTAGCCGTTCTCCCACTGGATCGGCGTTTTGAGAAGGTCTGCGAAAAATCCGTCAAAGGTACGGATTGATTCCAGGACCAGAAAGTTCGGGCTGCAGGTCGCAAGCTGGATGTTGGCGAGCGCGACCAAAGGCCCGCAATAAAGATGCGGGGCGATTTGCGCCGAATGGCATTCGGCCATCGCCGCGATCTTTTTGGCCTCCAGAAGCCCGCCGACCCGGCCAAGGTTCATCTGCAAAATGCTGGCGGCTCCTGTCTCAAGAACTCTAGAGAACTCGTATTTGGTGCAAAGCCGCTCGCCGGTCGCCACCGGGATCGATGTATACCGCGCCACCATTGCCATATCCTCCGGCTTTTCGGGCGGGATCGGCTCCTCAAACCAGAGCGGGTCGTAGGCCTCCAGCCGCCGGGCGAGGCGCTTGGCGCCAGACACAGTGAACTGGCCATGGGTGCCGAACAGAAGATCGGCTTTTGTTCCGACCGCCTCGCGGATCCGTTTGCAGAATGCCTCAGAGCGTTCCAGATCCTCCAGGCTGGGTTGGTGGCCGTCATAGATGGTGTAGGCGCCGGCCGGGTCGAATTTCACAGCGGTAAAGCCCTGTTCGACGGCCTTTGCAGCTGCCTCTGCGGCCATATCCGCATCGTTGTAGACGTTGGGTTTATCCGGATCCGGATAAACATCGCCAGCGGCCGGATATAGATAGGTATAGGAACGCAGCCGCTCATGCACCTTGCCGCCGAGCAGCTCATAGGCGGGTTTGCCCGCCGCCTTGCCGACGATGTCCCAGCAGGCCATTTCCAGACCCGAAAGCACACCCATGACGGTTACATCCGGACGCTGGGTGTCCCCGGCGCCATAGGTCTTGTGCCACAGCTTCTCGATATGGTGCGGGTCCTCGCCGGCAAACTGGCGCTGAAAGACGTCAACCGCCATTTGCGCCACAAGGTTCGGCCCGAAGGTGGCATTGTAGATCTCGCCGTAGCCGGTGATGCCGCACTCGGTCACCAGCTTGACGAAGATGAAGTACCGTCCGCCGTGGCGGGGCGGCGGATTGCCAACGACGAAGGTCTCGATGTCGCTAAGTTTCATGTCGAACCGCTTTAGCTGGCGTTGCTGATCGTGATGGCTTTGACCTTGGTGTAGGCGTCGAGGCCTTCCCAACCCTTTTCGCGGCCATAGCCGGACTTCTTGTTGCCGCCAAAGGGCAACTCCAGACCGCCCGCCCAATAATCGTTGACCGAAACCTGGCCGCTGTCGAGCGCATGGGCAACCCGCATCGCGCGTCCGGTGTCGCGTGTGTAGACACTTGCCATCAGGCCGAACTCCGTGCCGTTCGCTAACTCTATGGCTTCGGCTTCGGTTTCGAAATTCTGCACTGACAGGACGGGGCCAAAGATTTCGTCCTGAACGGCCGGGTCGTTGGCCCGCAAATCGGCGATGATAGTCGGCTGGAAGAACCAGCCCTTGCCGGTTTCCGGATCGGTGGTCACATCGCCGCCGGTCAGGATGTTGGCACCGCGCGCCTTGGCTGCATCGACATGGGCCTTGATCCGGCCAAGGTGCAGATCAGAATTGATCGCCCCCATATCCGGGCTCTTCAGTCCATGACCCACTTTCAGGTTACTTGCCCGTTCGGTCAGGATGGACAGGACATCGTCACGCAGGGACTTGTGCAGGATAAGCCGGGAACCGGCTGAGCAGATCTGACCGGAGTTGGAGAAGATCGCCCAATACGCCCCTTCTGCGACCTTTTCAGGGTCCGCATCTTCAAAGGCCACCAATGGGGACTTGCCGCCAAGTTCCAGGGTGAGCCGGGTGACATTCGGGGCCGCCGTTTGGGCGACATTGACGCCGGTGGTGACGGAGCCCGTGAAGGTCAGCTGCTTGATCCGGGGATCACGGGCAAGTTTGGCGCCAACATCGCTCCCGAGGCCAGTTACCACGTTGACCAGCCCGTCCGACACACCTGCTTCGCTCAGGAGCTCGGCCATCACAAGTGCGGTGAACGGTGTCGTCTCTGCGGGCTTGGCAACAACAGAACATCCTGCGGCAAGGGCCGGGGCAACGCCACGGGCAAATGTGGACGTTGGATAGTTCCAGGGAATGATATGCCCGGTGACGCCGACCGGCTCGCGAACGGTAAACGCGGTCAGATCCGGGCCAAGGTTCACCGACCGGCCGTCCAGCTTGTCGGCAGCGCCCGCATAATACTCAAACAGCCGCGCAGAACTTTGAACATCGCCTTGTGCTTCAGCCAGCGTCTTGCCGCTGTCGAGGACTTCCAGGACAGCGAGGCGGTCTGCGTTTTCGCGGAAGACACGGGCGACATTGTTGAGAATGCGGCACCGTTCGGAGGGGAGCGTTCGTGCCCATTGTTTGGCGGCTTTTTCGGCCGCCTCGATTGCCGTGTCCATATCGGCTTCAGTGCCGAGCGAAAACTCGGCAAAGGCCTCCGCGCGCGCCGGATCGAAGCTTTCCATCTTCCTGACGGAGGCGGAAGTGAAACGCCCGTCGATAAAGTGGCTGTCCGGGAGCTCGTCGATGTGTCCGGTGGAAAAATAGCTGGCGGTAAGGTCTTGAACGGTCATGCGGAGGCTCTTTTGTGATCTTCCAGAATTATGTCAGCGCCCTTGAGGGCAAGCATCATAGTGGGGGCGTTGGTGTTGCCGGAGGTAATGTTCGGGAACGCAGAAGCATCTACCACACGTAGGCGTTCTATACCGTGAACTTTCAAACGGTTGTCGACAACAGATGTTTCCTGATTGGGGCCCATCCGGCAGGTGGACACAGGATGATAGACGGTCCCGGCCCGGGAGCGGAAATCGTCCAGGAGCCCTTGATCGTCCAGCTTCAGGAGGTCTGGTCCGGTAGGCCGGGCGACGATGGCCTGCAAGGCCTTGCTTGCCATGATCTTCTGACAAAGCCGTCCCCCGGAGATAACCGTATCCCGATCTTCATCCGTCGACAGGGAGTTTGGCTGAATGGATGGCGCGACAGAACAGTCTGCGCTCTTGATATCGATCCGACCCCGGCTGGTTGGACGCGCCGGCTGGGCGCAGATGATGAAGCCGTTGAAGGGATCAAGGGTAAAGCGGGAGGAACCGCCGGAGGATTTCATCTGATAGCTGATCGGATTGAAATAGATCTGCTGATCAGGCTTGGTGAGCTCCTTGCGCGAGCGCAAAAAACCACCGCATTGGTTGCCCGACAGGGCCAAGGGGCCCTTGCGCGACAGGGCATATTGGAACGCCGCGCGCATTTGCCCGATCAATGGCCGCAGAACCGCATTCAGCGTTGGTTCATGGGCCTGAAACGTGTAATTCGCAGCCAAGTGATCCTGCAGATTCCCGCCCACATTGTCGTTGGCTTGGACGACCGGAAGGCCAAGCGATTGCAGAAGCTGCCCCGGTCCAACACCGGAGAGCTGAAGCAGTTGGGGTGAGGCAATCGCACCGGCGGACAAGATAACTTCCCGGCGGGCGGTCAAAACTTCGCCGGACATCAATTGAACGCCGGTTGCGCGCTGTCCCTCAAAGAGGATGCGTTTTGCCTGCGTGGCCGTGCGCACTGTCAGATTTGGGCGTTTGAGGGCAGGGTGCAAAAAGGCGCGCGACGAAGAACACCGAAGCCCGGCTTTCGTATTGATGTGGTAGATCCCGGCCCCTTCCGGCTGGTCGCCATTGAAATCTTCCGATAAAGGCAAACCGGTTTCCGTGATCGCGGCAAAGAAATGACGGTTCAGCGTGTGGATCTCGCGGGAAATGTCCTGAACGTTGATCGGGCCGCTGCCACACTTAGTTCCATCCGCACCGGTCTTTGTTTCCAGGCGCTCGAAGGTTTCACGCACCGTGGACCATGACCACCCTTTTGCGCCTGAGCTTTCCCAGTCTTCGTAGTCTTGTGGCAGGCCTCGGCAGTACACCATCGCATTGATGGACCCGGAGCCGCCGAGCATTTTTCCACGAGGCCAATAAAGCGACCGGCCATTCAGTCCGCTGTCAGCTTCGGTCATGAATTGCCAGGTGCGTTTTGGATCGGCGTAGAGTTTCCCGTAGCCAAGTGGCAAGGAGACCCACGGTGAATCGTCGGCGCCTCCCGCTTCCAAAAGCAGCACCGACGTGCCGGGATCCGCACTCAAACGTTCGGCTAGAATGCAGCCCGCCGAACCGGCGCCCACTATGATGTAATCGGCAGTTTGCAAAGTCGGGTCTGCTCCGCTCATTCGATCGCTCCAATAACTGTCGATGAGTTTGCAAAAAGCCTGAAGCGAAAAATCATTTGGTGTAACCTTGAAAAAATTTGAAGCAGGAAGCGGGCGCGCAATGAAAAACGGAGCGATCTTCGACACAATCCAGCGGCTGAGAACCTTGGATGGCCTATAACCTTCCGCCCTTGCCGTGGTTGAGAGCGTTCGAAGCAGCGGCCCGGCTCGGAAATTTCACGCGTGCTGCCGAAGAACTCCTGATCACGCCAGCCGCCGTCAGTTACCAGGTCCGCCAGTTGGAACAGCAGCTCGGCTATCCGCTGTTTGACCGCCTGCACCGGGAGTTGAAACTAACTCGGCTCGGGCAGACCTATCTGCCGTCGGTGGAAAAGGCGTTTTCCGATCTCTCAATTGCGACGGTCTCTGTCTTTGGCGGGCGCGAGCGCAAGCCGGTCCGGTTCCGCTGCCTGTCCAGTTTCGGGCACCTCTGGATGATCCCCCGGCTTGCGGTTTTTCAGTCGGAGAATCCCGGTATTGATGTGCAAATGATCTCCGCCGCCTGGGCTGAGACCCTCAATCCGGATCTATTTGAGATTGATCTGCGGTTTGGTGATGGAACCTGGAGCGACGGGGCTGTTGAGTTCCTCATCAACGACCCGGTGATCGCCGTTTGTCATCCAGACCTTGCACTGGACAGCAAGAAGAGCGACGTGGAACAGCTCAGTCAGGCTGTTAGGCTCGACATAATGGGCGTTCTGGACACATGGGAGAGTTTTTTCCGTCTTTATGGCCATGCAGTTGCGAGCCGGTCGGGGTTGCAGGTCGACCAAACTCTATCCGCTCTTGAGCTGGCGGCACTTGGACACGGCCATGCGCTTGTTCTGGAAACGCTCGCCAATCCGTATTTGGAAAGTGGGCGGCTCATTCGCTCAACGAACAAGGTCATCACCAGCCGGCACAGCTATTATCTGGTGACCTCCGGACCGCGACAAGCCCTGAGCCCTGAGGCTCAGACCTTTTGCGACTGGTTGATCCGGGAAATGAGGGCTTAGAGCCCCGGGGCTCTAGTCAAAATTGAAGGTGAAACCGAACAGCCGCTCGATTGGATCTGTAACTTTCGGGTCGGTATAGCGATTGAGATCTAGTAGACCGGCTTCAACAGCATCTTGTGCGTTCAATGCAGCCTGAACCTGATCGAACACCCTCCAAAATTCTGCATGTGTCCGGCGAATACCAAAGGTTTCGATCACTCCTTGAAAATCTGAGTGACTGCGAACCGCGCTCAATGCCTCGACAAACTCGGGCAGCGCAGCCTCTTTCACTTGGAAGATAAAGTTCGGGTAGCTGCTGAACTGGCCTGGAACAATCGTCATTGCGTCATCTTCAGGCTTGCGCCGCAAATCCTCGTTGAAGACGAAGGCAACGTTGCTGTGTGCCATGTCGTGCACCAGCGTGTAGATTTCGTCGTTCTCCGTACGCTCCACAACAAGCACGGCGATATCGGGCATGAACTTGGCAAAAGGCGCCGGTTTCACAGTCAGTGGACGTAACTGGCCGGCTGGTGTCTCAGGCGAGGCACAAGCGTCCCCGGCGCAGCGGTTGATCGGGTCGATTTTCGGCCAAAGGCCGGGCTCAATCTGAAGGAGCTCGTTCAAGAATTCGGCCTTTGGTGTCTGAGTCTGAAAATTTATGCCGGTTGGTGTCTCGGTATCGAGAGGTGCTTCTTTCCATCGATCGACAAGGGACACGAGGGTCCCCTTGTACCAGGAGCTGTGGAGCGGATCCCGGCTTTTGGGAGGCAGAAAGGACAGGAACATCCGTTCGCCTTCACGGCGCAGGCTGTCCATGTAAAGCCGCGTTGTCAGCTGGTGTTCCACATTTCCGAAGACGTCGAACCCGGCGACAAGATTGTAGTAGATCCGTTCAAACAGAGGGAAATCGATCACCCAGGCGGTTTCCGGTATGGATCCGGCAAAGCCCCGAACCACAGACGCGGATGAGAAGTTCCGGTAAACGGTCAGCCGGGCATCATGGTTGCTGCCATCTCCATCCCAGATATCCTGATAATCCAGGCCGCCGGTTGTCCGAGCGGCATGCCTGTAGCGGGCCTGTCGAAATTCTTGGTACTTGATGGGACCAAGTGTCAGGAAATTTCGCATCCGGCCCGAAATCGAGTTGTCTGAGACGGCGACCGGCAGTTCCAGTATGGGTGTTGCTTGCGGCAGATAATCAGGGTCGGTCACAGAAAGATCGGCATCCGGATCGAGGAACGACACCCAGAAGCGGTCCTCGATAACGTTCACCGCGACCTGGCCATAACACACGGGTCCGCGGATGAACGAGCGGACAAAGTAGAGAGCATTGTCGAGCAGGAATTGATAGCGGCTGCGGGCCGGGATTGCGGCGAAGGTCGACAGCGGATTGCCGCCGGCGGTCGTTGAATAAGCTGGCAGCGCTTCTAGCGACCAGTCCGGTTGGAGGAACAGTTCGGTGTAGCGGGCAAGCCGCTCCGGTCCGATTTCATAGACGATGTGCTGTTTGTGCAGGATCGTCTCGTTCAATGGGATCAGACGGTAGAAGAAACGGCCGCCCGGATCATCAAAGGGGCGGCGCGACGCAATTTCATCGGGCGGTTCACCCGGTGCCGTTTTGGACCGAATCAAGCGGAAAAAGCGGTCCGGCTGATCGCCTTCAAGGTGTAAATGCGCCAGAAAAAGATGTTCGTAGATGTAGCGGGCAACGAGTTTCGATTTCAGCGCCGTTTGATTGAAGAACCCTTCGATTTCAGCCACCTGTGCTGAGACATCTGGCAGGAGATCAACGGGCTCCACGGCGCCGGGTGCCCCGGCCTTGGCCCAGGCCATCAAAATCCGGTAGTCGCTTTCTGGAAGCGGGGCCATGCCATAAGGCATGCCGCCAAACTGATGATCGTTCAGATAGTCTGCCGTTTCATTGGGCGCAGGGCACGACATGTCCCGGTTCAATCCGAGCTCAACTTCGTCTGGCAATGCCGCGCCCAGTTTAAACGGATTGTCGCGCCCGGCCTGCAGCAATTGTACCAGCGTCGAAGGTTGGTCTGATGTTCCCGTGACCGGAAAGAAGCCTTTCTGGCGCCATTCCGGGACAGTCTTCGCATCGATCCTCAACCGCGTCATTGGCGCATCGTCCAGTCGGGAAGATTCGTAGACCTTTTGTTT
>CALDSI010000175.1 GCA_937911395.1 uncultured Labrenzia sp.
CAGGCTTTGGCCGCCCGCGACGAGACCTCCGATGTGGTCCGCGTGCATATGAGTCAGTATGATGTCTGTGATGTCGTCGGCCGCGTTTATCAGGGATGACCCCGTTGCCGTGATCAACCCTGTCTCGGGAAAACGCGCTTTTAGCCAAGTTCCGGATCCGGCATCAACAAGAACCTTTTTGGGTCCGGTTTCGATCAACCAGCATGTTGCGCCAAATCGGGTGGTCGGACTGACCGTCTGGATCTCTTCTTCGCTTGCATTGGAGAAATAGGCGGCGGAAATATCGAGGTGGCCATCTGAAAGCGGCGTGATGGCGATGTCGCCGATGTGCAGGGGGCGTGCGGTGCTTGTAATAGACATGAGGGCTCCATGAATTTCCATTGTCCTCAAATTTAAAGAAGGTACCGACGGGTGCGATTGGCGCAAATGACAAAACATGTGTTAGATTCGCCAGATGGTGTCACGCTCCTTCAGTTTGGCGATTTTAGCTTATCCGGGATGTCTTCAATCGGCCGTCCTGGGCCTACAGGATGTGTTTGGGTATGCGGCACGTATTTCGGAGCACTCGGTTGACGTTGAGACGATCTCGGCCTTTGAGCTGGGCGGTCCATCCTTCGATGCACTGGTCCTGCCGCCCTCTGCGGCGGAGGTGCGTGCAGTCGATGTTCCGGAATTGCCAGGATACACCGCTTACCAGCATGGCAAAGGCGCTGTGGTCTGTTCTGCCTGCACCGGGATTACCTTTGTTGCAGAAGCCGGAATTGCTGCCGGTCGGCCGGTTACCACGCATTGGGGGCTGGAGCAGAGGCTGTCCAAGCGCTACCCCGACATGTCCTTCAATGCCGATCAATTGTTGATCGAATATAGCGACCTCATCACGGCCGGTGGTTTGATGGCCTGGGTTGATCTCGGTCTCGTGGTCATCGAACGGTTTCTTGGGTACGGCGTCGCGGCGCGCACGGCTGGCTATTTCATCGTCGACATGCGCCGGCGGGACCAGCGCCGCTTCAGGCGATTTTCACCGCACTTGCGACATGGTGATGTGGCTGTTTTGAAAGCACAACACTTGATCGAAGCCCGCTTTGGAGATGTTGTGAGTGTGAAGGACATTGCAGGCGCTTCCGGGCTGCCGGACCGGACATTTTTGCGGCGGTTTAAATCCGCGACAGGGATGACGCCCAATGGCTACCTGCAGGAGTTGCGCATAGAGCGGGCAAGGGACATGTTGATCGAAACGTCCCGGACAGTATCGGAAATCTGCTTTGCTGTCGGCTATCAAGATCCGCCGTCGTTCAACCGGCTCTTCACAAAGTTGACGGGGCTCACTCCGAACGCCTTCCGAAAGAATTTTGCCCGTCACGATGGGCAACAAAAAACCCCGCCGATTGGCGGGGTTCTGTAACGTTTCTGGCGCGTCGCTTATTTCAGCGGAGCTAAAACCATAACCATCTGGCGGCCTTCCAGTTTCGGATGGGATTCCACCTTGGCAATTTCCGAGGTCTCATCACGAACCTTGTGCAAAAGCTTCATGCCGAGATCCTGGTGCGCCATTTCGCGGCCCCTGAAACGGAGCGTGACCTTCACCTTGTCGCCGTCGTTGAAGAAGCGCAGCATGTTCTTCATCTTCACCTCGTAATCATGGGTGTCGATGTTCGGACGCATCTTGATCTCTTTGATCTCGACGGTCTTCTGCTTTTTGCGGGCTTCTGCAGCTTTCTTCTGTGCCTGATATTTGTATCGGCCGTAGTCCAGAATTTTGCAGACCGGCGGATTGGCATTCGGCTGGATTTCTACAAGATCCAAACCGGCATCCATGGCGATATCCATCGCCTCTTCGGTCGATATAACGCCGCGGTTGGCGCCTTCGTGGTCAATAAGCTGGACTTCGCGAACGCGAATTTCTTGGTTTGTGCGCGGGCCTTCCTTCGTGGGAGGCGGGGCGCGGAACGGACGGCGAATGGTCGCAAACTCCTCTGCGGTTTCAGTTTAATTGGCCTTCAAGTCTTTGTTTATACGCAAACAGCCCCGGAACGTTCGCTCCAGGGGGCTCGCCGCGTTTTCTTGAACGCCGAGTCCCAAGCTCGTGCCAAACGCCCAAAAAGTCAACCAAAAACACCGATCTTGGGCCTTTGACAAATCTTTTTTGAGCTGCGTGCGACATTGCTACATTTTCAATCTCGCTCGACGCTGGAAATCGGTGACGCCTTGCAAATTGATGGTCCGGGCGTCAATTTGATCTCTCATTGCCAAAACAGGAGATCCGATTGAACGGAACGTTGTTCATCTGGCAGCTCAGTAAAATCATCGTGGGCTTTGTTACAGCGGTTATCGCCTGCGGATTATTTTTGTCATGGGGGCTGTTTCGACCTGGATCTCCGGAGGCTGACCCGGCTGCGTTTGCGGCCATGATCGGAACGGCATTTGTCACTGCGAGTGTTCTAGGTGCTGTTGCGTTGGTGCCTGCCGCTTGTGTCATCCTGGTTTCCGAAATCGCGCGGTTGTCAGGAATTGTTTTTCATGTGGCAGGCGCCGGTGCAATCGCATTCCTACTCTGGACGCTTGATGGGACAGCGAACGCAGGTTTACGGCCCGGTAGTGCGGTTGTGTTGGCAGCGGGCTTCGTTTCCGGGGCGGTTTACTGGATCATTGCCGGACGGACTGCCGGGAGCTGGCTTCTGCGCACAAAGACCGCACCATTGGAAGGGAAAGCAATGGACGAAGACTTATAGATCTCCGTCCTCCAAAGCATCTCTTGCGGCCTGGTAGTGGTCGGGTCGAATATGGGCCCGGATCATCGAAATCGTTGCCATCAGTACCGTTGCATCATCTCCAAATCCGACGCCAAGGATGAAATCCGGCACCACGTCGAGCGGCAAAACAAAATAAGCCAAAGCCGCAAGCAATGTCCCGCGCACCTTTGTTGGCGTGGCAGGATCAAGCGCGCAGTAGTACCCGGCAACAACATCTTCCATAAACGGAATTTGGCGCGCCGCCTTCCGGGCTGTTTTTAACAGTTTCTGACGGACCGTTTCATTTTGTTCCTCTTCCGGTCCGAGAATTTCCGGGTCGAATCCCAGATCTTCAAATGGGGATGAAGAGGTCATGTCACTGTAATTCCTGTTCGCAGCATAGGGTAGGATATGGGCATTTGAGCCAGAATTACAAATAAAGTTTACCAAGCGTTCCTGGCACCTTTGTGTGATTATTGTCACTTTCGTCAGGAGCGAGACGCGTAGTGTTAAGGCTGAGGGGCGTTTTCTTTAACGGGAGGATCATTATGAGATCATATTTTCAATCTGCTGCGATGGCTTTGTGCCTCGTCTTGCCAATAGCGGTTTCAGCAAATGCTGGTGAAACCCCATCCCCGGACGGTGCGAAGGTCTATTTCATCAATTTGAAGGATGGTGACACGGTCAAGAGCCCTGTCTTTATCCAATTTGGCCTGTCCGGAATGGGCGTGGCGCCAGCTGGCATTGAACAAGAAAACACTGGCCACCATCATTTGTTCATCAATGACACGCTGGTGGAGGGCGAATATGACGATGTCATCCCGGCCGACGAGCAACATAAGCATTTTGGCGGTGGCCAAACAGAGACCACGATCGACCTGCCGCCCGGTGAACATCAGCTTCAGCTGGTCTTGGGCGACTGGAGCCACATCCCGCACAATCCGCCGGTGTATTCCGAGGTGATCACGGTCACTGTCGAGTAAAAAAGGGCGCCGATTGGCGCCCTCCCGTTTATTCATGCGTTACCGCGGGTTTCCAGCAATCGCCGGGCGATAACTTGCGCCTGGATCTCGGCTGCGCCTTCAAAGATATTCAGGATCCTCGCATCGCACAGCACGCGGGAGATGGCGTATTCAAGAGCGAAGCCATTACCGCCATGGATCTGCAGTGCGTTGTCCGCAGCGGCCCACGCGACACGGGCCCCAAGCAGTTTGGCCATGCCAGCTTCCAGGTCGCAGCGCTTGCCGGAGTCCTTTTGCCAGGCAGAGAAATATGTCAGCTGACGGGCAATCATGGTCTCGGTCGCCATGAGTGCGAGCTTGTCGGAAACGCGTGGGAAACTGATCAACGCCTTGCCGAACTGAACGCGATCCTCTGCGTAGCGTAGTCCGATATCCAGTGCGGATTGCGCAACACCTATGGCGCGGGCAGCGGTCTGGATTCTGGCGCCCTCAAATGTCTGCATCAGCTGCTTGAAGCCTTCGCCTTCAACCTGACCCAGCAGGTTGTCTGGCTTTACTTCGAAATCATCGAAGGCGATTTCGTATTCCTTCATGCCGCGATAGCCAAGAACCTCGATCTCACCGCCGGTCATGCCGTCTGCCGGGAACGGATCTTCGTCTGTTCCGCGCGGCTTTTCGGCAATAAACATCGACAATCCCTTGTATCCGGGTTCAGCTGAATTGGTCCGAGCCAAAAGGGTCATGATGTCTGCGCGTACTGGATGGGTGATCCAGGTCTTGTTGCCGGATATCTTCCAGGTGTCGCCGTCCTTCACCGCCCGTGTCTTGAGCGAGGCAAGATCAGACCCGGTATTCGGTTCGGTAAAGACGGCGGTCGGCAGGATTTCACCAGTGGCGATTTTTGGAAGCCAATGCTCTTTCTGCTCCTGGGTGCCGCCACACAGGATGAGTTCAGCTGCAATCTCCGACCGGGTGCCGAGTGAGCCGACACCGATGTAGGCGCGGGAGAGCTCCTCGGAAACAACACACATTGCCTCTTTGCCAAGACCGAGCCCGCCGTATTCCTCAGGGATGGTCAGACCGAAAACGCCGAGTTCCGACATCTGACTGACAACTTCGAGCGGAATATACTCGTTTTTCAGATGCCACTCATGGGCATTGGGCACGACGGTGTCTTCAGCAAACCTCCGCATTTCGTTGCGGATCTGCTCCATGGTTTCATCGAGACCGCCATCACCGAAGGTCGACTGTCCTGCCTGAGCGCGGATTAGCTCCGTGAGACCTTCGCGAACTTCAATGGTGTTGCCTGTTGCAATGACGGCATCCATGTCTGCGGTCCGGAACGAGCGGGCCTCGTCATCGGAAATGCCAAGATCGGCAAGGCGGACGAATTCCCCCTGGTTCATCGGGATGCCGCCGAAGATCTGCGCCACGTATTCCGCAAAGCCGAGCTGAACGATTTTGTCTTCCAGATCGCCGTAGCGGCCGCTCTCGGTCAGCCGCTGTGCATAGGCATCAAGCTGGCGGAGCGCTTCGACATATGTGGCGAGCCACGCCAGCCCGTGTGTTGCGCGTTGTTCTTCTTCCATCCGGCTGGAAGAAATCCGCCCGTCCACCGTAACGCGCTCGCGCACACGCTGCGCTGCGAGATCAAGGAGACCGTCCAATTTATGGACGATCCCGTTGGTTCGCTCAGATAGAGTCGGCTGCATTTCTGCGGCCTTCATGGCTGCGGTGGACATTGGCATCTCCGTTTTCATTTGTTGCGCGCGCGCGAGTTTTCTTGAAGCTATGTTGCGTCGCACACCGGGCTTTGTCGAGCCAAAACTTGTTGGTCTTTCGAAGGGGGCTGTCATAACGATGGCACAGACTTGACGACAGCTCCCGGCCAAGCAACATGAAACCTATGAGTCTTTACCTTTTTGCCAAGGCGTCTTTTGCTGTGCTGAAAGATGCAATCGGTCATTTTTCACGTGATGACGGCTTTGCAATGGCCAGTCACGTGGCCCTGTCCGGCCTGCTCGCGATTTTCCCTTTGCTGATCTTCATTGCGTCTCTTGCGGGTTTTTTTGGAATGGCCGGTGCGGCAGACACGGTGTCTGAACTTGTGTTCGACGCCTGGCCGAAAACTGTTGCGGCCCCTGTCGTCCGTGAAATCGAAAATGTACTGACAGTCCCGCGCAGTGATTTGCTTACCTTTGGTGCGGTTGCGGCATTGTGGTTTGCTTCAAACGGGGTGGAGGCACTTAGAACAGCGCTTAACCGGGCTTACCGGCAGGTTGAAAAGCGGTCCTTTATCCTGTTGCGCATTCAATCGCTGGCTCTTGTGATCCTGGGCGCGGTGATCCTGCTGGCCTATACATTTC
>CALDSI010000176.1 GCA_937911395.1 uncultured Labrenzia sp.
GGCTCACAACGGTCGCACTACCGAAGGCTGACCCACTGTGGTTGAAGGCTGTGCTTTTGCTTTCCGTTACGGAGTGCATTGCTACAAAAAGATAACGGAGAGCTTAAGAGCCGCTTTTGAAGAAGCTGCTTGCGATTTCTCGACAGTTTCCTGTCTTCCTTAGAAACAGCAAGCCGTACCTGGAAGATTCAGAACGGCACGCACCTAATACAAGGAACAATGTCTCGGCTGAAGACCAAAAATCCTAGAGATCCGAAAGTAGTTGTCGGCTTTACCAGCGTTTCATTTCGTTGACCGTGTGCAGTTCAAGAACGGTTTGTCCGGCAGCGAGTGCCGTGTTGATGCTCCGGCAATCGATTGCGATGATCCCTATCAATGTGCATCAAGACCTTAAAGGTTACTAAAAGCCACTGTTTGCCCAGTAAACCGCCATATCCGACGCCCTGCCGATACGAGTGGAAAATCATGACGAACGACCAACTCATTGCAACTTTTTCTGAAATCTGTGGTTCGAAGAACGTTCTGACCAACCCGCGTGCAAGGGCGCCGTTTCAGAAGGGCTTTCGCTCGGGCGAAGGGGACGTCCTTGCTGTGGTGAGGCCGGGGTCTCTTCTTGAGCAATGGCAGGTATTGAATGCCTGCGTCGCAGCCGACAAGATTGTAATCTTACAAGCATCAAATACCGGACTTACTGAAGGCTCGACACCCAAAGGCAGCTACGACAGGGATGTCGTCCTCATCAATGTAAGCCGTTTGAAAGGCCTTACGCTCCTGAATGGTGGCGCTCAAATCATTGGCCTGCCAGGAGATACGCTGTTTGAGCTGGAGCAGAAACTGCGACCCTTAAATAGGTCGCCACACTCAGTTATTGGCTCTTCATCGATTGGAGCTTCAATCGTCGGCGGTGTTTGCAACAATTCCGGTGGTGCGCTTTGCGAACGCGGTCCAAGCTACACCGAGCTGGCCTGTTACGCGCGGGTTACCGATGATGGTGAGCTCGAACTCGTCAATGAACTCGGGATAGACTTGGGAGCCACTCCGGAAGAAATCCTCAAACGTCTTGAAAATGGCGACTACGACAAAGACAGCCCTGCACCGATTGGTAAGAACGCCTCAGACCCTGACTATACGAAGATCCTGCGAGACGTGGAAAGTGACCTTCCGTCCCGATACAACAACGACCCACGGCTGTTGCATGGCGTCTCAGGATGTGCGGGCAAACTTGCTGCGTTTGCTGTCCGTTTAGACACTTTTGAAAATTATGCGCGCGAGAAGGTATTCTACATTGGCACGAACGATCCTGGCGTTTTCACCGAACTTCGCCGACATATTCTCAAACACTTCGGAACGCTGCCTGTTTCAGCGGAGTACATGCATCGCGAGTGTTTCGATATCGCAGCCAAATACGGCAAAGACACACTGGTAATGATCGACAAACTTGGTACGGACCGATTGCCGATGGTCTTTGCCCTTAAAGGGATGGTTGATGCGCGCCTTAACAAATTGGCGCTGACGTGGGGCTTCACAGACAAGTTCATGCAGATCGTCTCAAAGTTCTGGCCTCAGCATTTGCCGAAATTTCTCCGGGAGTATCGTGATCGCTATGAGCATCACTTGATCCTCAAGATGCACGATGGTGGCATTGAGGAGGCGGAGGCCTTTTTGCCCGACTTTCTAGAGAGGCGCGGTGCTCAAATGCATGTTTGCACGCCTCGAGAGGCCAAAATCGCGGGGCTTCATAGGTTTGCGGCTGCAGGAGCTGCTGTGCGCTATGGCCATGTCCATGCAGGTGATGTTGAAGAGATCCTTGCCCTCGACATTGCCCTGCGTCGGAATGACCGGGAGTGGTTCGAGGTTTTACCTCCAGAGATCGCGGACAAACTTCTGGGAAAGGTGTATTACGGCCACTTGATGTGTCACGTGATGCACCAGGACTACATCGTTCGAAAAGGTGTCGACGCACGCGCGCTGAAAGCTCAGATGCTAGAGATCCTCGATCAGCGGGGCGCGGAGTATCCAGCCGAGCATAATGTTGGCCATCTTTATGCGGCCAAGTCCGACTTGGCATCTTTCTACAAAACGATCGATCCCACCAATTCCTTGAACCCTGGGCTGGGTAAGATGAGCAAAAAGCGGAACTACGCATAAGGGAGCGCGTGGAGCTTCTTGGTGAGCAGAACTGACTGTTGGGCGTGGTTTCTTCGAATGGAACGCGGGTCCTTTCAGAGCCGTTATGTCCCACGGGCTCATTCGCAACCCTGGGCCTCAAAGACACGCGGTGTTTTTGAAACCGTGTCATCTTCATGTTCATCATTATGTTTTGCCGTGGCGTGGGACACTAATGACGAGCCCTGACGAACGTTGACGGCATCAGATCCGGTCAGATGTTGTTGGAGTGTTGATCTAAAGACAGCTTCTGACAGCCCTGACGGGGCTTTCATTTTTCAATTCAAATTGGGGGAGGGAAAGGCGATGTAACGCGTACAAAAACTGCTTACACAGTGCTTACAAGAGCAAGCGCCTACGGCCAATGGAATATGCTAAGTTATTGAGGAGACTGGTGCCGGCAGCAGGATTCGAACCCGCGACCCCGAGATTACAAATCACGTGCTCTACCAACTGAGCTATACCGGCGCTGGGAAGGGCTTCTACCAGAAACTTGTTGGATGTCCAGAGGCTGTCATCCAATTTTTGGTTTTCCGAGCATTTTTGTTCCTAAGGTACCGTTTTAGCATGTGAAACGCCGATGTCCTTGTGGAAAACATCTTGGTCTCTTCGTCGTTGCCGACTATATCGCCTCTGCCGCTGCACAGGGCGGTGCGGACACCGTGTTTACTTATGATGAGAACAGCACAATTACTCTATAGAACGTGGCGTTGGCGTCCCTGGGGGCCGATGATTTTGCGTTTGTTAGATCGCAGGTGATGACTGGGGCAGGCGGGTTCGTCTGTACCTTTTTTGAGGCTCTGTCGCCTTGGAGAATTCAGTGTTTGGGGAAATCAGCACTGGCAATATGAGTGCAATACTCATAATTATCGGCAGAAGAAATTCGAAGAAGGAATGCCGCCATGTATCTCGCGATGAACCGGTTTGCAGTCAAAAAGGGCCAGGAACACGCTTTTGAAGCCGTGTGGAAAGGCCGGGAGACCCGTCTCCACGAGCTGGATGGTTTTAAGAGCTTTCATTTGCTGAAAGGCCCGGAAGCCGAGGACGGTCAAACCGTTTTGTATGCGTCCCATACGATCTGGAACAGCAAAGACGACTTCCTCACCTGGACCAAATCAGAACAATTCCGGGATGCGCATAAAAATGCTGGCAGCAACAAAGACCTTTATGCAGGCCCGCCGAAGTTTGAAGGTTTCGAGGAGGTGAATGGGGCCTAAAGCCCCATTTTCTGGCGCGCGACGTAGAGTGATAGCACGGCAGCGTTGGACACATTCAGCGAGCGGATTTCGCCAGGCATGTCGAGCCTGGCCAAGAGACCGCAGGCTTCCCGTACGCCGTGTCGCACGCCTTTCCCTTCAGATCCGAGAACCAGAACGGTCTTTTCGGTGAAGTCGGTGTCTTCAAGGCTCGCGGAACCATCGCTGTCCAGCGCTATGCAGCCAAAGCCTTGCTCCTTCATCTCGGTGATGAAGCGAGCCATGTTCTTCACCCGCACATGCTTGATCATGTCAAGTGCGCCCGAGGCGGATTTGGCCAGCACCGGACCTTCTTCCGGGGCGTGGCGTTCTGTCGTCACAACGGCGTCTGCGTCCAGTGCAACAGCGGAGCGCAGGATCGCGCCAACATTGTGCGGATCGGTGACCTGATCCAGAGCCAGTATCAGCCTGGCGCCTTTTAAGTGTTCCGCGCCATAAGCGGGCAGGGGATCAGCTTCCAGGATCATACCCTGGTGGACGGCGTCCTTGGTGACCATCCGGTCCAGTTCCTTGGGGCGCTTGTCCTCAACCGGAACATCTATGATAACGCCGCGCTCTTGCAGACGGTTCTTTGCGTTCTCCGTTGCATAGAGTTTCAGGCGCTTGCGATCCTTGTTGGCAAAGGCTGCTTCCACCGTATGAAGGCCATAGAGCAAAACGGGGCCTTCGGGAGGCAAACCGGGACGGCGTGGTCCCGGTTTGCCCTTGGTTTTGGGGGGGCGGCCTTGCGTATTGCCGGACCCGTGGCGCTGAGTTTTCCATGCAGGTTTTCTATCGTCGGTCATCCCGCATGCTCTAGCCCCAATCAGCGTCCAGGGGAAGAGGCTGCAGGATTGGGAAAGATCATGCAGCTGACCGTCGCATGGGCAATCAGCTTGCCGCGGGCATCTTTCAACTCACCTTCCGAGGTTGCCAGCCGGGAGCCGCGATGGACAATCCGGCCTTCGCACGTGACTTCCCCGCTGCCTGGCATGAGGGGTCGGACCATGTTTACGGTCAGGGATGTGGTTGTGTAGAACTCGCCGGGTTCCAGGCAGGTGTGGACAGCGCAACTGAGGGCACTGTCCAGAATCGTGGAAATCCAGCCGCCATGAATTGTACCCAGCGGATTGAGGAATTGCTTTTCCGGCTGGCCGACGAAGACGGCGCGCCCGTGATCAAATTCCTTCAAACGGATATTGGATTGAAGCATGATCGGGGGAGCTGGCAGCTGACCATCGAGCATCAACTTGAAGACATCCATTCCGGAAATATCCGCCACTTGTTCTTTTGGCAGAGCGTCGAACTGATAGGTTTTGCCATTTTCCGTTATGGTTTGCGCGGTGGTCATAGAACTGTCCTTGAAAAGAATGATTTTGGTTAGTGCGATTGTTTAGGAAGACGTCCCGCCGGACGGCGCGTCTGGCCGCTTTGCGACTACGGTTTCGAGTGCTCGTTCGGTTTTTCTCAGGCGTGATAGGTGACCGCGAATTGCTTCCGCCGTTTCCGCGCCGAGTTCATGTGTCAGGTCGCGCTGAGCCTGTTCCCATGCAGCATGAACTTCTGCGGTCAGTTTGATGCCTTGTTTGGTAAGGCTCGGTGCGACTTTCCGGGCGCCGATCTTGTGCCGTTCAATCAAGCCCGCAGCCTCCAGTGGCTTCAGGTTGCGGGCAAGGGTTGAGCGGTCAATTCCGAGGTAACGGGCGATGTCGGAGGAGGACAGAGCGTCACCACTGGCAATAACCGCCATGAGCTGCGCCTGAGTGATCTCCAGACCAAGAGGCGCGAGGTAGCGGTTGAAATGCCGGGTCAGCAGATTGGCTGTTCGGCGGACTGAGTGTCCAAGGCACAGGCGGCCCATCTCATGAAAATCAACAATGTCGAGTGAGGTGTTCATATGTTGTAGCTACAACATAATAGTGTTCGCTGCAATGATCCTGTCGTACCTCGCTGGACAAATTTGGGGAGATGCCGCCCGAATTGGATTAGCTGCAGCGCAGTTCCTCGTACGGCACCATCACGTGTGCGCGGAAAGCGATGCGCTCGGTGAGCCGGTAATAATAGCGTTTCAAACGGGGCAGATCCGCGCGGTCGATATCGATGTCGTAGTAGCGATAGAGAATGTGGCCGAACTGGATGTCCGCTAATGTGAAGTCAGGACCGGCTAGAAAGGGATGGTTCGTCAACTGCTGCTCTGCGATTCCGAGTTTGGTTTCAAGGGCCGCGACTGCCTTCCGGATCTGATTCCAGTCCTGGGCCTCCTGAGGTGTTCGGACGACTTGCCAGAAAACCGGTGCCGTAAACGCCATTGCGATGTTGATCTTGGACCACTCCGCCCACATGTCGACCTTCGCGCGGTCTTGCAGGTGCTTCGGCCAAAAGCTCTCTGGCCCATATCCATCGGCCAGATATCTTAAAATGGCTCCTGTCTCCCAGATCGGTCGGCCGTCTGAGTCTTGAAGAACCGGGACCGTCTGGTTTGGATTGAGCTGTTTAAAGTCTTCAGTATCGGCTCCCCCGAACCTATGCCCTATGTCAGACCTCTCATAGTCCAGGCCGAGCTCGCCGATGCACCACATAAGTGCCTGGACGTTGGACGATGTTTTGCGGCCCCAAACCTTCAGCATTGGCCTGCCTCCAATTTCATAGAATCTGAAGCGGCGCTCTCCGGCCGCCGGTCGAATATGTCTCGGAATGACCAACGCTGCGAAGAATGAAGAGCCGAATTGGCCGGAAAAAGTTGTCCACAGGGTAGGGGCATGTTGCAACTGAGATCATGAGGAAATGGCGAATTTCCCAGAGGTTTCACTCCGGCCAAGGTCATAATGATCCAAGAATGGTAAGCGGTTATGGCGCGCTTGGGTCCACGGTATTCGGTCCCGGGTTGATTTTGTTCGTTTCTTTTCAAAATCGGCGTTGACAGGTAAGGTCCGCATCTGCATAACACGCGCCACGGGATTGCTCGCCCCTTCCGGGCGGGCTCTTCGGTTAAGCCATCCTGATCGCTTCGGCGTGAAGCAAGACGAGATGGAGGAGTGCCCGAGTGGCTAAAGGGGACGGACTGTAAATCCGTTGGCTATGCCTACGTTGGTTCGAATCCAACCTCCTCCACCATCGTCTGGTTTCCTCGTTGTGCGGGTGTAGCTCAATGGTAGAGCAGCAGCCTTCCAAGCTGACGACGAGGGTTCGATTCCCTTCACCCGCTCCATCATGGGCCTGATCGGAGTGTCCGGAACGGAAGGCTCTTTCGCCCGGAAATCCTGAAAAGTTCTTATGGGAAGTTGTTTGCCGCTCGGGCTCTGTCCAAAGCGTCAATCAGCGGCCCGCGCGAGCCTTATCGACTGAACCGAGTACTGGACAGAGAGCGACGCCGATGGCGAAGGAAAAGTTTGAGCGCAACAAGCCGCACGTCAACATTGGCACGA
>CALDSI010000177.1 GCA_937911395.1 uncultured Labrenzia sp.
GTCGTAGACGTCGAACGGTGTCCCCGCCAACACAGTCACCGCCGCAAGCCAAAAGCAAATGTAATCTCCCAAGAGAAACAGGCCGTGCACGGCGTCGCGGTAATGGGCCTCTTGAATGTGATACCCCAACATCCCTACGAGATAGAAAATCGGACCAAGCCGCAAAAACACATCGATCCGGTCTGGTGTCAGGATCGTCTCAAAGTGTTTCAATTTCTCCATGCAGGCTGCCGTACCGTTCGAGCTTCAGTTCCACTTTGCACAGATATGCCCATCAATTCTTGCAGAACCGCTAATATTGCCATGCCCTTGTTGGATCCACGGACGCAGAACCAACCGCATCTTGGATCAAATCCCTTACCCCTCTTTATTACTTGCCGAACTGCTGCTATGTCCCATGCCATGCAAAAACAGGTTGTCTTCCGCCCCTGGAAGAAGGTGGCGTACATCAAGCGAATTACCGGCCCGGCCCTCGGCTGACGCAATTGCGGCGCCAGGGACCGGGATAAGCCTCGTTCGACTGCCGTCATCGTGCCGGCAGACATTTCATGAAAATTGACTGCGGGCCTCGTCCCGCTGACCGGATCGACCACCGATGACCGACGCACCAAACCGCGACTATTCTGAAACGCTGAACCTGCCGAAAACCGAATTCCCGATGCGGGCCGGCCTTCCCAAAAAAGAGCCGGAAATCCTGGCGCGCTGGGAAAAGCTTAGCATCTACAAGACGCTGCGTGATCAGTCAGCAGGACGCGACAAGTTCATCCTGCATGACGGCCCTCCTTACGCCAACGGCAACATCCATATCGGACATGCGCTGAACAAGACCCTGAAAGACATCGTCACCCGGTCGATGCAAATGATGGGCTATGACAGCAACTATGTTCCGGGCTGGGACTGCCATGGTCTGCCGATCGAATGGAAGATCGAGGAGCAATACCGCGCCAAAGGCAAGAACAAGGACGAAGTGCCGATCAACGAATTCCGCAAGGAATGCCGGGACTTTGCTGATCACTGGATCGGCGTCCAGCGCGAAGAGTTCAAACGTCTTGGTATTGAGGGCGACTGGGACAACCCGTACCTGACCATGCGCTTTGAAAGCGAAGCGGTCATTGCCCAGGAACTCATGAAGTTTGCCATGTCTGGCCAGCTTTATCGCGGCTCCAAACCGGTGATGTGGTCTGTTGTTGAAAAGACTGCGCTGGCAGAAGCGGAAATCGAATACCACGACTACCAGTCCGATCAGATCTGGGTGAAGTTCCCGATCGTTGAGGCGGGCGGCACCGATGAAGCAGCGGCGGAGCAGCTGCTCGACGCTTCGGTTGTTATCTGGACAACGACCCCATGGACCATTCCGGGTAACCGCGCCGTGTGCTTCTCGTCCAGGATCAACTACGGTCTTTATGAAGTGACACAGGACGGCCTGCCGGACGACAACTGGGTGCAAAAAGGTGATCTTCTGATCCTCGCAGACGCCCTTGCCGGCGACGTTTTCAAGAACGCCCGGATTGAAGACTTCAAACTGGTCCGTGCGGTATCTCCTGATGAGATGGCAGCTCTCACGCTCGCCCACCCTTACCGGGATATGGATCTCGGCGGCTATCAATTTGATGTGCCGCTGCTTGATGGCGACCATGTCACCGATGATGCCGGTACCGGTTTCGTGCACACGGCTCCAGGTCACGGTGCGGACGACTTTGAAATCTGGATGGCAAACGCCAAGGATCTTGATGATCGCGGTATCGACACCGCAATCCCCTTCACGGTAGCCGACGACGGCTTCTACACCAAGGATGCGCCAGGCCTGGAGGGCAATCAGGTCATCACGCACAAGGGTGAAAAGGGAAAGGCGAACAAAGCCAACATTGAGTATCTGAAGCAGGCAGGCGCTCTGATCGGGCTTGGCCGCATGAAGCACCAGTATCCGCATTCATGGCGCTCCAAGAAACCGATTATTTTCCGGAATACGCCGCAATGGTTCGTCTATATGGACAAGACCTTGTCCGGCGAAGGCGATACACTGCGTACCCGGGCCCTCAATGCGATTGACGAGACCCGTTTCGTGCCGGTTTCCGGTCAAAACCGCTTACGCTCGATGATCGAGAACCGCCCGGATTGGGTTCTCTCCCGCCAGCGCGCCTGGGGCGTGCCGATCACGGTCTTCATCAACAAGGACACATCTGAAGTTCTCAAGGATGAAGCGGTCAATGCGCGGATCTATGAGGCGTTTGTTCAAGAAGGAGCGGATGCCTGGTTCGCAGAGGGCGCAAAGGAACGCTTCCTCGGCAACGATCACAAGGCTGATGAGTGGGACATGGTCATGGACATTCTGGATGTCTGGTTTGATTCCGGGTCCACCCATGCCTTCTGCCTGGAAAAGCGAGAAGACCTCAACCCGCAGCGCAAGACCGCAGGCGGCAAGGACTACGTTCTCTACCTGGAAGGCTCGGACCAGCATCGCGGTTGGTTCCACTCCTCGCTTCTGGAAAGCTGCGGCACCCGCGGGCATGCGCCATATGATGCGGTCCTGACGCACGGCTTCACAATGGCCGAAGACGGACGCAAAATGTCCAAGTCGCTCGGCAACCAGGTGTTCCCCCAGGACATCATCAAGCAATACGGTGCAGACATCCTGCGTCTTTGGGCAGCGTCGTGCGACTATTCGGAAGATCAGCGGATCGGTCCGGAAATCATCAAAACCAGCGTCGACAGTTACCGCAAGCTACGGAACACTCTCCGCTGGATGCTGGGCTCCCTGGCGCATGCGACCGATGAAGAAGTTGCCCTCAGTGACATGCCGGAGCTGGAGCGCCTGATGCTGCACCGGCTTGCAGAGCTTGATGCCATGGTTCGCCAGGCCTACGCCGATTACGACTACAAGAAGATCTTCCACCAGCTGTTCACATTCATGACGGTGGAACTGTCGGCGTTCTATTTCGACATCCGCAAGGACGCGCTTTATTGCGACGCCGGGTCTTCCAATCGCCGCAAGGCCTCTCTCTATGTCATCGACAAGTTGTTCAACAGTCTGGTGACATGGATGGCGCCGATGCTGCCGTTCACGATGGACGAAACCTGGGTCTCCCGCTACGGCGAAGAAACATCTGTACATCTGCAGCAGTTCCCGGCGGTACCGGCAGACTGGAAAGACGATGCACTCGCGAAGAAGTGGGCCAAGATCAAAACGGTCCGCCGTGTGATCACCGGGGCTCTTGAGATCGAACGCCGCGAGAAGCGGATCGGCTCCTCATTGGAAGCGCATCCCGTTGTTCACGTAACCGATCCAGATCTCATGGCTGCGCTGGCAGGCCGGGATATGGCTGACATTGCCATTACCAGCCAACTCACCTTGAGTTCGGATCCGGCCCCGGAAGGTGCGTTTTCCCTTGACGATACAAAGGGCGTTGCGGTCGTACCCGCACTTGCGGAGGGCACCAAATGCGCCCGGTCCTGGAAGATCCTGCCAGAAGTCGGCACAGACCCGGATTATCCAGATGTGACACCAAGGGACGCCGATGCGCTGCGTGAGTGGGACGCAGCCAACGTTGCCGCATAACGGATCAATGAGACCTTGATGACAAATGGCAGTGATAACTCAGATCACCCCGGAAAACCGACGTATGTCTGGGGCGGCTTAAGCTGGCTCGTTCTGTCTGTCGCTGCCATTTGCCTCGTCCTGGATCAAGCAACCAAGATCTGGTTCGTCCATGGCTTTGATCTTGCCGCAAACGGCCCGGTAAGGGTCTTACCGGTTCTGGATTTTGTTCTCGTATGGAACCATGGCATCTCCTACGGTCTTTTCCAGCAAGACAGTGATTTTGGCCGTTGGTTGCTCGCTGGTTTCACCATTGCAGCGACGATCGCACTGTGGATTTGGTCGACCCGCGTCGATTTGAAGCTTCCGGCTCTTGCACTGGCCCTAATCATCGGCGGTGCAATCGGAAACGGTGTCGACCGGGTCGTTTACGGAGCTGTGGTCGACTTCGTCCACTTCCACGTCGGTACGTTCTCCTGGTACGTGTTTAACCTAGCCGACGTGTGGATCGTTGCAGGTGTCATCGGTCTCCTGTATGACAGTTTCGCAAACGGTCCAAATTAAGCCGCAAATTAGCGGTTTATAGGCTGGATCCATTATTTTCTGTTTGGCGGTGGTCAGACAGTGTCCGCTTTCTTGAAGGATACGTTGTGGTGCGCACGCTCGGCGATTTTATCTCCAAAGGCCTCCTGCTCGCAGCAGTGACAGGCCTCGCAGCTTGTCAGGCAGCCGACGGAACGACCGTTGCTCCCGATACGGCTTTGGTGAACAACATCATGTCGGGTCTTGGCGCCGTCGATCCGAACAAAAAAGAGATCGAATACAAACCACGCGCACCGCTTGCCATGCCGGCCGACAACACAACTTTGCCGTCGCCATCAACCGAAGTCGCTGGTGCAGGGTCGCAGAATTGGCCCGAGCAGCGCAACGAAGATGAGATGAACGCCCTGCGGGATCGTTACAAAGTTGCCACGGACCATCGCGGTGACTTGAAGCGGCTGACACCGGAACAGATGGCGGGGATTGAAATCGTTGGTGTTGAACGTCCTGCGTCGACACCGGAACTGCGGGCAGCATCCGATCCGGATACAGCGCTTGGCCCGGGCAAACGTCTGTCACCAGAACAGATGAAAATCGAGTCAGAGCGGTTTAATGCGCTGAAACAGCAGCAAGCCGGCACACAGACAGCTGGCGCTGCGCTTCAGCGGCAATACCTGATCGAGCCGCCTGCAGCGTACAGCACGCCGTCTGCCGACGCTCCGATGCCGTCGACAGAAATCGAAGTGAAAAAAGAATACGTGAAGGTACAGCGGGACCACGAAACGAACCGCCTCGACCCAAGATGTATGGCGGGCGAGTCCAAATACTGTAACTAACTCTTCACGCGAAATTACAGACATTTAATGAGGCCTCCGATCCATTCGACCCTATATGGGGTGTTTGGGCCGGAGGCCTTTTCGTTTGGGCATACAACAGGAGCTCCCCGTGATTGGATTGCGCCAACCAATACCGATACTCAGTTTTGACCGCGCCTTGCGCAGCACACTTTTGGCAAGCCTTTTCTCCGCCACGCTGTTTGCCGTTCCGCTATCCGGCGTAACCCTGTCCAAGGCAAGCGCGTTGGAAGTCACGCAAGACGAAATTGTCATCGCGCCAAACCTGGAACGGTTTGTCCTCGACAATGGACTGGAAGTGGTTGTAATCCCTGACCGCCGTGCCCCCGTGGTCACACACATGCTTTGGTACAAGGTCGGATCGGCCGATGAACCCGAAGGTCAATCCGGTGTTGCTCACTTCCTGGAACACCTGATGTTCAAGGGAACCGAGGACCATCCGGACGGTGAGTTTTCAAAAATCATTGCTGACCGCGGCGGCCAGGAAAACGCCTTCACCAGCTACGATTACACCGCCTATTTCCAACGTGTTGCAAAAGAACACCTGCCGCTCATGATGGAAATGGAGGCGGACCGAATGGCAAACCTCGTTCTCAGCGACGCAGTGGTCGCGCCCGAACGGGACGTTGTATTGGAAGAACGGCGGGACCGGGTTGAGAGCGACCCCGGGTCACGCTTGCGGGAAGCGATGAACGCCATCACGTTCGTCAATCATCCCTACGGATCGCCGATCATCGGCTGGCAGAATGAGATCGAAGCTCTCAACAAGGATGCGGCAATCGCATTTTATGACCGTTTCTACACCCCGAATAATGCCGTGCTTGTCGTAGCAGGTGACGTAGAGCCAGCCACCGTTCTGGACCTCGCCCGGAATACATATGGCAAGGTTGCGCGCCGGGCAGAGCCGGGCGAGCGTCTGCGTCCAGCGGAACCGCCACTCGCCGGGGAACGACGGATCGCAGTTACAGATCCGCGGGTCAGGCAAGAGGCGATCTCCCACACATGGATCGTGCCGAGCCAGACAACCGGCGAGGGCCGGACACCGGAAGCGCTGGATATTCTGTCCTACGTCTTGGGCCAGGGCCCATCCAGCCGCCTCTACAAGGCCCTTGTGCTGGATGCCGGCCTCGCCACAAGTGCCGGCGCCTATTACCAGAGCACCGCCCTGAACAGCGGACGTTTTGTTGTCTACGCTTCACCGCGGCCCGGCCATACGCTGGAAGATATTGAAGCGGCTGCTGCGCAAGAACTGAGCAAGTTGCTGGAAGAGGGTGTGACCGCAGAAGAAGTCAATCGGGCAAAACGCAGCATGATCGCAAGTTCGATTTACGCTCAAGACAGCCAAACCGGCCTTGCAAGGCTGTTCGGCGCAGCCCTCACAACCGGCATGAAAGTCGAAGACGTTCAGACTTGGCCAAGCCAAATCCAAGCTGTCACACCCGAAGACGTTGAAGCTGCTGCTAGAGAATTTCTGTCCGCAACACCTGTGACCGGGGAACTCTGAAGCCCGCAATCAAACGCCTACACCGCCGATAAGTCCGGCAAGGAGGCCTGATCATGAGATTGCAAAACGTTTTCCCTGCTACCCCTGCCCTGTTCGCATTCGTGTTTGCCGTTGTAGCGCTCGCGGTGCGTCCATCTTTTGCTGTGGAAGTGGAACGGGTCATCAGTCCGAAGGGCATCGAAGCATGGCTGGTTGAAGACCACACGGTGCCGATCATTGCCCTAAACTTCTCTTTTGAAGGCGGCTCGGCTCAAGATCCGGCAGACAAAGCCGGTCTGACACGCCTTCTTGCCGCAACACTAGATGAAGGCGCAGGTGACCTCACCTCTGAAGACTATCAGGCACGGCTTGAGGAGCTGGCCGTGAGCGTCAACTTCAGCACCGGCAAGGACAGGTTCTTCGGCAGCATGCGCACTCTGACCCAAACGCTTCCTGAAGCGACGGAGATGCTCGCACTCGCCCTGAACGCACCACGGTTCGATGTTGAGCCAGTTGAGCGCATGAAAACTCAACTTATCACACGTGCAAAGCGGAATGAGACCAATCAGGATGCCATCGCGGGACTTGCCCTGTCGAAGGCTGTGTTCGGCGACCATCCTTATGCGCAACCGACGCTTGGTACCCCAGAGACGCTAGGGGGCCTTCAACCGGAGGACTTGAAAGCGCACAAGCCCAAGCTCATCGCAAAGAACGGGCTCAAAATCGGAGTGGTTGGTGCGATTGACGCTGAAACCCTGAAGTCAGTTCTGGATACAGTCTTTGCAGGTTTGCCGGAGAAAGCCGACCTCAAGCCAATCGAAGAGCTCACCCCGCGAACTGGAGACACTGTCGAAGCGTTCCTCGATGTACCGCAGACCACGATCCTGTTGTCGCTGCCAGGTTTGAAGCGGGACGATCCGGACTATCAAGCAGCGTTTGTAATGAACCACATACTAGGCGGTGGAACCTTCACCTCCTGGATGTATCAGGAAGTACGCGAGAAGCGCGGCCTCTCTTATGGCACAGGCACGTCGCTTTCGCCTTACAAACACACAGGTGTTCTTGTTGGTTCTGCGTCAACAAAAGCAGAGCGTTCATCCGAGACCGTCGACGTCATGCTGGCTCAGCTAAACCGGATGGCCGAGGAAGGACCGACAGAAGCTGAACTTGAAAGTGCCAAACGGTTTCTGACCGGCTCCTATGCACTCCGGTTTGACAGTTCCGGAAAAATCGCCCGGCAACTGGTTGCACTTCAAAATGCCGGTCTTGGCATTGATTACTTCGACCTGCGCAACAGCGAAATCGAGGCTGTCACTCTGGACGATGTCAACCGGGTCGCCCAGCGGCTCATCGCCGGCGTTGACCCGACAATTATCCAGGTCGG
>CALDSI010000178.1 GCA_937911395.1 uncultured Labrenzia sp.
TGGTTGCGGTCAGCGGGCGCATCCGCTTGCCAAGGCCGGCGGCCAGGATCATGGCATTGGTTGGGCGAAAACGCGTGTCTGTCATCGTTATACTCGGTTGTCTAATCAGCTCTTCAGCTTGCGGTCAGTATCACCCAATATGTCTTTGATACCAATCTTTCAAATCGGACAATATGGGCGCTGTCATTACCCGGTCGAGGTACCCTTCCATCCTTGGCAAGTGCTCAAGATAAGTCGGCTTACTGTCCCGTCTTGCCAGGCGGACAAAGATGCCGAGGATCTTGGAAATCCTCTGCGCCCCCATGACGACATAAGCCTCTTTGAACACCTCCGGATCGACTTCTTGGCCAAGCACCTTCCGCTTTTTGAGATAAGCATCAAAAAGGGCATTTTCCAGTTCGGGGTCGATGTCCGTCCGCGCGTCCAACAGCAAGGAAGCAACGTCATAAGCGACTGGTCCGATCACCGTGTCCTGAAAATCAATCAGACCAATGCGGTCAGTGCCGGATGCCTCTTCCTGCCAAAGAAGGTTTGGAGAGTGAAAATCCCTCAGGACCCAACCGCTTTGGGCCGCCGACAATCCATCCAGCAAACCTCGCCAAAGCGCGTCAAATTCCGCTCTGATTTGATCGCTGACTTCAGTTCCGGTTTTCTCCGGTAGATACCAATCTAGCAAGAGATTCGCTTCAGAGACCAGTGCGTTGGTGGAGTACGCCGGAACCTGATAGGTTTCGCCGGTTTCCAGATCCACCGTTTCTGGAAAATTCCGGGCATGCATAGCAGCAAGGACATCGACGGCGGCGAAGTACCGCTCCGCTACAGGCTTGCCGTCAACCACGATCGTTTCGCCGCCGAGAAACTCAGACAGGACCAGCCCCTTGTCGAAATCCGCTTTCCTAATTGCCGGTGCGCGGAGACCGATCTTGCGTAATTCGCCGCCTATTGCGGCAACCGCGCGGCAATCCTTCGCAAGGTGTACCTTGTCCATGTAGGACCGTATGGTCTCCGGCAGGGTTGCATCAGAGAACGGCCACCGCATGAGAACCAGAGACTCGTCTCCCGCATCGATTTTCTCAAACGTCCGAAGCGAGGCATCTCCTGCCAAATGCTGCCGGGTGATCTGCCCGGTGTTCAGCACCGCCTTTAGGAACGCGCGAACCTCAAGAGTGGCGGAGATTCGATTTTTCCATTCCGGATCCTCGGAGCAAAACTCGACATGGCGTGTATCTTCATCGCCTCCATGGCGGAACTGAATCCAAAGTGCCGATTCAGGCAAAAGGTCTTCGGCCATTTCTGGCCACTCAATCAGAGCCGCACTGTCCTCCAGGATTTCTTCCAGGCCCAGCTCCTCTATTTCTTCCGGTTCTTCCAACCGGTAAAGATCGAAATGGGCAAGTGGAAGCCTTGGCAAATCGTAAGGCTGAACCAGTGTGAAGGTTGGGCTCGGAACTTCCAAAGCCAAATCGCCGGCGATATTGCGGATCAGAGCCCGGCTAAAGGTGGATTTACCTGCCCCGAGATCCCCGGAAAGACACAACAGGTCTCCTGGTTTCAGGATTGCCGCAAGGTCTTCGGCGAGTTGACGCGTATCGCTTTCGTCTTTCAACGACAAAGACAGAAAGGTTGCGGTTAGATCGCGAAGCTGGTGGGACGCCATGGGGACGCGAACCTTATTCGGCCGCAGCCTGATCAGCCAGATCCGGATGCGCTGGGAAAACGCAGGTCACGGTCGTACCCTTGCCGACGACGCTGTCGATGTCGACGGTTCCGCCGTGAAGCTCGACGAAGCTTTTGACGATGGCAAGGCCAAGGCCCGCACCTTGGCGGCGAGCGCCTGTGTCATGACCGACAAAACGATTGAAAACCTGGGTTAGAATTGCCGCTGGGAGGCCGTGGCCGTGGTCCTGGACAACAATGGGTTCCTTGTCCTCGTCCCTGTCGCTGCTGATGTCGTCAATGCCGTCGGGCTCGGAGTACCGTACGGCATTGGAGATGAGATTGAACAGGACCTGACGCAGGCGTTTCTCGTCCGCGATCATATTGCCGATGTTGTCTGGAACCTGGGTTCTGAGATTGATCCGTGCTTCGGCGATCCGGTCTTTTAGCCCTTCGACCGCGGCTTCAACAGTGTTGGCCAGATCCACTTCCCGCAGATCCAGCTCCATGATCCCGGCATCAAGCGTGGCAAGGTCCAGAATATCGTTGATGATGGCAAGCAGCGCCGAAGATGAAGACTGGATGTAATCGGCGTATTCGCCCTGCTTTTCGGTGAGATCGCCAAACTTCGGATCTGCCAGAAGCTGCGCAAATCCTATGATGTTGGTCAAAGGCGAGCGCAGCTCATAGGAGACGTGCTGGATGAATGCGTTCTTGATCTGGTCGGCCTGTTCAAGCGCTTCGTTCTTTTCAAGAAGCGCCCGCTCCACATTCACACTGTCGGTCACATCCACGAACGTGACGAGAGTCCCACCGTCTGGCAAAGGCACCGTTGCATAATCCAGCACGGCACCATTATGGCGCTCCAATCGGCTGACATTCTGCGTGCGGTTGTCGACCAAGCCAGTTACATTGCTGGCGAGTTGCTCCCAGGCCGTTTTCTCATAGTCGTTCAACGCGCACGCGCTGACCACTTCATTGACATGCGGGAACTTGGAAAGTTGGTCTTCTTCAAGATCCCAGATCCGGCCAAAAGCCGGATTCCAAAGCCGCAATTTTCCATCAGACCCAAACACTGCGACGGCTTCAGACAAATTATCCAGCGTTTCACCCTGAACTCGCGTCAGGGCGTTGTAGCGGCTTTCAAGATCCAGCTGCTCGGTGACATTCTCATAGATATAGGTCACACCGCCTTGCGGATGCGGGTTGGCGATTACACGCAGGGTACGGCCATCCGGCAAATGCCACCAGCTTTCACGTGCTTCGAGCGACTGATAGCCTTCCAGCATCTTGTTGCGCCAGCCGCGGTAGTCCGCCTGTTCGGGCAACTTCCGAGCAGCCCGCAGGGCGTCAAGGACCGCACCATCTTCCGGATGGCTTTCCAGAAAGGCGGGATCAAGATCCCAAAGCTGACGGAAAGCAGCATTATAGAACTGCAGCTTCCGGTCGCCGCTATAGATGGCAACGGCCGCGGCCAACTGATCGAGCGTCCGTCCATGAAACTCTTCTGCACGGCCAAGTTCTTTTTGGGCCTGTTCAAGTTCGCTGATGTCCACGGCAATACCGGCACCGCCGACATTCGCGTTGACATCGGTGATTTCGAACACCCTGCGCTGACCGGATGCAACGATTGGAATGCGTGCACTGAAGCAGCCATCTTCGTTTCGCTGAACGGCCATTGCAGTGCGGGCAGCAGCATCGAGGAAGGTCGCCCCTTCTTTGACAGCCGCCTGTGCATCGGGCATCTCGACAGCTTCTGCATAAGCGTCATTTGCCCAGATTACATTGCCCTCTGCATCCCTTTGCCAAGCAGGGGCCGGCATGGCGTCGAGAAGCGCATGCAACATGTGCAGCTCGCCCGAGATCTTTGCGTTGCGGGTTTGAAGTTCGGCCTGCGCCTGGCGTTCACCCGTGAGATCCCGGAGCCGCAACACCACCGCACCCCCCGTCGTGCGGCCCAGCGCTTCCACGTAACTGCCAGTGCGGGTCTTGAGTGTAGTGTTGAACGTTTCGCCGGTGCGGAACAGAAGGTCCAGATGACGCTCAAGATCGCCTGCACATTTTGCCGTCAGCCAACTACCGAAAGCCAGCAGCTGAGCCGGTGGACGCGGAACACCCGACTTTTCAGGAAGAATGCCCCAGATCTGCGGCATCGCGCCATTGCCCGTCCAGACGATGACGCGCTGTTCATCTGTATTCAGCATGGCTTCAAGGCGGTCGACGCGGAATTTGAGATCGCGCTTTTCCTGTTCAAGCGCCTCTGTCAATTGGCCGGATTGGGCGCGGTGACGCACCAGCGCGATAGCAGCCGTGACTGCAAAGGCACACATGCCGCCAAGGGCGCCAAACATGACCATCGTGTCGGGATTGATCGCAGCAAGTGTGCCGGAGAGAAAATCCGCGGCCGCAGCAGGGCTGCCAGACAGAGCCATCGCCAAGCCCGACACACTGCCGAGTTTGATCGTTTTTAGACTCCAATCCTGCCACGTCGTGCGGCCTCGCACGCCGTTTCCGCTGCCTTCCGGCATTCCAAGATCCCCTTACACCGCCTTCGCCCGCTAATTCTAACGGGATGCAGCCCCCGATTATTGGGAGCAAATCAAAGACATCCGCCTTCTGGCCTCTGATTCGCTAAAACCATAACCTTTTTGAGAATCGCGCAGAAGAGTCCCTTGCTGAAAAGTTAACAGGACCCTTCAAATTGAAGGGTCCTGCATTTTTTTGTTCACAATGCCGAATCGCAACCTTCACCATATCTAGTATGGCGAGGCGCTGGAATCAGTATTTGTAGTGTTCCGACTTGAACGGACCGGACTTGTTAATCCCCAGATAATCCGCTTGGTCGTCACTCAATTCAGTTAACGTCACACCAAGCTTTGCCAGGTGCAAACGGGCAACCTTTTCGTCGAGGTGCTTCGGAAGCACATAAACTTCGTTCTTGTACTGATCGCCCTTGGTGAAGAGTTCGATCTGCGCAAGCACTTGGTTGGTAAAGCTTGCAGACATGACGAAGCTCGGGTGACCTGTCGCATTGCCGAGGTTTACCAGACGCCCCTGAGACAGCAGGATCATCCGCTTTCCATCCGGGAACTCGTACATGTCGACCTGGTCCTTGACCGGACGCAGTTTGGTGTTTTTCAGAGCGGCAACCTGAATTTCATTGTCGAAGTGACCGATGTTACAGACGATCGCCATGTCCTTCATGCCACGCATGTGGTCGAAGGTGATGATGTCCTTGTTGCCGGTCGCGGTGACATAAATGTCGCCTTCCGGCAGAACCTGTTCCATGGTCTTGACTTCGAAGCCGTCCATAGATGCCTGAAGTGCGCAGATCGGGTCGATCTCTGTAACGATGACCCGGGCGCCAGCGCCTGCGAGAGATTGCGCAGAGCCTTTGCCGACATCCCCATAGCCGCACACAACAGCGACCTTGCCCGACATCATAACGTCGGTACCGCGGCGAATGCCGTCTACCAGAGATTCGCGGCAGCCATAGCGGTTGTCGAACTTGGACTTGGTCACGCTGTCATTGACGTTGATCGCCGGGAACGGCAGCTTGCCGTTTTTCTGCATTTCATAAAGACGCAGAACACCAGTGGTGGTTTCTTCCGTGACACCCTGCAGCATATCGCGCTGCTTGGTGAACCAGCCCGGATTGGCAGCTGCGCGCTTTTTGATCTGCGCGAAGAGAGCTTCCTCTTCTTCGGATTTCGGATTTTCGATCAGATCCGTTTCACCTGCCTCAACGCGGGCACCGAGCAGGATGTAAAGGGTGGCGTCGCCACCATCGTCGAGGATCATGTTGGCGCCGTCTTCGAAATCGAAGATCTTGTCGGCGTAGTCCCAATATTCCTCAAGCGTTTCGCCCTTTACAGCGAAAACCGGAACGCCGGAGGCGGCAATAGCAGCTGCTGCCTGATCCTGTGTGGAGTAGATGTTGCAGGACGCCCAACGGACTTCCGCGCCCAGCGCAACCAGCGTTTCAATCAGCACCGCAGTCTGAATGGTCATGTGCAAAGAGCCAGCAATCCGGGCACCTTTGAGCGGCTTGCTTTCGCCGAACTCTTCCCGGCACGCCATAAGGCCCGGCATTTCGTGTTCCGCGATTTCGATTTCGGTGCGGCCCCAGTCTGCGAGTCCGATATCCTTGACGATGTAATCAGCCATGAAAGTTTCCTGCTGTTTGCGCCAGCCTCTGTTGCCGGGCCAACTCGATTTTGCGCCGCGTCTGTCGGAACACAGATCCAGTCGATTGACTGCTGCGCGGCAAGTGGCCGGATTGCGAGCGACGCCACAATCCACTGCCGGGGTTATACCCCCGCACCGCATGTCATGCAATAAAGATATAAAGAATTCTTTATATGATTAAGTCATCGTTAGGATGGGGCTTCGAAACACGGTTTCAGATCGAACTCCATATCGCCCATACCGTCTAGCTCCGATAAAGATCTTCACGTGTCGGCAGCATAAGGGAGGGGCCCTTAGTGCGTTTGGTCGACACAGTCTGGAAGATGTTGACCGTGCCGCGCTGGAAGCCGAGGGAAACGCCTGTCAGATAAGCCAGCCACAAGCGATATTTTTCTTCCCCGACTTCGGCAATGGCAGCCTCTTTGGCACCCATCAGGTTCTCAGCCCACAACCGGGTGGTTCGTGCATAGTGCTCCCGCCATCCTTCGACATCGTGAACTTCAAAACCGTAGGATTCCAGATTGGTGAGGGTCCACCCGATGTGGTCGACCTCGCCACCGGGAAAAATGTATCTGACGAGCGCCTTATATTCCGCACGCTTGCGCCGGAAGTTCTTGAGGCTCTTTTTGCCCCGGCGCGTGATCGCATGGTGGAGATAGATCCCGCGCGGCCGCAGAAGACGATGAACGGCCTGGTAGTATACCTCGTGATGATCCAGACCGACATGCTCAAACATCCCTATGGAAGAGATCTTGTCGAACTCGCCCTCCATCTCACGGAAGTCCTTGAGCCCGACAGAAACTTTACCTTCCAGGCCCTTGGCCTTGATCCGCTCACGGGCGAGAACAGCCTGTTCTTCCGACAAAGTCACGCCTGTCGCCGTCACGCCGTAATGTTCGGCCGCATAACAAATCAGAGCCCCCCAGCCGCACCCGATGTCGAGCATTCGGTCCCCTGGCTTCAGGCGTAGCTTCCGGCAGATCATTTCCAGCTTGTCTTTCTGTGCGGTCGCAAGATCTGTATCCCATGTCTTAAAATATGCACAGGTGTAAAGCATCTCCGGATCCAGAAAGAACCGATAGAACTCATTGGAGACATTGTAGTGAAAGGCGATGTCAGTCTTACCGCTCCCGGACTGCTGAGCCGTATTGCCGCCGTCCAGTTGCGTTTGTTGTTTGTCGGACGCGCGCGGGGCAAAGAACAGCTTTACCGCTGATCCGACAACAAGGCGTTTGTTCAGACGCTTCAACAGTGTCTTTGATTTGACGGACGGACGCTTGTCCGCGAAATCAAACAGCGAACCACCGCGCGGCTCGACTTCGCCGCGCGCATAAAGCTCGAGAACCGTCTTTAAGCTGGGACGCCGCAAAAGCGCAGGGATCGCAGTGCCGGAAATGAATAGGCGGAGTCCGCTGTCCTGGCCATTTTCCGGAATGACTGTTCCATCTGGAAGTTCGAAAGAAAAGTCGGCCCCCAAAGCATCATGAACATGGGCCAGCAGGTCTTTCGTTACCTGCATATTCCGATCCACAACCGCGTCCAACTTGCCCTCCAACCCAATGGTCAAGCCTTGCGGCGTGTCGAGACCGTCAGTCTTCTTCCCCGAAGCCGCTTTCGACCAAATCCGTGATGGCCTCGAGCGCGGGTTCAGCTTGCACGCCGCTCGTGCGGACCTTGATGCAGCAGCCAGGACTGGCCGCAAGCATCATGAGGCCCATGATCGAGGTGCCACCCACTGTCTGGCCGTCTCTTGAAACTTCCACGTCGGCGTCGAAGGTCTCAACCAGCTTCACCAGCTTTGCCGATGCCCGGGCATGCAGACCGCGCCGGTTTACAATCGTCAGGTCTTTTTCCAACACGCTTTTCGCGTCCTGTTCTTGTTAGTTCTGTCCCGACAGCACCTGGCTCGCGACGGAGATATATTTTTGTCCGGCCTGCC
>CALDSI010000179.1 GCA_937911395.1 uncultured Labrenzia sp.
AACGTCAAAAGGCGTCCCCGGAGCATCAGGCGGTCAGATTGCATGGTCACATCTTTCTGAAGGTTTGGAAGCCGAGGCAGAACGCCTGCCCCGGCTTTTGTTTCAGTTTGGATTACTCACCCGGCGCAGCTTGCGGGCGGGGCAATCCTTCTGCTTCCGGAACAATCGCTTCTTCCTTGTGGAAGATCGGATAGATGACCAGGAAGGCTGCGGCGATCAGATAGCCGAGGCTGACGGCACCAAACTCCGGCAGGTGCAAGGTTGCCGAATGAATCACACCCAGCGACGCCATCACGAAGGCCGCGAAGGCAAAACCAGCAGCGATCCGGAACTTGCCATCAATGACGCTTGCAACGATTGCGCCCCAGATCAGTCCGGTCAGGATCGCGCCCTGGCTCAGGGCCAACTGCCCAACGTAATGCGCGCCTTGTTGCATCAGTGCAGCCGTCAACTCGGGGGAACCCAGCGGTAAAACATCCTGAGCTCCGGTGGCATTGAGCGCGCCCATCAAGGAGCCCCATTTCACCACCAGAAACGCCGAGACATGCGGCATCATCGCGATCGTGACGGCCGCCATATGCTCTACCTTGACCGCATGCGCGGTGTTGGTGATCAGGCTGAGGGCAACGAATACCAGAACTGGTGCAGCCGCGGCGACCGGGATCAGATTGCTCAAGAAGGCGAGGAACCCGAACATGGCTGCCAGCGGAATGACAATGCCGACACCGATGATGTAGCCGGAATGGGCTCCCATCCGCTTGTAAGCCGGGTGTCCGATATAGGCGGTGGTCGGGAACGGAGACCCGAATAGCGCACCGACCATGGTGCCAGCACCATCGGTGATCTGGCAGGCTGCGACCGGATAGTGATCACCGGCAGCTTCCGCGCTTTCCACGTTGTTCATTGTTTCGATGAAGTTGTAGATCTGCACCGGCACCAGAACCAGGAACAACTCCGGGTTAGAAAAGAGATGCTGAATCCCAGCGATCAGGTCTCCGAAGTATGGCAGCGGCGGATAGAAGCCGACACCTTCAAAACTGATCGAAGACTGACCGATCAACAGCGCAACAACCGTTCCGATGATCAAAGCCAGCAACCCTGCCGGGATGTTGAAAGGTAGACGGAACCGGCCGACAAGCCCCCAGAGGATGATGATCATCGACGCAAAGCCAATGAACGGGTTTTCAAAAATGGTCGCAAGGGGGACCGAGCCAATGAACACCAGAGCAATGCCGCACAAGGTGCCCAGCATGCCTGCGCGCGGTGTCACCTTTTTAAGCCATGGACCGATGATCGCGCCCAGCGCTGCCACGATACCACCAAGGAAACCGGCGCCGATACCAACCTGCCAGGCGAGAACCGGGTCGTTGGTCGACCAGTAAATCGGACCAATCACGCCGAAGAGATAGACGAACATCACCGGTGTCGAGATACCATAGGGCAGAGCCGTCACATCCCGACCGTGTTGTGCGGCCGCGCGTTTGGCGAGCAAGACATAGACCGCCACGCCAGCCAGGATTGCCACAGCGGCACCTGGAATGATCCGGCCATAGACGATCTCTGACGGCATTTGAAAGACAAACTGACAGATGCCCGCAAGCACCATCAGATTGCCAAGGTTGTCGGTGAACAGTGCCCAAAAGGCGCTGAAATCGCCCCTTGAGAACAGTTTGTAATCGTAACTCCCAACCCGCATACCGGGTCTCCTTTCAGTCAAAAAGGCGCACCTCACCTCTCCTCAGGCGCGGCAAGCCCATTGGTTCACTGCGCAGCTTCAAGCAGCGCAGCCTCCTCCCCGCTGTCCGAGACATGCTGAACCGTCGTTAAAGCGGTCAGCACTTCGGCAGCTACAAATGCAGCGATGATTTCCGGCCGTTTGTCCCGGCTGGCCGTTGCCCCAATCGGGCAAGTTAGCTGGTCAATCGTCAGGTCGTCACAATGGGTCCGGCACCAGGAGCGCAGCTTTGCGCGTTTGGTGGCCGACCCGATCATTCCAACGTATGCGGCATGCCCCAATTCCAGCGCCGCCGATGTCAATAGAAAGTCGAGGCCATGGTCGTGGGTGAGCACGATGAAGGCGCTTTTGGGCGGTGCGTTGAACACATCCACCTCAGGCAGTGCGCGCAACCGTTTGTCGACCTTGGCCTCACACTTCTGCAGCTCCTCTTGGCGCATGTCGACCAGAACGCATGTCACCGGAGCATGCTGAAGAAGATCAGCGATTGCGCGTCCGACATGCCCCGCACCCATGATGTAAACGTGCGGCTGCTCGGCCTTCTCCTGCCGGATACGGTAGAGCGCGTCCTTGCGATCCTCCCGGCTCATCCAGCTCAAGCGAAGGCGAACATGGCCGCCGCAGCATTGGCCGATTTCCGGCCCGAGCGGCACATCCAACATGTCGCAGAGCTGCCGAGCCTCCAACATCTCTCTGCCACGGTCTATCGCAATCTGCTCTAGCCGGCCGCCGCCGATCGTCCCCTGGAGCAACTTTGGCCCGACGAACATCTCCGTTCCCGCTTCCCGAGGAGAAGAACCACGGACTTCGATCACTTCGACGCGGATGATCGCGCTTTCTGCATCAAAAAACGCGGCTGCATTGGCAGAAAGCGCGGTCATGATATTAACCTCCCGCCTTCAGCCGCTCGACGGCCAGCAGCACCCGTTCTGGGGTGGCGGGCGCATCAAGGCGCGGGCATTCCCGGTAATCGGCAACGCTGGCCACAGCCATCGAAAGGGCTTCAAAAACGGACACGCCGAGCATGAAAGGCGGCTCGCCAACAGCCTTGGATCGTTTGATGGTCAGTTCCCGGTTTTCGGACCAGTCGGCCAGATTGACGTTGAAGACACGCGGACGGTCGGAGGCCAGCGGGATCTTGTAGGTTGATGGCGCATGGGTGCGCAGGCGCCCGGCTTTGTCCCACCACAGCTCTTCGGTCGTGAGCCAGCCCATTCCCTGAATGAACGCACCTTCCACCTGCCCCTTGTCGAGGACAGGGTTCAGAGACCGGCCGACATCATGCAGGATGTCGGCCCGCTCCACCCGGTATTCCCCGGTCAGCGTATCGATGGAGACTTCCGAGCACGAGGCGCCATAGGCGTAATAATAGAACGGGCGCCCCTTACCGGCCGCGCGGTCCCAATGGATTTTCGGTGTCTTGTAGAACCCGGCAGCCGACAAATGCACGCGGGCCATATAGGCCTTGCGAACAAGATCGCTGAAGGATACGACGTCTTGACCGACCTGCACCATGTTGTTGCGGAAGGTGACCGTCTCCGGATCGACCGACCAATGTTCGGCGGCAAAGTCAGTCAACCGCGCCTTGAGCTGCTCAGCCGCATCGAGGGCTGCCATTCCATTGAGATCGGTCCCGGAGGACGCAGCCGTTGCAGAGGTATTGGGGACTTTTTCAGTGGTGGTCTTTGTAATTTTGATGCGTTCAAAATCGACTTGCAAGGCATCGGCCACCACCTGTGCGACCTTGGTATTGAGCCCTTGGCCCATTTCCGTTCCACCGTGGTTCAGGTGGATCGAGCCGTCATTGTAGATGTGGATCAGAGCGCCGGCCTGGTTGTACCAGGTGGCTGTGAAGGAAATCCCAAACTTCACCGGCGTGAGCGCAATTCCCTTCTTGATAACTTTTGACGCCTTGTTGAAGGCGAGGATCGCGTTCCGGCGCGCCTGATATTCAGCCGTTTCCTCAAGCTCGGAAATCAGCCGCGGCAGGATGTTGTCTTCAACCTCCTGATGATACGGCGTGAGTGTCCGCCCATCCCCAGCCACTCCATAAAAATTCGCCTTGCGGACTTCCAGAGGATCCTTGCCAAGCGCGTAGGCGATTTCCTCGATCATGCGTTCTGCTGCGACAACGCCTTGTGGACCGCCAAAGCCGCGGAACGCCGTGTTCGAAACCGTATTGGTTTTCATCGGACGGCTGCGCAAGCGGACATGCGGATAGAAATAGGCATTGTCGGCATGTAACAGCGCACGGTCGGTGACCGGACCTGACAGGTCCGCCGAGTAGCCGCAGCGCGCGGCAAAAACACCGTCGACAGCCTGAATGCGGCCGCACTCATCGAACGCGACATTATAATCGACCACGAAGTCGTGGCGCTTGCCGGTCGCGGTCATATCCTGATCCCGGTCGGGCCGGATCTTGACCGGGCAATTCCATTTCTTGGCCGCGACCGCGGCAACAGCGGCAAAGAGGTTCATCTGGCTTTCCTTGCCACCGAACCCGCCGCCCATGCGCCGGACATTCACGGTTACCGCATTGGACGGCACACCGAGGACATGCGCGACCATGTGCTGGGCTTCACTCGGGTGCTGTGTCGAGCAATGCACGACGACGTCGTCATCTTCTCCCGGAATGGCGAAGGCGATCTGCCCCTCCAAGTACATGTGGTCCTGGCCGCCGATCTTGATCTGTCCCTTGATCCAGTGGTCGGCGACAGAAAAACCTTGTTCGATCTCACCGCGCTCGAGCTTTAGAGGTGCGGTTACAAACGGATGGCCTGCTTCCTGCGCTTCAAGAGGATCGAGTGCATGCAGCAGCACTTCATAGTCGATCTTGGCCAGCTCGGCGGCCCGGCGGGCCGCATTCCGGCTTTCGGCCACCACTGCAAACAGCGGCTGACCATGAAATTCGGTTTTTTCCGTTGGGAACACCGGCTCGTCCTTGAGACCCGTCGGGCTGATGTCGTTCTCGCCCGGTATGTCGTCTGCCGTCAGAACCCCGACCACGCCGGGCGCCGCCAACACAGCAGACAGGTCCATGGACTTGATCAAGCCATGCGCAACCGAAGAGACCCCGAGATAGGCATGCAATGTGCCCTGCGGCTCGCCGATATCATCACAATATTCGGCCCGGCCCGTGACATGCTTTTCCGCGCTGTCATGGTGCCGGTTGGTGTGAACAGTGCCGCTGACGGTTTGGGTCGCTTTGGTGATTGTATCGTGTTTCATGGAACTCTCGTCATCAAGCGGACAGAAGATCGGTCGCATCGGCGGACTGATCGTCATGGGCGAGGAAAAAGCGTTGCAGCAGATTGCGCGCGACCGTGATCCGGTACTCGGCAGACGCCCGCCAATCGGACAGCGGCTGGAAATCGGTCTCTAGCGCCTTGCCCGCGGCTGTGAAAGCGGCCTGCCCCCAGGGCTGCCCAGTGAGCGCGGCTTCCGCCGCCGCTGCACGTTTCGGCGTCCCCGCCATACCGCCGAACGCCAAAATGGCTGCGGTGATTATCCCGTATTCAACCGTGACATTGAAACCGGCGGCACCCGACGAAATGTCTTCGTCGCGGCGCTTGGAGATCTTGTAAGCGCCGTGACGCTGGTTGGGAGATGTCCGCGGGATCGAGATGCTTTCGACGAACTCACACGGAGCGCGATCCTGCTTGCCATATTCAATGAAGAAGTCTTCCAGAGGCAAACGGCGTATGACGCTACCTTCGCGCAGCGTGATTTGAGCCTCTAGCGCGATAAGGACTGGCGGCGTATCCCCGATTGGTGACCCATTGGCAATGTTGCCGCCAATCGTTCCCATATTGCGCACCTGCTGACCGGCAATGCGGTCCCAGTAAGCCTCAAGATGGGGAAACGCCTCGCAGATGCTGGCCTGCGCTTCGGTGTAGGTCACGCCTGCGCCGATTTCCAACCCGCTTTCGGTCGAGGTGATGGCCTTGAGCTCTTCAAGATGTGCGATGAAGACGGCCGGACCGATTGGGCGCATGAACTTGGTCACCCAGAGCCCGACATCCGTTGACCCGGCCACAAGGGTCGCTTGCGGAAACTCGGCCAGAACGTCAGCGAGATCGTCAACGCTAGAAGGAACAATTGCTTGGTTGTCCTTTGGACCGCAAACGACCCTGTGGCCATCCCGCAAGGCTGTGAGCCGGTTCGTGATTGCCTCACGTTCTTTTGTCAGAAAATCATTGGCCGGTGTGCCATACCGATTGGCGGCCATGGCAGCGGCGATGATCGGCTGATACCCCGTACAGCGGCAAAGATTCCCCTGGATCGCCGTTTCAACTTCCGTTTCAGTCGGCTCCGGGTTTGCCATCCAAAGCGCATAAAGGGACATCACGAACCCTGGGGTGCAGAAGCCGCACTGGCTTCCGTGACAGTTGACCATAGCCTGTTGGATTGGATGCAATTGGCCGTTTTCGCCGCGCAAATGCTCGATGGTAACAACATGACAGCCGTCAAGCGACGCCATGAACCGAATGCAGGCATTGACGGTCTCGTAGATCAACTGCCCATATTGCAGCCTGCCGACCAGAACCGTGCACGCGCCGCAATCGCCTTCCGCGCAACCTTCCTTTGTGCCCATCAGCCGGCGGTCCAGGCGCAGGAAGTCGAGTAGGGTCGCATCGGCCTCAACATCTTTGACTGCGACGTTACGGCCATTCAGAAGAAACCGGATTTCAGTGCGGTGGTTCATTGCGTCCTCGGCAAGCTCTCATCTCGCCATGGACCGTACGGCCGCGTTCGCCTCTAAAAAATCTGGCTAAACCGGAAATTCTTTCAACAATCCATTGAAAATGCCTGTGCGATAATCGGGCTAGAACCACGCCATTGCATCAAAGGTACGGTTCGCAAGAACGATCGCGACCGGACACAGCTGAACGATGGAGGACTGCTGATGGCCTATCTGGAAAGCCTGCGGGTCTTCACGCGGGTTGTTGAGCTCGGCAGCATAACGGCGGGCGGCCGGGATTTGCGCATGACACCAGCTGTTGCCAGCAAACGCATCAAGGAGCTGGAAAAGCATCTCGGTGCCCGGCTGTTCAATCGGACGACACGCTCCCTGACACCGACAGAAGTCGGCAAGGTTTTCTACGAACATGCTGTAAAAGCATTGGAATCCATCAATGACGCAGAGGCGGCGGTTGCGAGTTTCTCCGATATGCCGCGCGGTGTTTTGCGGATCACCGCACCGCTCGGTGCAGGACGCCGGATCATCTCGCCGCTTGTACCAAAGTTCGATGAACAGTTCCCCGCAACAGAAGTTCACATGCGTTTATCCGACCGCAAGGTCGACATCATGTCGGACGGATTGGACGTTGCATTCTTCATTGGTACGCCAGAAGATTCCAACTTGAAACTGCGGAAGATCGCCGATTGTCCGCGCGTTTTATGCGCTGCGCCGGAATATCTTGAAAAGCACGGAACACCCCAATCACCTGATGATCTTCTGACCGGCGAACATAACTGCCTTTTGCTGCGCTACCCGCATTCACCTGAGTACTTTTGGGTCCTTGAGACCAAGGAAGGACCGCGAAAACTACAAGTCTCCGGGAAGTTCGACGCCGATCACAGCGACGTCCTGACGGATTGGGCCCTGAGCGGATACGGTATTGTCAACAAACCCCGGTTCGATGTTGCCGAGCACTTGCGGAAGGGAGATCTCGTGGAGATCCTCACCGACACGCCGCCACCGCCGACGATTTTCGGCTGCCTTTATCCGCACCGCCGCTTACAGGATCCCAAAATTCGGCACTTTGTCGACTTTGTCATCAAGCATGCCGATCTCCGCGATCGCGCCACAGCCGCGGAATAGAACCAGGGGCAGGTTATCTGCCCCTGGTTTCCTCAAAAACTGAAAATATGATCCGGTTAACTAGCTCCCGCGGTAAGTCGAATAGCTATATGGCGAGACAAGGAGCGGCACGTGATAGTGCGCTTCCTCAGACATGCCGAAGCGCAACGGGACGACATCGAGAAACTTCGGATCCGGCAGGGAAATTCCTGCTTCATCGAAATATGCGCCGACATGAAACTCGAGTTCGTAAGTGCCAGTTTCGAATTCATCGGCTGGAAGAATGTGACTGTCGGTCCGGCCATCATCATTTGTTACGAGGCTGCGAACGATCACGCGGCTGTCACCAGAGATCCGGTAAAGGTCGATCTTGATCCCCCTGCCGGGACAGCCCTGGGCGGTGTCGAGAACATGGGTGGTGAGATATCCGGCCATAAGGCTCTCCTGAATAATCATTGTTGCCCGCAATCATGCTGAGCACAGGCCTTGTTTTGCACCAGCCGATATCCGAAAGCACCTTCTGATTTTCCAAGAAAGTCAGATGATTATTTTGCTTTATAAGAAACTAACAGCAATCGTTAGACGGGTCAGAGAACATGCCTGAATCCCCGGAACACCTTTCCGGACGGAAACTACAGGCTCCGGTCGCCAGCAGTTCGGTAACCGGCTCGGGCCTTGCTGGCGCCAGTACGTCTAAACCTGCCAGCGCGCTGTCCCCATCGATCTGCACAACCACCATCAGCAAAGACCTGCGCACGGTTCTCTCACGCTCCGCGCGAAGCAGGCAGCTGACTTATTCACGACCTGCTGAGCCGGGAGGGCTGGCAGCCACATCCGTGGGGATCACACCAAACCTGGTTTGAGATTCACAAAATGGATGATCCCGGTCCATCAAACGAGACAGGGACATCTGATCGACCTTCAGAGGAGAAACCATGAGTAACGCATCGATCGGATCGCCGGAGCA
>CALDSI010000180.1 GCA_937911395.1 uncultured Labrenzia sp.
AGAGGTGTAAGATGAATCCTCTATAGTTTCGAAATGTGTATCTAAGAAACACAACGAAAAATGCAAAAAAAAATTTCAAATATTGCGATGCGATAAAATTATTTTTTATTCAAAGAAAAATGAAAATATTCTGGTGTTTAATCAAACAATATCAGTCTGTTGGGTCAAAAATATCGCATTGCAATATTTTTGTGTTTGGTCGGAATATTTCATATGAATAAAGTCATTATTGACTGAGTTTCTGGATAGTTCTTTTGATGCGTTTGACAGCAGAAAACGAGGACGGCGTCGCGGAAGTCCTAAGTCGGCAAACTAAGTTTTGGTGGTCGCTGCAACTGTCGGCAGGTGGAGGAAGGCGACGCAGTAATCGGCAAATTTGCGGACTAAGCTTGTTTGCGTTCCAGCTTGTCGTTGGTCAGGGTCGGCACGATGGTGGACAGGTGCGCAACGCTTAAGGGCACATCGCCGTTTGACGCAGCGGCCTGAAGGTCGGTGACCAGGGTGCTGATCGTCTGCAGTTCCATCTGGTTGGCGGTCGCCACGATCACGCCGTCCGCGCCGGAGGGCAGGTTTTCCTCATTGCTCTCAAACAGCTCCTCGAACAGCTTTTCGCCGGGCCGAAGGCCGGTAAAGGCAAGGTCGATGTCCTTTTCAGGCTTCAGGCCTGCGAGCGAGATCAGGATCTTGGCAAGATCTGTGATCTTGACCGGTTCGCCCATGTCGAGGACGTAGATCCGGCCACGCTGGTTGGAATTTTCGACGCTGAAGGCTGCCGCCTGCAGCACCAGCTCGGAGGCTTCCGGGATGGTCATGAAATAACGGCGCATGTCTGGGTGCGTGATGGTCACCGGCCCGCCCGCTTCAATCTGCTGGCGGAACAGCGGAATGACTGACCCGTTGGATCCCAGTACGTTGCCGAAGCGAACGGTGATGAAGCGGGTGCAGGTGCCGGATACATCGAGCGCCTGACAGTAAACTTCCGCAGCCCGTTTGGTCGCGCCCATGATGCTGGTTGGCTTGACGGCCTTGTCCGTTGAAATGAGGACAAACCCTTCCGCCTTTGCGGCAACGGCAGCATCGGCGACGTTTCGCGTGCCGATGATGTTGGTCTGGATGGCTTCCAGCGGATTGTCTTCGACCAGCGGCACGTGTTTCAGCGCAGCGGCGTGGAAGATTATGGCCGGTTTCTCACACTGGATGACGTTAAAGATCCGCTGGCGGTCGCGGACATCGGCAATCACGGCGGTCCGTGAGAGGTCGGGCGCCCTGCCCTGCACTTCCTGATCGATCTTGTAGAGCGCGAATTCCGAATTCTCCAGAAGCACCAGCCGGGCCGGATTGTACTTCAGGATCTGACGGACGACCTCTGACCCGATGCTGCCGCCGGCGCCGGTCACCAGAATGGTGCGCCCGCTGATGAGGTCGCTCATCCTGCTGGTGTCCAGCTTGACTGGCGGACGGCCGAGCAGATCGTCAATGGTGAGTTCGGAAAAATCCGGTTCGCTGAGATCCAGCGGCCTTGGCGTGGCACGCTTCACCGGGATGCCGAGATCGGCGGCGGATTGTGTCAGAGCCTTGGTAAAGTCCGCCGGGGGCCGGGGCGTCACGGACAGGATGGCCTCAACGGGCGTGCCGGAGCGTTCCAGCCGCTTGGCGAGATCGGAGAGTTCATCCACATTGCCGAGGATCGGAATGCCCCGGATACTGTGCCCGCTCTTCGCCGAATTGGCGCAAATCAGGCCGTGGACCTTGTAAAGGCCCGAACGCTCCAGCTGGTGGGTGCGGATCGCTTGTTCGGCATCGCGCACATGACCGGCGAGGAGGACATGCTTGATGCCCTCCGGCGGTTTTCCGAGCCCGCCAAGACGTCCAAGCCCGCCATCCTTGTGGGCCCGGTAGGCAAGGCGCGGAGCGCCGATCAGCACCACCATGACAAACCAGGTGATGACCGGCACGGACCGCGGCAGGGCTTCCAGGCGGGTGATCAAGAAGAGCACCAGGACGAAGATCACGATGCTGATCAGCGAGGCGACAACAATCGCCCTGAGATCGGCGAGCGAGGCAAAGCGCCAGAGCCCGCGGCCGAGGCCCATGAATTTGAAGACGATCGCCGAGATGGCGACGAAAATTGCGATCCATGCGGCCACTGTCGGCGCAGGTGGCAAATGGTCGATGCCGTATCGCGCAACGAGAGCGGCAAACAGCGCCAGTCCAGACATGAACGCGTCATGGAGAATGGCAATCAGTCTTTTGTTCAAAAAGTTCATGCTGTATGTGCGCAACTCAACGTGGATACTCCTGCGTCGGCTAACACCATACCGGAAAGAATGCAATTTGCCTTGGTGTAGCCAGCATATTTTGCTAATCAAAATGGTATTTCCGGTTTTACGGATTACTTGGCGCGAATAATCAAAGTTTGAAACCGGATACATGAACGTTTCCAGACATTTAACTCTGAACGGTATTGTTGTGACAGTTTTCGCGACGCCGTTTTTGATGATTTTATCGCGCAATATTGCTACGCCGATTTTTGTCTTTGCCTCCGTGCTTCTGTTGCTGTGTGCAGCGAAAGACCGGGGTCTGAAGGTGCTTTTTCACTCTGTTGTGACCACAGCCCGCACTCCGGCAGCTGCCCTATGTTTTGTCCTGATTGCATTCATGGCTTTATCGGTTGGCTGGTCGACATCGGTCGAGCGAAGCCTCGAAACAACGGTGCATTTTGCCGGAAATCTGGCGCTTTTTGGTCTCTGTATTGCTGCGCTGGTAGTCTGTGCGTCCACTCGGTTTATCAGGTCCATACTCTTTCCCCTTGCGATCATCGGGACGGCTTTGTTTCTCGTTTCCGAAGTGATTTTCGAAACGCCTGTGCGTGCCCTCGTCGGGGCATCGCCAGAGGTCTTCCGTATGAACCGGGCAGCTGTCGCGCTGGTCCTGATATTGCCGTTTGTGCTTTACGCCCTGCCCCAGGCGAAAAAAGTGCCGGGGTTGCGTTTGGCAGCGGTGCTGACCGTCGGCGTTGCAGCCGTCCTGTCGGACAGTGAGACAGCAAAACTGGCGTTCATCGCCGCAATTCTGTTGTTGCCGGTGTTTGTTCTCCTGAAAGACAGGGGCATCTGGTTTCTTGGGGTTTTGACGCTCGGCACATTCATCTTGATGCCGGTGATATCGCCGCATGTGATGTCGCTGATCCCGGATGTTCTGGCAAGCCGCCTTCCCTACGGCTCTGTCGGGATCCGGGCGGACATCTGGACCGCGTTTTCCAGCCTGATCAGCAACCACTTCTTCCTTGGCCACGGCGTCGATGCCAGCTATATGGCAGCGGTCGATTACAAGGACCTGGGTATTGCAGCGCCGTTTTTGGGCTGGGGTCACCCGCACAACTTCGCAATCCAGGTCTGGTACGAGTTTGGATTGACTGGTGTCGCATTGTTTGCAGCTTTGCTGCTCCTTTTTTTCCGGTCTCTCCGGTTTGTGCCGGCCGGCCTTCTGCCTGCAGTCCTTTCCACCGTTGCGGCGGTCTGGACAGTCGCGATGGTGAGCCATGGAGCCTGGCAGGCCTGGTGGTGGTGCCTGGTTGGCCTGGTGAGCGTTTTGTGGCTGATCGAGCTGAGATGCCGGCGCGGGGTAGAAGCGCCGCATAGCGATACTTGATTGCGCGCAGAAAAAGAATTGACCGCAGCGGCAATAGACGTGCATGCGGACTGACGGCGGCCGGAAGGGCGATAAAGTGAAGTATGTGATCACCGGGGCATCCGGTTTTGTCGGCCGCCAGCTCCTGAAACGTTTGACGGCCGAGGGGCATCAGGTCGTTGCCATAGGGCGCAAACCTTCGAGCGCAAACATCTCGGACCCGCAAGTCAGCTTTGCCGGTTATGACGATTTGCCGGAAGTCTCTTCTGGCGTGGATTGCTTTTTGAACCTCGTAGCTGTCAACAACGATGCTGATGCGAGCGACGAGACCTTCTTCAATGCCAATGCCGAACTCCCGCAACAGCTCGCCGTGCAAGCCAAGGCCGCTGACGTACCGGTGTTTGTCAATTTCTCCAGCTTTCATGCGCTTCCAGACGGGCCACAGACCCCTTATGCCCGCAGCAAACGGGCGGGCGCTGAGGCGCTTGAGCAGGCTGCGGATCTGAATGCGCTCAATCTGTACCTCCCAGCCGTCTACGGTGAAGATTTTTCCGGCAAGCTTGCGGTCCTGAAGAAACTGCCGGGATTCTTGCGCTCAGCCGGGTTCGCGGTCGTCGCGGCTCTCGCGCCGGTGGTTCATGTCGACCGGATTGCGGCATTTGTGGGTAAGGATCTGACAAAGGTTGCTTCTGATGAGCCGGTTTTGCTGGCGGACAACAAGGACGACAACCTGGTCTACCGGTTTGGCCGCAAGCTGTTCGACATCGGTTTTGCGCTTGCCGTCATCCTCATTTTCTGGTGGCTCTTGCTGATTGTCTGGGTTCTGGTCAAAACCGGCTCGGCTGGCCCGGGTATTTTTGCCCAGGACCGGGTCGGCAAGGGTGGCACGATTTTCACCTGCTACAAGTTCCGCACCATGGGCAAGGACACGCGTCAGGCGGGAACTCATGAGATTTCAGACAGCGCGGTAACCCCGATCGGGGCGTTCCTGCGCAAGACCAAGATCGACGAACTCCCGCAGGTCTGGAACATCCTGAAAGGCGAGCTCAGCCTGGTGGGCCCCCGCCCCTGTCTTCCCGTTCAAGAGGAACTCGTTGCGGAACGCGCCAAGCGGGGCGTGCTCGACATTTTGCCGGGAATCACCGGATTCGCGCAGATTAATGGCATTGATATGAGCCATCCGATGCGCCTTGCGCGAAAAGATGCCGAATATATTGCCCGCCGCGGACTCATATTTGACCTCAAGATTATCCTTGGGACCTTCATCGGCAAGGGCCAGGGCGACCGAACCGCAAAAAACAATTGATTTCAATTTGCTAACGGCAATTCTGTTGCTGAAAATGAGTGCTAGACAAGCGCCTAAGACACTGTGAAGTTCCTCGAGAAGGGTTACTTGGCAGTTCTTACGAGGACCTCTCGCTCGCTGCGTTAACCTCTTATTAACCTTAAAAAACTTGACGTTAACAACGTTCCCCGGCTTTATCTACGCCAACGGTTCCTGAATTGATGGTTTTGCCGTAACTGGGGATCGTGGGCGCTGACAACAGTCCATGGCGTTGATCGACGTTGCTGCATTTTGCGAATCTGCCGATACTGCGCAAAATTGACGGCTCAGGATTGTGAGGAGCACAAACGCGCAGCGGTAATCTGTGCAAGCCCCCTCCCCGCCCGGTCGTGATCCGGACAGTTTCCGGATCGATGAAGAGATGATTTTGGGCCAAGGCAGGATGCTGCGGCCAGGAGGAAAATGGAAAACCGGCTGCAGCAGTCATCCCGAGGCCATGCGCTAAGGGCACACCCTGTCGGACATTTCCGTTTTTCGATAAAGCCGGCCTGTCCGGGTTTGAGGCAAGGATTGACGACACAATGATGGCTGCCGACCAACAAATTGCGCGAGACGCCGAACAGTTGTCTGTTCAGCTCGGGGAGCTGCGTGCCCGCCTGTTCCCGCCGTCGAGCCTCAAGGTTATGCGCTCGTTTACCTCCGGCGAGGCTGCGAAGCTGATCGGGGTCTCCGATGGGTATCTGCGCCAGTTGGCGTTGTCCGGCGACGGCCCCTCCCCGGCAACGGACGACCGCGGCCGCCGCAGCTACACACTGGCCGACATCAACGCCCTCAGAAGCCATCTTGCCAGCCAGCACGAGCCCGGCAGCACGAAGGCGCGCAGCTATGTCCGCCACCGGGATCCGGAGCGCGGCGAACACTGCCAGGTGATTGCGGTCACCAACTTCAAGGGCGGCAGCGGTAAGACCACGACCTCAACGCATCTTGCCCAGTATCTTGCCATTCGCGGCTACCGGGTGCTGGCGGTGGATCTTGACCCTCAGGCCTCCCTCTCCTCCCTGTTCGGCTATCAGCCGGAACTGGATCTTACCGGCAACGACACGATTTATGGGGCAATCCGCTACGACGCGGAGCGCTTGCCGTTCGAGCAGATCAACCGCAAGACCTATGTCGACGGGCTGGATCTGGTGCCGGGCAATCTGGAGCTCCAGGAATTCGAGCACACGACACCGCAATATCTGGCAAACCGACCGGCGGGCTCCGATCCACAGGAGCTGTTCTTCGCCCGGGTCCAGACGGCGCTGAAGTCTGTCGAAGACAACTACGACGTGGTGGTGCTCGATTGCCCGCCGCAGCTTGGCTACCTCACCCTCGGCGCGCTCTGCGCGGCGAGCTCTGTCATCGTCACGGTGCACCCGCAGATGCTCGATGTGGCCTCGATGAGCCAGTTCCTGTTCATGACGTCGGATCTCTTGTCCGTTGTCCGGGAAGCCGGCGGCACGCTGAATTTCGATTTCCTGCGCTATCTCGTGACCCGGTATGAGCCTCAGGATGGCCCCCAGACGCAGATCGCCGGGTTCTTGCGGGCGCAGTTCGGCGACCGGGTTTTGACCGCTCCCATGGTGAAGTCGACGGCGATTTCCGATGCGGGGCTGACAAAACAGACGCTGTACGAGGTTGGCCGGGAGAACTTCACCCGCGCCACCTATGACCGGGCGATGGAGTCGTTGACAGCTGTCAACTCCGAGATCGAAACCCTGATGCTCACAGCCTGGGGCCGTGCGGAGGCAGGGAAATGAACGGTTGTGAAAAACTTATCCACGGTCACCGGGGCGGCCTTACACTCAGGCTGCTTGATCCTATTCGTCCGGAGACACTGTGGCCATGACCAAACGCAAGGACCGCCTCAAAGCCCTGTTTGCTGGTGAACCGGAAACCGCACCTGCGGAGAGCGCGGCTGCGCCATCTCCGGTGCAGCCGCAAGAAGCCCGGCATGAGAAGAAGGCGGTGCCTGCCGCCCCTGCCCCAGCTCCAAAAACCGATCCTGTCGGCGAACGCCCGCGGTCGGCCTCCGGCGCTGTGAAAGCCATGGGGCTCTCCCTCGGGCAAATGGCGCAGGAGTTGAAAGAACAGTCTGGCGAGCGGGTGGTGACACTCGATCCGTCACACATCGAGCCTTCGCCCGTTGCGGACCGTCTGACTGTTGAAGCGCATCTTGATGAGGGCTTTGCGGAGCTGAAAGCCAGCCTTGAAAGCCGGGGTCAGCAGGTTCCGGTTCTTGTGCGCCGTCATGCGGACGCCGCCAAGCGCGCGGATGGCTGGTACCAGGCCGCATATGGCCACCGGCGGATCCGGGCTGCGAAAGAACTCGGCATCAATGTGTTGGCGATCGTCCGGGACCTGGACGACGATGCCCTGATCTTGGCGCAAGGTAAGGAGAACGCCGAGCGGCGGGATCTGTCTTTCATTGAACGCGCTTTCTTCGCCCGCTCGCTGATCGATCATGGATTTGAACGCTCCCTGGTTCAGGACGCACTCGGTGTTCACAAGACGGAAATGACCCGGCTCCTGCAGGTCGCCGATAAAGTGCCCTACCCGATCGCCAAGGCTGTTGGGCCGGCGCCCAAGGCCGGCCGGCCACGCTGGCACCAGCTTGCCGAGATGTTCGACGGAGAAGCGGCGGAGGTTATTGCGCGCGACGAGATCACCTCCGAGGTGTTTCTCGCCTGTGATTCCGATCAGCGGTTCCAGCGCCTGTTCACACGGCTTGGAAAACGGAAATCGAAGCCGGTCCAAAAACAGACGATCAAAAGCCGGTCCGGCAAACCGATCGCCGACATCAAGGGCTCGACCATCCAATTGGCCAAGACGGCTCCGGATGGCTTCACGCACTATCTCGCCAAACAACTGCCGGATCTTTTGGCGGCGTTTGAGGCGGACAAGAACAAGGAGCTGCCGGACGGCTGAGTTATAGCGCATCGCATCAAACCAAACACAAACGCTTCGTCTTTTGCGTTGAGATCTCTGATCTCAGGCAGTGAAAGAGGAAACCAACTGAATGCGATTTGCTCGTAAGGCCGGTTGACAGCTGTCAACTTTCAGAAAGCGGAACTGCCGCGCTGAAGGATTTGGAAACGAGGAAGGGAAGGAAACAAGGCAAGAAAAAAGGCCCCCAAAGCAAATTGCTCCGGAAGCCCTCTTTGTATGTAGCAATCTGAGAGAATCACTTCCGCCCAAAATTGTCAAGACGTGAGCCCCTGTTTTGCGACCGGGAACGCCTTTTCATTGCCTTTATGAAGGTGATGGACATGACGGATCGAATTGCAACGACGCCTTTCGGCGGCGGACCCTTTTCTGTTGCCTTGTTCAAGGCACATGAGAAGCTTGAGGCCGACCGCGCAGCTCTCAAAACTTCCGGCAACCGGACCGGCAAAACGGACAAGTGGCAGTTCCTGCGCGCCCTGACAGAGGCCCGCGCGGCCTATGCCCTGTCCGATCGGGCGATCACGGTTCTGGAGGCGCTCCTGAGCTTTCATCCGGAAAAGGAATTGGACGGGTCGGAAGACATCATCGTCTTTCCATCGAATGCCGAACTGTCCTTACGCACCCGCGGAATGTCCGCGCCGACCCTGCGCCGGCATATCGCAACTCTGGTGAAAACGGGTCTTCTGCTGCGCAAGGACAGCGCAAATGGCAAGCGTTTCGCCCGCAAAGGGCCGGACGGTGAGGTGCGTGACGCCTTTGGCTTCAATCTAGCCCCGGCCGCTTTGATGGCCCCTGAAGTCTTCGAGCACGCCGAGGCGTCACGTGCGCATGCCGCGGAAGTCCGAAAGGTAAGGGCGGAGATCACGCTGCACCTCCGGGACATTTCAAAGATGATCGAGGCTGCGTTTGAGGACGGGCAGGGCGCTCATAGCCCGGTACTTTGGCTGGGCTTTACGGACGAGCTCAAAGCGCTCTCCGGCCGTGTTGCGCGCAACGGCGCTCTCAGCGACCACAAGCAGCGCTGTGACGCTTTGGTGCGCTTACGGGCCCGCGTGGAAAGCGCGTTCCTGGCCGGCATGGACGAGGCGGATTTGCGCGAAAGAGACTGCGAAGAAGCATCCGTACAAACCGGGGATATCTCGCAATTAAACAGAATTATGAGCGGCAACGACGCTCGTAATGAGCGCCACATTCAGAATTCAAACAAAGATGACTCATTTGAATATTGCTCAGACTATATTGAAGCAGCTGGTCGAGCGTCTGATGGTGAGAAGCGTGATGAACTTAAACAGGAAGCCGGGCAGGGAGATCATCAGAACGCTGAAGCGCATGAAATCCGGGGAAGCGCCAAGATGGATCCCGAACAAGTCTCTCTCGGAGATCTGAAGCGGGCGTGTCCATCCTTTGCCGAGTATGCGTTGGAAGGCCTGGGCAACTGGTCGGATGCTCGGAAAGCTGCGGAGCTGATCCGGCCAATGCTCGGGATTTCGAAAGACGCCTGGCTGCGGGCGCAACAGCATATGGGTCCGGCAGGGGCAATCGTGACGATGGCCTATCTGGTAGAGCGGGCCGATGAGATCAAATCCGCTGGCGGATATTTGCGGACTCTGAGCGAGAAGGCCGAAGCTGGGAAATTCCGGCTTCGGCCAATGCTCGACTCTCTTATGAACCGGTAAGGGCAGGGGCGACCAAGTGAGAGTTGACAGCTGTCAACAAACGAGCGGGTTCGGGTCCCTTTGGTGCATAAGGTACTGTGGTCAGTTTAGAAAATCAGATCCGGGGTTTGGGTGCCGGCTCGACACCGGAATCGCCGGTGTTTGGAACGCCCTTAGGCTCAATGAGCAAGACCTTGGTTTCTTCTTCGGCGCGCGGCCGGTGGACAACGCCTTTCGGCACAATGAAGAGCTCCCCGGCTTTCACCACATGCGGGTCCTGGCCTTCGATGTCCATGATCATCTCGCCCTCCAGGACGAGGAAGAAATCGTCGGTGTCCTCATGCTGGTGAAAGGGAAACTCTCCCTTGAACTTCACCACCATCACATCGTTGGTGTTGTAATCTGCGACAACGTGCGGATCCCAAGGAGTGGCAAACATGGAGAGCTTGTCGGAGAGATTGATGGGTTTCATATCGGTCGGTCCTGTGAACTGCAAAGAAGGGCAGGGGCTATCAGTCTTCAACGCGCCCACGGTACTTCAATCCATCCGGACCTGTTTTGAACGTTTGTGCGGGGATTGCGCGGTTAATCTGGATGTCAGGCATGATCTATCGTATCTAACGTCCCCGAATTCAAGACGGCGAGTTTAGGAATGTCGATCGCTCCTCCCCATTCCACGTGCCGAGGAGGCGAGTTGACAGCTGTCAACTTTGAAACAGCATTGAAAAAGGGCCACCATACGTGATAATGTGCATTTGTGCACAAAATAGCCGATGGTGGTTTCCATGTCAGTGCAGAATACCTCGAAGCTTGTCTCCGACAGTGCCGAAACCGCGTTTTTGTCCGCACGGGTGCCGGTGCCGCTGAAAAACCGGTTCAAGGCACTGGCCGCAGAACGCGGGGCCAAGGTGCAGGATTTGCTTAAGCAGATCGTCCAGAACTATGTGGATGATCAATCAGCCGGCCCGCTGGCGGCGACCGATGTCATTGCCCGTTTGAGAGGCGTGCGCGCGGATCTGGAAGGGCAGGGGATCGGCCATCTCTATCTCTTCGGCTCTCTCGCACGCGGCGAGGCTGAGGCGGGCAGCGACATCGACTTGAGTTACGAGCCGAAAGAAGGCGCGCAATTGTCTCTGTTTGATCTTTCGCGTTTGAAGGATGTTCTGGAGACCGCGCTCGACATGCCTGGTCGGGTGGATCTGGCGCCGCGCGCCCGCCTCGCTCCGCATGTGGCGGAGGCTGCGGCCAACGATGAACTCCGGATTTTCTGAAGCGCCATGCGTGATGCTCGCCACCGGCTGGAAGACATCCAGCGCGCCATTCTCGACATTCGCACGTTTGTCGCGGACGTTGATCAGGCAGCCTTCCTGAAAACACCGCTGGAGGACCGCAAGACGTTCCGCGCCGTGACGGCCTGCCTTCAGGAAATTGGCGAGGCTGTGAAGGCGTTGCCGCCCGAAGTCACAACCCGCCATCCGGACATTCCCTGGCGGCTGATTGCCGGAATGCGCGATCACATTGCCCATGAGTATTTCCGTGTTGACGCAGACATCATCTGGGCAACGATCGAAAGCGGCGAACTGGAAGCTCTTTTGGACGCGGTGAATGAAGAGCTGAAGTGACCTCTAACCGGTCAGGGAGCGTGCTCAGAAGCCAATCCGAAGCACACAAAGGTGTTGCCTTAAGACTCGATCCCGTAGCGCTGAAGGATCTGAGCATGGGTGCCGTCGTCGACCATGGTGTCGAACACCGATTGCAGGAGATCGACGAGGTCATCGGGCGTCTGGTGGTGAAGCGCGAGATAGAGTTCGCCGCGGTCCAGTTCATAGACGGTTTCATACTCATCCAGGGCGACATCACGCGTTTGCAGCGCCCAACGGGTTACTCTGGTCTCATAGGAGATAGCATCCACACGGCCGGCAATGAGCTTGCGGAAATTCTGATCGTTTGACAGCACCGCTTCGATCCGGTCGTCCGGGACACCCTTTGCCTGCAAAAGCAACTGTCCGATATCGTCCTTGACCACCCCGATCCGCAAGTCCGCCAGCTCCTGAACTGTCTGGATCTTCAGGTTTCTGCTTTTTTTTGCAATCAGCCCCACGACTGTCGGAACAAAGGGCCCGACCCATTTGAAAAGGCTTTCGCGATCCGGTGTGCGGGTCGTCGAGAAGAGGGCATGCCCGGACCGCTGGAGGGTAAGGTTGTAGCCGCGCGCCCATGGCAGGAGGGAGATGTCGGATCGGCTGTGACCGGAGGCTGTCCGGTTGAAGATCTCCTCCATGATCTCAACGCTGAGCCCCATCAGCTCGCCCCCCACCTGGTAATTGTAGGGGGGATACTCTTCCGTCATCACCTTGAGACCACCAAGGTCGGAACTTGCCCGGGACAAGCGGAGCGAGGGCAGGGGCGCCAACACCGCCATGCCTGCCAGAACGGTCCGTCTTGTCACTGCCTTCATCTGTTGCCCCTTGTCGGTGACACGGTTTTCAGTACGGCCTGGCTTGCAGCTCTTTCAGGTCCGGCAAGGCGTATCTGCTTGACCGGCTTTTCAAAGGCCCGTTGATCCAAACATTCAGCGGTTTGGCCTCTCCGAAGAGGAAACCCTGACCAAACCTTACATTCCGTTGTGTCAAGCTGCCAAGTTGTTCTTCGGTTTCGATGCCCTCGGCAATCACGGTCAGATCCAGCTTCTCCGCCAGGCCGACAATGGCCTCAACAAGGGGCGCTGTCTTGCCGGACGCATCTTTGTTGGAGATATCTCCAAGTCCTTGAACAAACGACCGGTCGATCTTGACCGTATCAACGTGCAGCCGGTTCATGTAACTGAGCGATGAAAAGCCGGTCCCGAAATCATCGAGCGCCAGAGCGCATCCGAGTTTCCGGATATCCTCGATCAGTCCATCCAGATCTGCGCTGTTCTGCATCAAGGTTGTTTCGGTGATTTCGAGTACCAAGCGGTCGCCCACCAGATCGTGTTGCGCAAGGTACCGGGCCAAAGTGTCCGGCAGTTCCCGTCTGAACTGGGCCGCTGACAGGTTGAGCGTCACATAGGCGTCCTGCCAATCGGCTTGCTGTTCAAGCTCTTTGAGCGCCCGCATGCCGAGCCGCAAGACCCGGTCGCCGATTTCCAGAATGCTGCCGGTCTGTTCGGCAACCGTGATGTATTCCCGGGGCGGCAAAATGCCCTTGTCCGGGTGCACGAGCCGCAAAAGGCCCTCGAACCCGACGATGCTCCGCTCGTTGAGATGAACGATGGGCTGGTAGTAAAGCTCAAACCAATCATGTTTCAGAGCCTCGGAAATGAGCTCCTTGACCTCCAATTGGCGTGCGGCCTCCTGGCCGAACTGGACATCGAAGACACAGTGTCCGTTCCGTCCGCTGCCCTTTTGGCGGTACATGGCGACATCGGAGGTCTGCAGCAGATCGTCCGCCGTATCCGCATTTTCCGGATAATAGGAAATCCCGATGCTGGCAGAAATCTGCAGTTGCCTGCCGGAAAGGCTGATCGGTTGCTTCAAAACCTGGTTGATGCGTGTTGCCAGATCGACAGCGCGCGCGCGCACATCGCCACCGGACAGCAAGATGGCGAACTCATCGCCGCCAAAACGGCCGAAACAATCATCGGTTTTCAAGAGTTTGGACACTCTTTGTGTGACCAGCTTCAGGACCTGGTCACCTGCAAAGTGACCGAGATTGTCATTGACCCATTTGAAGTTATCGAGATCAAAAAAGAGGACGGAGATCTCATGGTTCGCATCGGCTGCGTCGATCGCCTCGTTCATCCGATGCGTGAAGCCGTGCCGGTTCAGCAAACCGGTCAGAAAATCCGTTCGCGCCTGATGGAGGATCTTTGCTTCTGCGGCTTTCAGCTGACAGATGTCAGCCATGACGGAGAGCGACTGCCGGCCGGTCGAACTCTTGTCGAAATCGCGGATTTCGGTGATCAGAACAGCCAGCGGCGATCCGTCGGCCCTGATGATAACCGAGGTGATTTCAAAAGACATGTGCTCTGCTGAGTAGAGGCGTTTGCGGCTGTCGAGATATTCCTCGGTGCAATCGGGCTGAAGAAACTCCCTGAACTTGCGGCCTATAACGGCCTCCCGTGCATACCCCGTGGCGCTTAGCCAATAATCGGAGACGTTCAGGATCCGGTCTTCATGGTCAATCGAGTAAAGCATCACCGGCGTGTTGTTATAAAGAAACGCCAGGCGCTTGTTTGCCTTCAACAGCTTGGCTTCGTCCTTGTCGAGGCTGTCCTGCATCTCGTTAAAGGCTTCGGTGACACTGCCGAATTCATCTGATGACGACCAATCCACCCGTTTGCGGGTTCCCGACCGGTGAGTTGTCTCAATGGCCTCATTCAGCCGGCTTAAGGGCCGATTGATCATGACACGGTTGGCAAGCAGGGCAACGATAAGAACAGAAATAGTGGAGACAACAAACAAAATGGCAGGGTAGGCAACCTGTTCGATGGCGGCACTCCGCAGGCGTTCCGTCATGAACCAGACGTTCAGCGTGCCGACGTTGTAGTCGTTCTCATCAATGACGTGGATGATGTCCTTTGAAAACAGGGTCCCGCCTTCTTGCGAGGCCGGGTTGCTGTCTTCGGCGTTTGAAAAGAACGCGAGCCGGTTGTTGGTATCATCCAGAACTTCGATGCTGAAAATGTCTGGCTCTGTGGCGATGGCCGCCGTCCATTTTTTCAGGTTTTCGTCGTCGAAATCCCAGATCAGCTTGCTCAGGACCTTGCTGTTGACGTCAACGAGAACCTGCTGTTTCGCGACCATCTCGCGTTCCAGCGTGTCTTTGGTGACAACGAAAAACAACAGCAAAAGCGGGCCGTTCACGGCAATCAACGTTGCGAGCATGATGACGAGAAATTTTCGCTGCGTTGATCCCCAGATGTACCCGAGCATTTTCGAAATAGATCCCTGTTTCGATCTAGGAAGCCGTCAACTCCTTAAAATACTAGAGCACAATGGGCTATGTATTTGAATAACTTATTAATGCCCCGGGTAACTTCAAGCCGAGTTGATTTAGAGTTGAAGGGCGGCTCGATCCTGACTTTGGAGAGCGAACGGGGAAAGTCGCTCTCGGATCAATTAGATATCGGAAAAATCACGTGTGCCGCGATCAGCTGCAATTAGCACTTGAAGAAAAGCATCAATGAAGGCCAGGACGCTTTGGTAGGGGTATGGCCTTGTTGAGATAGCGATGCGTCTCACAGTCTGTGGGCGGATCCGGACCAATCGAGCTCATGGCTGGACGACTTCCGATGCGGTTCTCGCCGACCCTCCCAGTTGACAGCTGTCAACGGCTATATCTCTGACTTATTTGCGAATTTAACTCAATTCATTCCCGGGATTTTACGCAAGCCGTCTTCGAGTGCATCAACAAAAGCAGTCAGCCGCCGTGGTTGATGGGGCGCCGGGAGATAGGCAAGGTTCACATCGAGCGTTGCCGCGCGCCACTTGGGAAACAAATCGACCAGTTCGCCTGACCCGAGCTCCCTGGCGATAAGCCAACGCGGCAACACAGCTGCTCCGAGACCGGAAAGTGCTGCGTGCTTGAGCGACATTATGTTGTTCGTTGCCAGTTTGGCCGTCACCTTCAAGTCGCATTGGTCACCATCTGGATCTGACAGCCTGATCTTTGCCCCTTCAAAGGGTGTCAGGGTCACAAACGGGATCTCGCGCGTCTCATCTGGTCGAGCGTGTTGCACCTGTTCGGCGATGGAAGAAGTGCCGACGACCATCCTTTCAACCCGTCCCAAACGCCGGACTATGAGCGTATCGTCGGGAACAGGTCCAATCTTGATCCATAGGTCACAGCCGATCTCGGCAAAGCGGATCGGTTCGTCCTGCAAATGCCAGTTGACCGTGACTTCGGGGTGCGATGCCTGAAAACCAATCGCGATATCGGCAAGG
>CALDSI010000181.1 GCA_937911395.1 uncultured Labrenzia sp.
CAAGCCGCGGCCTGGAATTTGAGACAATAGACGGTTTCGACTGGATCTCGGGCGACGTCACCGAGATGAAACCGGCCGATCAGACCCTCAAAATCCCGCACATGGGCTGGAACACCATTGACGTGAAACCGGAAAGCCATCCGGTCTTCAAAGGGATCGAGACGGGATCAAACGGACTGCACGCCTATTTCGTGCACTCTTATCATTTTTCCTGCGCCAACGACGCCGACCGGCTGGCAACTTTCGATTATGCCGGCACGTTCACGGCAATGGTCGCCAGAGACAACATGATCGGTACACAGTTCCACCCGGAAAAAAGTCAGCGGCTCGGTCTTGAGCTGATCGCCAATTTTCTGGACTGGACACCTTAAACAAGACTGGGAGAAAACAATGGCTAAGGGATATTGGGTTGCGCGGGTCGACGTACGGGATCCGGATGGCTATCCGGCTTACGTGGAGACCGCAAAACCTGCGTTTGAACGTTTCGGCGCGAATTTCCTCGCCCGCGGCGGCAAAACCGACGCCATCGAAGGCCAGGGCCGCGCCCGGAACGTCATTATTGAATTTCCGAGCTTCCAACACGCGGTCGATTGCTATAACTCGCCGGAATACCAGGAGGCGGTCAAAATACGCCAGAAAGTAGCCGATGGCGAGATCGTCATCGTGGAAGGAATGTAAGACAAGATGATCCTGTTTCCCGCCATCGACCTGAAAGACGGCCAGTGCGTGCGCCTCAAGCTCGGCGACATGGATCAGGCGACCGTGTTCAACGACGACCCCGGCGCTCAGGCCAAGGCCTTTGAGGACCAAGGGTTCGAGTGGCTTCATGTGGTCGATCTGAACGGTGCCTTTGCCGGCGAAAGCGTCAACGGTGCTGCGGTCGATGCCATTCTGGCGTCGACGAAAAACCCGGTTCAGCTGGGCGGCGGGATCCGGACCCTGGACCACATCGAAGCCTGGCTGGAGAAGGGTATCTCGCGGGTCATTCTCGGCACGGTCGCCGTGCGCGCCCCGGACTTGGTGAAAGAAGCCTGCAAAAAGTTTCCGGGCAAGGTTGCCGTCGGCATTGATGCCAAGGGCGGCTATGTCGCGGTCGAGGGCTGGGCGGAAACATCTGAACTCACAGCCGTTGATCTTGCCAAGCAGTTCGAAGATGCAGGTGTTTCCGCAATCATCTATACGGATATCGACCGGGACGGCATCCTGAAAGGCCTCAACATCCCGTCGACCCTGGAGCTTGCAAAGGCCGTCTCCATCCCGGTGATCGCCTCGGGTGGTCTTGCGTCGATCGACGACATTCATCGCCTCTTGGTGCCGGATTGTGCCATTCTGGAAGGAGCAATCTCCGGCCGCGCACTTTACGATGGCCGCCTCGATCCCAAGGAAGCGATGGATCTGATCCGCGCCAGCCGGAGCTAAAAATCATGACCCTCAAATCGCGTGTCATTCCCTGCCTGGATGTGAAAGACGGCCGTGTCGTGAAGGGCATCAATTTCCTGGACCTCGTGGATGCCGGAGACCCGGTGGAAGCGGCCAAGGCCTATGATGCAGCCGGAGCAGACGAACTTTGCTTTCTGGACATCACCGCCAGCCATGAAGGCCGGGACACGATCTACGATGTGGTTCGCCGGACCGCTGAGGCGTGTTTCATGCCGGTGACGGTCGGCGGCGGTGTCCGGACCGTGGAAGACATCCGCAAGCTTCTCATCGCCGGAGCGGACAAGGTTTCGATCAATACGGCTGCGGTCAAAAATCCGGACTTCGTAAAGGAAGCCGCCGAGAAATTTGGCGCTCAGTGCATCGTCGTCTCGATTGACGCAAAGCAGGGCAATGAGCCGTGCGAACCGGAGAAGTTCGAGATCTTCACCCATGGCGGCCGCACCCCGACCGGGATTGATGCCATTGAATTTGCGAAGAAAGTTGTTGCGCTGGGTGCGGGCGAGCTGCTGGTCACCTCGATGGACCGCGACGGCACCAAGTCCGGCTACAATCTTGCACTGACCCGAGCGATTGCCGATGCGGTGCCCGTGCCGGTGATTGCTTCCGGCGGTGTCGGGACTCTGGATCACATGGTGGAAGGCATCCGGGACGGTCACGCGACCGCAGTGCTTGCTGCATCCATTTTCCATTTCGGCGAATACACGATCCACGAAGCCAAACAACACATGACGGATGCCGGAATAGCTATGCGGATGGACGGCTGATTGCCGCATTTGAGCTGCCGCAAGGACATAGACCAATGACGAAGTTCACACTGGAAGACCTCGACGCCATTATTGCGGCGCGCGCGCAGAGCTCGGATGAGATGTCCTATACGCGCAAGCTGATCGGTAAGGGCGTTGCCAAATGCGCTCAAAAACTGGGGGAAGAAGCAGTGGAGGCGGCGATTGCGGCCGTCCAGGAAGACCGGAAGGAACTGACATCGGAAGCCGCAGATCTTCTCTATCATCTGCTGGTGGTTCTGAATGTCTTAAATGTTCCGCTGGATGATGTCATGGCAGAGCTTGCCGGGCGCACGGGACAAACCGGTCTTGAAGAAAAAGCATCCCGCCAACAGGAATAAATCCTGATAGGCTGATGCCGGCTGGCCACTGCAGCAGGGACGAAGGCACCATGGATCAGAAAGTCGCGACAGCGCTCGACATGGATTTGTCACCCTACCGGGTGTTTAGCGAACGACAGTGGTCCCGGCTGCGGGCCGACACACCGATGACCTTGACGGCAAAGGAAGTCGCTCAGCTGCAAGGCCTTAATGCGCCGGTCTCCATGGAGCAAGTGGAAGCGATTTATCTGCCGCTTTCGCGCCTTTTGGCCTTCTACGCTGAATCGACCGTCGGTCTTCACCAGGCAACCCAGGACTTTCTCGGCACGCGAGATGGGAAAACCCCGTTCATTATCGGCGTCGCAGGCTCCGTATCGGTCGGCAAATCGACCACGAGCCGTGTCCTGCGAGAACTCCTGGCGCGCTGGCCAGCCAGCCCCAAGGTTGACCTGATCACGACGGATGGCTTTCTGTTTCCGAATGCTATTTTGGAGTCCGAAGGCCTGATGTCCAAAAAAGGGTTTCCGGAAAGCTTCGACCGGCCCCGACTTCTGAAATTCCTGTCCGACATCAAGGCCGGCAAGCGGCATGTTCGCGCACCTGTCTATTCGCACTTCTATTACGATGTGATGCCCGGTCACTCGGTGACCGTCGACAAACCGGACATTTTAATCGTTGAGGGGCTGAATGTCTTGCAGACGCGCGAACTGCCACGAGACGGGCGGGCGGTTCCGTTCGTCTCGGATTTCTTTGATTTCTCCGTCTATATGGACGCGGACGAAGAATTGCTACGCCAATGGTATGTCGACCGCTTCATGCGCCTGAGGGAAACAGCCTTCCGTGATCCAGGATCCTATTTCCATAAGTTTTCGCGCATCACGGACGAAGAAGCCGTGGAGACCGCGAACACAATCTGGTCGAACATCAACCTTGTGAACCTCCGGGAAAATATCCTGCCGACCCGGCCACGCGCCGATTTGATCCTGACCAAGAACGCCAGCCATCGGATCTCAAAAGTCGCCCTTCGCAAGATCTGATGAGCGCGTTACCCAGAAAATAGCTGCATAAAAGAAAACCCGCGAAGCAGGTGCTCCGCAGGTTTTTTTGATTTGCAGTTTGCGTGAAATTAAGCGGCGGAGCGCTTGCGCACTTCGCTCAAGAAGTTTGCAACTTGATCCCGCAACATGCTGGCGTTTTGTTCCAGCTGCTGCGCGGAAGACTCCACGTTGCCGGCAGTGTCACGGGTGTTCTCCGCAGCAGAGGCGACCGATTCAATGCTGGTTGTCACTTCCACAGTGCTGCGGGAGGCTTCCGTTGCATTGGTTGCAATTTCCTGGGTCGCAGCGCCCTGTTCTTCGACAGACGATGCGATGGATGAAGCGATCTCGTTCATGTTGTTGATGATCTCAGTAACAGAAGAGATCGCGGTTGCCGCATGACCGGTCTCATCCTGGATCGCGGTGATCTGGCTTGAGATTTCTTCGGTCGCCTTGGAAGTTTGAGTTGCAAGCTCCTTCACCTCGGCTGCAACAACTGCGAAGCCTTTGCCCGCTTCACCAGCGCGCGCTGCCTCGATCGTTGCATTCAACGCAAGCAAGTTGGTCTGTTCGGCAATGGCCTGAATGAGGGTGACAACTTCACCGATGCGGCCCGCTGCTTCCGACAAACCGTTCATGCGCTGGTTGGTGGCTGCAGCCTCATTGGCTGCCTTGGCCGCAATCTCACTGGACGACTGCACCTGACGACGGATCTCGTTGACCGATGCAGACAGCTCTTCAGCCGCTGCGGCCACAGTTTCGACGTTGTGCGCAGCTTGAGAGGATGCATTTGATACAAACCCACTCTGTTCGGTGGTCTGAGCGGCAACACCAGTCATGTCCGCTGAAGCCGACTGCAGTCTTTGAACAGAAGAATCGATGATGTTCATCATGTCGGTGATCTGGCGATCAAATTCCGCACTGAGCTGCTGGATTTCAGCACCCTTGCGAGCGGCCTCTTCCTGGATGACATCCTGCTGAGTTTCCAGGTCACGGCGGGCCGCTTCGTTTTTGACAAAGACTTCCATTGCCGAGGCCATCTGGCCGATTTCATCTCCGCGGTCTGCGCCTTCAATGACAACGTCGACTTCACCATCTGCGAGACGGTTCATGTTGCCGGTGAGCTCGGTGAGCGGAACAACTGTTGCCCGGACTGCGAAAACAGCGATCCCGATTGCGATGAGTGCACCGACCACAGCCAGCGCAATTATCACGGTGGCAGCGCTCCAATAAGCTGCGTCCAGATCATCCATGTAGACACCGGTGCCGAGCATCCAGCCCCATGGTTCAAAACCTGCACCCCAGCCATACTTGGCAATCGCGACTTCGCTGTTTGCGCGCGGCCAGAAATATAGCAGAGAACCGCCGCCGGCTTTCGCGGACTTGATCAGTTCTGCAACAATTTTCACACCGGTCTTGTCGGCAAAACCCATCATGTTGGTGCCGATCAGGGATGCTTTCGGATGAACAAGGTTGTTGCCTGCGTAGTCATAAACGAAGACGTAGTTGTCACCTTCAAACCGCATGGCGCCAATAGCAGCCTTTGCGGCGGCCTGAGCATCTTCCTTGCTCATGGCTCCAGACGCTTCCTGCTCTTGGTAGTAGGCAGCGATCGTTGCTGCGCTATTGGAAATGTCTTCAATCTTTGCGAGCTTCTGATCGAACATAGCCGAATAAAGGCTGTTCAAACTGATGACACAGATCGCAATTGTGAAAAGAAGAATGGTGGCGATCGGTAGACTGATCTTCCAGGTGATTGGCCAGCGGGCGAATGACATTTCAGGTGATTCCCTCATGTGAGTCCTAAGGGAAAGAAACACCGAACTGCTGACCAAAGGCTTAAAAGTTATGCGTTTTCGCAAATAAAAACGGCGTTTAGCCGTTATCCGGCAAACTTATAACCCGGAAATGCCTAAATTCTACTTTTGATTGCCTAAATTATTACCGCACTAAACTTAAGCTCACCGTCTCGCACAAAAGACATCCCGCAAACCTGGCCGTGACCAACTGGCATTCTGAAGCTGGCCTTTGAGCACATGCCCCTGGGCCTCGAAGTAGAATGTATTTGCTCCGCCCTGACGTTGAAGGGTCACAGCGCCATATCCCATTTCGGCAACAGTTGCCGTCTGACCATCCGGCGAAAATACGACATTGAGATCAATGCCTGCCGTGCAGAGATAATCCGCCACATTGCCGCGCGCCGCCTGCTGCGGATAAGCTTGCGGAGAGTTCAAACCGCCCACGCTTCCCGGTGGAACCGGACCACCCGGCAATTGCCCTGGCTGACCACCAAACGTGTTTCCGAAGCCGCCAGGCACGGAGCCAGGGGCTCCTTGAACAACCACCTCGCGATAGGGTGTCCGGCTCACATAAATGCCCCGGCATTGGCCGTTGGCACCGCGCACGGTCCATGCGTGGGACACATAGGTTTGCTGCTCCAGAATTTGACCCGGCTCGAGGCGGGCATAAGGACGCTCACCGCCACGATAGTCGACCCAGTTCACCTCAATCACTTCTGCGCTTGAGTTGCGGAAGATGATTTCACCCGGCCTTTCAGCTTCCACAGATCGGACACGGCCAAGTTCAGAACATGCAAGATCCGAGCTCGGATCCTGACCCGGTGCAAGTCCGTTATCGGACACGATCTGCTGCGGAACCGCGCATGTTGCGACAAACAGGCGGACAGGGTTCGCGCTTCCTCTCAAGGACACCGTGTAAGGCGGCAACCCTTCGACGGTAATCGCCAGCTCTGATTGCTGGATCAACGCCTGCCATAAGGGATCAGTCATCTCCAATGTCACTTGCGGGAGCGACACACCGGCTTCATTGGCGTTGGAAGACCCAAACGCGCTGTAGCTGGCTGAAAAATCGCCTGCAACCAGTGAAACCGTCTGTGGCATGCCTTCGATCAGCCCGGCCGGGGCCTGCTGAAACGTCACCGCAGCAAAGCCGGACTGCGTGCTGCATTGCGCCCGGAAATCCCGGTCATCGGTTTGTGGCACTGAGTGCTGAAGAACAGAGAGTGCCCCGGGCTGGCTGCCGGGCTCGGCGAGCCACTCTCGTGCTTCGGATGGGGTCACAAGCACGACTTGGGTATTGGCTTGCCCCGAATTACCGGTCTGATTGAGCCGGTCTTGCACCAGATTTTCCAACCCGCCCGGCAAAGCCGCTGTGTCTGTCTGACCATCCGGCACTGAAATAGGGGTTTCAACCTGTTCAAGTGACTCCAGACCACCAGCCAATGGCTCCAGGGACCCGGACGGACCCGTATCCACCGACGAAAGATCAACCGGGTTTGAGGATTCAGTGTTCTGGTTCGTCTCAGATGTTTCAGACGTCGCCGTGATTTGCTGCTCAGGCGCACTGGTGCTTGGTCCGGCTGCCACACCGGATCCCGCTCCAACAACCCGTGCGACAGCACCCGGCTTTTCATTGCTGGTCACATCGACGAGCAAAGTGTTTCCGCTGCAGATATTGGCATCCCTGTGCAGAACCCGGCTGTTTTCCAGTGTGATTTCAAGTTTGATATCGCAAGGAGGCAAAGTGTTGCTGCTGCCGATCGTATCAATCACAACGCCCTTGCCGTCCCGATTGATGATCGGTCGGTAGCCTTTGTTAAGCGTCACGGACCGGATCCCTGGCTCCGCCGGCTCCACATTGATGCGCAAGGTCTCCGGCGCTGATTGTGCGTTTGCGCCATTGATCGCGCCGAGTGCGCCAAGACCAATGAGGGTCACAAGACCTGTGCGTAAGACGATTGACATATCAGTCCTGGCAGCCGAGCGCCGCATAAGCGATCTCCATGGGAGCGCGATGGAATAATCAGTTGCGATTACTTAGGCAAAGTGGCACCGAAAGGGCAAGCCTCCAGTGTTTCTCGCAAATCTTATCGAAGACAGGATCTTACCGCGGAGCGCGCTTTGCCAAAATACGCTGCAAAGTGCGCCGGTGCATGTTGAGCCGCCGGGCCGTTTCAGAAACGTTTCGGTCACACAGTTCATAGACGCGCTGGATATGCTCCCAACGCACCCGGTCTGCCGACATCGGATTTTCCGGCGGCTCCGCCTTATCTTCCGGTTTCCGTGCCAAGGCTGCGATGATGTCATCAGGGTCCGCAGGCTTTGCCAGGTAATCGATTGCCCCCATTTTCACCGCGGTTACCGCAGTCGCGATGTTTCCATATCCGGTTAGGATGATGGCGCGTGCATCAGGACGACGGGCCCGGATTTGCTGGATGACATCCAAACCGTTTCCGTCTTCCAGGCGCATGTCGACAATCGCAAACGCTGGAGCATGATGGCTGATTTTGATGACGGCATCCTGCAATCCGTCAGCCGTCTCCGTGCTGAAGCCACGTTTTTCCATGGCCCGCGCCAGTCTTTGCTGGAAGGGCTTGTCGTCATCAACGATGAGGAGGCTCTTATCCTCAAGGCTTTCAATCGAAACAATCGGATCTGTCATACCGCACAACCGTTTATTGCTTTACGCGGGTACCGCCGGTCTGGATGATACTTAGGCAATTATTGCCAAGGCGGAACCGCATTTTCTCTGGTTATGGGGCTAATCGGTCGTTTCGTCCACTCCTTGATGCCGTTCAAAGACCCCTCGCGGCCAACTGACGCGGATCATGGCACCTTTGGACCCCGGTCCGAGATTGCCAAGCTGAACCCGTGCACCCGTGCGCTCCAAAAGCGTTTTGGCAATGAATATACCGAGCCCCAGGCCACCGGCCGTGCCATTTTCCCGCGATTTTCCGCCGCGAACTGACACATAAGGATCCCCGATTTTGCCGAGAATCTCTTGTGCAAAGCCCGGTCCATCGTCTTCAATGGTGAGGCTCAGTGTCTTGTCGTCCCATGCGGCCGAGACGGTGACGCTGGATTTCGCAAAGTCGATCGCATTCTCAACGAGGTTTCCAAGGCCATAGCGGATTGCAGCGTTTCGCGTACCGATAGGTTCCGGGCCTTCTCCTTCCAGAACCGGGTGGATCGGCACACCGGTTCCACGATAGGGATCGATCACGTCTTCAATCAACTGCGACACCGGCATGCTCTGATAAGTCTTGTCCTCTTCACTTGAAAGGCTAGTCAACTGCTTGAGGATCGTGCGGCAGCGTTCTGCCTGTGAGCGGATCAGAGCCACATCTTCGCCGCGGGGGTCACCGTCATCGAATTCATCGGACAGTTCCTTGGCAACCAGGTAAATCGTTGCCAAAGGCGTGCCGAGCTCATGGGCCGCGGCTGTTGCCAGCCCGTCCAGAGCATTCAAATGCTGCTCGCGCGCCAAAACGAGTTCAGTCGCCGCCAAGGCATCGGCCATCTGACGGGCTTCTTCGGCAACGCTAAAGGCATAGATCGCCATGAACACAAGCGTCAAAACCAGCGCAACCCAAATGCCGATGGAATAGACGACCGGCAAACGGAACTCATTGCTGACCGGCCAAGGCAGTGGGAAGTGGTAAACTGCAAGAATGCTCGCACACAGCGTTGCCAACGCACCCAAAAGGATAGTGTGACGCGCCGACAAACCGGCCGCAGATACCATGACCGGCGCCATCAACAAAAACGCAAATGGGTTGCCCAGTCCTCCGGTTAGGAAAAGCAACCCGCTCATCTGCAGAATGTCATAGCCGAGCTGGATCACACCGCCGCGCTCTGACAGGCGCGTCACCGCAGGAGCCCTGACTTTCAGGAAGATATTGAGCCAAGCCGACATGGCGACGAGCGCAAAGGTAGGCACTGCCGGCAAGGGATACCCAAGTCCTACATGGACTGCGAGCAGCGCGATGGTTTGACCGCCGATCGCCAGCCAGCGAAGGCGAACGAGCGTGTCGAGTTTCAGATGCCTGTGTTGCAGGAGGACGGTGGAAGTCGGATCATCAGCCATCTGTCCCTTTTGATACGGTTTTGCGGGCCTGACAAGCCGCCATTCCCCACCCGGCCCTTGTGTCTGGCCCCTCTAAATGGTAGCCAGCCGGGGAATAGTGGTTGTAGGCAGACGCGGACCTGCAGCCAGTTGGGGCCGGAACGCCCTTTACCTTGAAACAGCACCGCGCAACGGAATTATACAACGATGACCGACACCAATGACGGCGGCGCAGCCCCGCAGGCGGAAGGCGCCGATGCTGCACCGGGCATGAACATCCTTGGCCAGTACATCAAGGATCTTTCTTTCGAAAACCCGAATGCACCGCGCTCCCTGATCCAGGGTGAGCAGCCGAAGCTCGACATCAATGTCAATGTCGGCGCCCAGCAGGTCGGCGACGACCAGTTCGAGGTGATCCTTACCCTGAACGCCAAGGCCGAGCGTCCAGACATGGTGATGTTCAACGTTGAACTGGTCTATGCAGGCCTGTTCAAGATTTCTGGCGTTCCGGCAGATCACATGCACCCGTTCGTGATGATTGAATGCCCGCGCATGCTGTTCCCGTTCGCGCGCAACATTCTGTCTGAAGCAACCCGCAACGGTGGTTTCCCGCCGCTGATGCTCGACCCGATCGATTTTGCGCAGCTGTACCGCCAGAACATGGCCAACCAGGCGGCCGATCAGCAGGCCGGTGAGCAAAAGCCGAACTAAGCTTTTTTGCCATAAAAGACTAAAACCCGCACCGGTATGGCCGATGCGGGTTTTTTGTTGCTTGGGTAAAGACCCGTTCTACGTCACATTGAACGCTGCGATAGCGGCCATGTTAACGATGTCGCTGTCCTTCGCCCCCAGCGGAACAATCTGGATCGACTTGTCAAACCCGACCAGAAGCGGGCCGATCACCGTTGCGCCCCCAAGCTCCTGCAGCATCTTTGTGGAGATGGAGGCAGAGTGGAAGGCCGGCATGACGAGAACATTGGCCGGTCCGGACAAGCGGCAGAACGGGTAAGCGGCCATACGGTCCATATCGAGCGCAACGTCGGCGGCCATTTCGCCATCATACTCAAAGTCGACCCGGCGCCGATCAAGGATCTTGACCGCCTCAATGACCTTTTCGGACCGTTCGCCGCGCGGGTGGCCGAACGTGGAATAGGCAAGCATCGCAACCCGCGGCTCATAGCCGAGCTTACGGGCAACGTGCGCTGCTTCTTCAGCGATATCCGCCAGTTCTTCGGAATTCGGCATGTCGATCACCGCCGTATCTGCCACCAGAACGGTCCGTCCTCGCGCGAGCGCCAAAGACACACCGATGACCCGGTGACCCGGCTTTGGATCAATAGTTGCCCGGACCGTGTCGAGCGCCACGGAATAGTTCCGCGTCAGGCCGGTCACCATGGCGTCGGCATCGCCCCGCGCCACCATGATCGCGCCCCAATAATTCCGGTCGTTGTTGACCATACGCTGGCAGTCACGCAGCAAGTATCCGCGCCGCTGCATACGGCCGTAAAGGTATTGCGCGTAATCAGCGTTCCGGTCAGACAGCCGCGCATTTTGAATGCTGATGCCTGGACGGTTGATGTCGATCCCGGCGCGCTCAGCCATGGACTGGATTTCGTCTTCCCGGCCAATGAGAATGGCTTCTCCGAGCCCCTGACTGACAAAGCTTGTGGCCGCGCGGATGGTCGGCTCCTCCTCACCTTCGGCGAACACGACCCGTTTTGGTTGCTGGCGCACTTTGGAGAAAATTCGCTGCAACGTACCGGCGACCGGGTCACGGCGCGCCGAAAGCTGATGCTTGTAGGCTTCCATGTCGACGATCGGCCGGCGGGCAACACCTGAATCCATTGCCGCCTGGGCGACCGCTGGCGGAATTGCGTGAATAAGGCGCGGATCAAACGGAACTGGAATGATGTATTCCGGACCAAACTTTGGCCGGTTTCCGCGATAAGCGGCTGCGACTTCATCCGGCACTTCCTCGCGCGCAAGCTCGGCAAGCGCATTGGCGCAAGCGACCTTCATGTCGTCGTTGATCGTGATCGCCTGAACGTCAAGCGCCCCGCGGAAGATGTACGGAAAGCCAAGGACGTTGTTCACCTGGTTCGGATAATCGGACCGGCCGGTCGCGACAATTGCATCATCACGTACTTCCGCCGCTTCTTCCGGTGTGATTTCCGGATCCGGATTGGCCATGGCAAAGATGATTGGGTTTGGCGCCATCACACGCAACATGTCAGGTGTCAGCGCGCCTTTCACCGACACGCCGAAGAAAACATCCGCGCCTTTGAGGGCGTCATAAAGGGAACGGGCCTTGGTATCGACCGCATGAGCCGACTTCCATTGATTCATGCCCTCTTCACGGCCCTAGTAGATCACACCCTTGGTATCGCATAGCGTCACGTTCTCGTTCGGGATACCCATCGCCTTGATCAGCTCGATACAGGCAATGCCGGCCGCGCCCGCTCCGTTACAGACCACTTTCGTGTCCTTCATGTCCCGGCCGGTGAGGTGAAGCGCGTTGATCAGGCCGGCGGCGGCGATGATGGCCGTGCCGTGCTGGTCGTCATGGAAAACCGGAATGTCCATGAGTTCACGCAAGCGCTGCTCGATGATGAAGCAGTCCGGAGCCTTGATGTCCTCCAGATTGATGCCGCCGAAAGAGGGACCCATGTAGCGCACGGAATTGATGAATTCATCGACATCCTGCGTGTCCAGCTCCAGATCGATCGAGTCAACATCGGCGAACCGCTTGATCAGTACCGACTTGCCCTCCATCACCGGCTTCGACGCCAGCGCGCCAAGATTTCCAAGGCCCAGGATGGCGGACCCGTTCGAGATCACCGCAACCAGATTGCCCTTGGTGGTGTAGTCGTATGCCTTGCTCGGATCCTCCGCGATCGCCCGCACCGGAACAGCCACACCCGGCGAATAGGCGAGCGACAGATCGCGCTGCGTCGCCATCGGTTTGGTCGGGGTGATTTCGAGTTTGCCGGGACGGCCTTGCTGGTGAAACTGCAGGGCTTCCTGATCTGTGAAACTGACGGATGTTTTGGAGGAAGTCTTGTCGGCGGACATTTTGCAGGCGTTTCCTTAAATTATCGGCGCGCTTCTGAAAGGCGGGGTATGACCTTATCGCCGGAGTATTGATGCCTCAACCCAGAGGTTCTAATCCCTTATGCGGATCAAGGCTGAAGGCCGTGTGAACGGTACGCCCAAGCGCCTATTCACAACAAACATCTCTTGCCGGCGGCCAATGACGCGGTTCCGCGCATGCAGAGCTTTCCCTTCAAAGCGCGTTGTTTTAGGTATCGGGGATGACCCAGACGACCGCGCAAAAACCGGCTCCGGCGGACACCAAAGTCACGCCGATGATGGCCCAGTTCATCGAGATCAAAACCGCCAACCCGGATAGTCTTTTATTCTATCGGATGGGCGATTTTTATGAGCTTTTTTTTGAAGATGCTGAAGTCGCATCGCGGGCATTGGGCATTACGCTGACCAAACGCGGCAAGCATCAGGGCGAAGACATCCCGATGTGCGGCGTTCCGGTCCATGCCGCCGATGATTATTTGCAAAAGCTCATCGCGCTGGGCCATCGCGTCTCCGTTTGCGAACAAACCGAAGATCCGGCGGAAGCCAAAAAACGCGGCTCGAAATCCGTCGTCCGGCGCGATGTGGTGCGTCTGGTGACGCCCGGCACGCTGACCGAAGAACGGCTTCTGGATGCCGGGACCAACAATTACCTGATGGCGCTGACGCGGTTAAAGGGCGGCTCGCTCGCGGGCGATGCGGTCTATGGTCTTGCCTGGATCGACATGTCGACCGGGTCGTTTCAGGTCTCCGAAACCGATCACCAGCGCCTCGCGGCCGATCTTGCACAAGTTGCCCCGCGCGAACTGATCCTTGCGGACAACCTCTTGCAGGAGCAAGACGTTCGCCAGCTTGCAGAGCTCTCGGGCGGCGCCCTATCACCCGTGCCGCGGGCCTTTTTCGACGGATCAACGGCCGCCGACCGTCTGGCGCATTATTTTGGCGTCAAAACACTCGACGGCTTCGGCACCTTCAGCCGGGCCGAACTTTCAGCGGCTGCGGGCATTCTCTCCTACATCGAAAAGACGCAGCTCGGCGAACGGCCGCCGCTCGATCCGCCGGTGCGCGAGGCCGGCGCGGGCCGGATGCTCATCGACCCGGCAACCCGTGCCAACCTCGAACTCTCCCGCACACTGTCTGGTGAAAGGCAGGGCTCGCTGCTGTCCACCATCGACCGGACCGTCACTGGCGGTGGGTCCCGTCTACTAGCGAGCCGCTTGGCCGGACCGCTGGTCAATGTCGATGCCATTCAGCGGCGCCATGATGCAGTGGCGTTCTTTCTTAACAACGAAATCATGCGCGAGGGCCTGCGCCAAACCTTGAAAGGCGCGCCGGATATGGCCCGCGCCCTGTCCCGGATTGCGCTGAATCGCGGAGGTCCGCGCGATATCCTGTCGATCGCCCAAGGATTGGCGGCAGCCCGCGCTGTACTGGATCAAACCGGCACGACACCGTCTGAAGTCCCGGCTGAAATCGCAGCGGCCCGGTCCAGCCTCGATCAGGCCCCGCACGAGCTGGGAGCCGAACTGGTGGCCGCTATCAAAGAAGAGCCGCCGCTTTTGAAGCGCGACGGCAACTTCGTTGCGACCGGCTACAATGCAGACCTCGATGAATTGCGCGCTCTGCGCGATGAAAGCCGCAAGGTGATCGCCAAACTGCAGGCCGACTATGCGGACGAGCTTGGCCTGCGCTCTCTAAAGATCAAGCACAACAACGTGCTCGGCTGGTTCATCGAAGCGCCAACTGCACAAACCGAAAAACTGACCGCCGATCCCGGCCGCTTCATCCACCGGCAAACAATGGCTGGCGCCATGCGCTTCACCACAACGGAGCTGGCGGATCTGGAATCCAAGATCGCCAGTGCCGGGGAGCGGTCCCTTGCGATTGAGCTCGAAATCTTCGACCGGCTGTCCCAGGCGATCATCGATGCCGGCGATGCGATCAAGGCTGCCGCGCAGGGCCTCAGCATTCTGGATGTGTCGGCTGCCTTGGCAAAACTCGCACAGGATGAGAACTACGCCCATCCTCTTGTCGATGACAGCCGCGCCTTTGACATTAAAGCCGCCCGCCATCCGGTGGTTGAAGTTGCACTCAAAAAAGCGGGCGGAGAAAGTTTTGTTGCCAATGACGCCAACCTCGGCCCAGAGGCGGACGAAGACATCGGCCACATCTGGCTGATCACCGGTCCGAACATGGCCGGTAAATCGACTTTTCTGCGCCAGAACGCGCTGATCGCCGTCCTTGCCCAGATGGGCTCCTTCGTTCCGGCAGCCTCTGCGCATATTGGCATTGTCGACCGGCTGTTTTCCCGGGTCGGCGCGGCCGATGATTTAGCACGTGGGCGCTCGACCTTCATGGTCGAGATGGTCGAAACCGCCGCAATCCTCAATCAGGCGGGCGACCGCTCACTGGTGATTTTGGATGAAATCGGCCGGGGCACGGCGACCTTCGACGGGCTTTCCATCGCCTGGGCAACCATCGAACACCTGCATGAGGTCAACAAGTCCCGCGCCCTCTTTGCCACGCACTATCACGAACTCACCGCGCTTTCGGCCAAGCTGGAGCGGCTCTCAAACGCGACAGTATCGGTGAAGGAATGGAACGGCGAGGTGATCTTCCTGCACGAGATCGTGCCGGGCGCCGCTGACCGGTCTTACGGCATTCAGGTCGCCAAGCTGGCCGGTCTTCCGGCAACGGTGGTGGAGCGCTCCAAGCAGGTTCTCTCGCAACTGGAAGAACAGGACCGCAACGCGCCTTCGCAGAACCTGATCGACGAGCTGCCGCTCTTCGCAACCCTCGCCCCACCGCCCAGCGCCCCGGCCACCATGCACGAGGCCGACCCGATCCATGAAGCGCTCGGAGCGTTCGATCCCGACGACATGACGCCTCGGGAGGCTCTGGAAGCGCTTTACAAACTGAAGGGAATGCAGGGCAAAGAGGGGTAGGTGTCAAAGTGCCTGCAGCAACCTTCAATACTCGGGATTTGAAACCCCCATCTCCACTTTCCTGATACCCGAACTTGATCCACTAGTGTTCGGTAAAGCCGAACAAAATCTTTTTTAGCAATACCTTACACCTTTCGCCCGTCTCCCCCCTTGAGGGGGAGATGTCTCCGTCAGGAGACAGAGGGGGGTATGAGCCCATCAAATTTCATAGTGTTTGTTGTTTGGCGGAAGCGGTCACCCCCCTCTGTCCGCAGTTGCGGACATCTCCCCCTCAAGGGGGGAGAAGGAAAGACGCAGCAACCTGTGTAAATACCGGAATCCTAAACCAATCAGGAATGAATCAAGTCCGGGCATGACGGCAGAAGAGGAGGCGGAAACTAGCCTTTACATTTATATCCCCGGTAGATTTAAGAAAGTGAAATCAACCAAAGCGATTGCGATGTGTTTTCAAGACAAGCACCGGACAGGACCATGACGAAACAGAGCGAAGCCGACAACTGCATCTGGATGGTTGAGGGGCATGCTGATTTACATACGAATGGAAGAGCTTGGCGCTCCGCGGCCTATTTCGAAAACGACGAAAACCAGCCGGAAGACATTCTCAAGTCGATGCGGCGGTTCAGTGTCGGCTCGCCTTTGCCGCCAGATCGGTTCCCAGCAGATAATTATCCGATGCCTGGCAACTATCCTGCGGCCGACGAACAACCCGTGCCACAAATCTTTACCAACGGCTTTACTTTTCTCTCCGAGGAAAGCGCTGAAGTCGTTAGCCAGTTCGATCTGGGTGAAGGCGCACTCTATCCCACCCGGCTTTGGCACTCCGATCGGGTCACGCCCATGCCCGGAAACTTTTTCTATCTGAATGTCGCGAGTAAAAAAGATGCGTTCTTGCCCGAGCAATCGCTAGAGGTCAAAGACATTGGTTACGGTGAATGGCAGGTTCTGCGCCTAGCACAGAACCTCAAACTTAAGGTTTCAGCAAGCGCCCTGCAGGGACCAGACCTTTGGTTCGAGCGTAAAATCATCACAAACTTCTTCATCAGCGATCAGCTCAAACAGGCTCTGGAGGCCCGCAAGCTGTCAAAGGACTGGATGCTCACCCGCTGTTCGGTTGTCGTTGATTGAGGAACTTGTTGGTCCGGGTTGCTCAAGATTTTCTTGGAACCTCCAGAAAGTAAGATTGAGCACATAGTTTCTATACACTCGGACGTCATCCCCGGCGCAGCGCAGCGAAGACCGGGGATCCACTCGTTTGCAGAGCGCCCTCTAATTGCACTCAAAATCTGCAAGTGGAGACGCGAGTGGATCCCCGCTCGGGGGCGGGGATGACCACTGAAAAAAGGGTCATGGAATTTGGCTGATCCGGTTGGCATGTTGGAAACATCGCAGACAGATCAAATCCAACAGGCGTCCTATCCCGCCTGAACCGCCGAAATAATCTCGGCCAGAGCCTCCTCGTGGATCGGGACGCCGTCTTCGCCTAGCGCCTCAAGTAAAGTCCAGTCGCCATTGCCGGAAACGGCAAGGCAGAGGGTGGCCGCCGGATGGCCGTCCCAGTGATAGAAATAGAGGTCTCCCGCCAGAACATCCGGAACATACCGCGCAATGCCATTGCGCATGCGGCGGTTTTCTTCCTCGATCGCGGAACATGTCTGCAGTGGAGACAATAGGGAGGTTGCCGGAATGGGCGGCGGGGGAACCTCCCGGCTTCGGCCCGCCAGCATTGTCCAGTGTGCCAGCCACCATTGCAGTTTCTGGGGCGAGGCAATCTGTTTCAGCGTTTTCAGAGCACCGGCGCGCTCAGCCTCGGTCAGGTTTCTTAAACCCGACTGAACGATATGCAGAATGCGGACAAAGGAGAGGCCCTGGTCCAGAAGCACGCGGATCTGCAGCATCTCCCGCCAATCGGTCTGTTTCAGGATCCTGTCGGTCATCTCGTCCTTCATCCGGACAAGATCTTTCAAGTCCAGGGTATCGCTTTTCTGGTTCAGCGCCGCCTTAAGGGCCCGGTGTTCCAGAATGCCGGAGCCAGGCGGAACCTGTTCCAGAAGCGCAAGAAGAGACGGTTCCGGCGTTTGACCAAGATAGCGGGTCAGCACGACTTCACGTGTCGTTTCGTTAAGGGCTGTGGCGAGTTGCTGGCGTTGTTGCGGGCGCGTACGGCCTGCGGCGCAAAAGAGTTCGAGCGTCAGGGATAACGTTCCGAGCCGTCCCAGCCCGGTTTGCTGATGGACCTTGCACCACAGGCCCGGTGCCCGGCGGAAGAGATCCAGGAGCAGCCATTGCTGGGCCCCGAACGGCGCGGCGAGCTTTGTCAGGCTCAGCGGCAGCGTCGCGATGTAATCCTGAAACGCCTTGTCCACGCCCGGTCCGGCCGCAATGCCGGTTCCAAGGGTTTTGGGATGATGGGAGAGGACGCTTTTGAGCTCAACTTTGCGACCATAATCCGGAGCATCGAAAACCGGCCAGTCGGGCAGGAAGTCTTCCGGTTCCCGGTTCTGACGGTGGACCTTGCAGCCAAATGGCTGATCCCAATAGGTGTAGATGACCGCATTTTCGCCCGACCGTTCCGCCAGACCTTCGCTGATCCAGTCATAACTTGCATAGGTGGGCGGAAGCGTCCGCTCCGGTTTTTCATCCAACGCGAGCTGTTGCTGCTGGCCCGCCAAGTTGTCCATCATGGCCATGTTGCTCTCTCAAGCGCGTCTGCACAGATGAAAACCTTGCGGAACCCTTCAAAAAACGGCAACGGACCGGCCGATCTCGTTTTCCGATATGCACAGGGCACCTGCCGACTGGGCAAATATTGCCGACTGCTTATGGGAACTCTTTATTGAGCGCCTCCAAACCAGCATTGAACCAAAATTGTATTTTGCCTGATGACACCTCAAGCGTGCCGGGCTACGGTTTCAGCGTCTTACCAGATGCCTGACCCTCCCAAAGGCGATTTCGTGTCCAGTTCCAGATTTTTGCCGCGGCAAGCAATGCTGATCATTGCGCTGCAGCTCACCAACAGCATGGGTGTGTCCTCGCTCGTCCCGATGATGGGGTATTTCATCGTCGATGGGCTGGGCGCAGACCCATGGCAGATCGGGCTCTACACCGGTCTTGTGGCGCCGCTCACATTGCTGGCCAACCGATGGGCCGGAGAACGGCTGGACCGGGGAGTTTTGGTCCGTCCGCAGCTTTTGATTGCCGTGATCGCCTTCCTTGCCGTTGCCGGCCTCCTCACAAAGACAACAGAGCTCTGGCTTTTGCTGGCACTCGTTGCCCCCTTGATGAGCCTTTCCAACATGGGCTCAGGGATCATCTTCACCTACGGCCGCCTCTATGCAGATCGGACCGGTGTTGATATCGGCCGGATGAATTCCTGGCTGCGCATGTCGGTTTCACTTGCCTGGATGATAGGCCCGGCCGCCGCGTTTTCGATCGCGGCGCAATTCGGCTTTCAGGCTGCCTTTATCAGTGCCTTTGGGCTCGGTCTTTTATATCTCGTTTTGTGGCATGTCGTGATGCCGAAAGGCTTTCGTGCGCCACCCAAAGACACATCATCTGTCGACAAGGACCCCATCAACTGCGGGCTCATAACGGCCGGGCTAATATGTCTCACCTTCGTCATTACCAATTCCCTGTTTGTCTCAGTGATGCCGCTTTACTTCATCGATCAAGTTGGCCTGCCGGGGTTCACACCCGGTCTATCGCTGTCCGTGAAGTGCCTTCTGGAGGTCATCATCATTCTGGTATCCGTCCGTTTGGCAGAACGGTTTGGAGTGCGCACGATCCTCCTTTTTTCAGCAGGTCTTGCAGTCATCGACATGGTGTTGTTCGCGCAGGTTGATGAAGTCTGGGAGGTCGCGGCGGTCGCTGTTTTGGAAGGCATTCATTACGGCCTCTTCGCAGGTGTGGCGATTACATTTGTTCAGAGCTTTGCCCCTGACCGGCCTGGGCGGGCAACAGTGGTTTACATGAACAGCCTGTTCCTAGGTGGGATGATCGGCAGCGTTTCGATGGGCTTTATTGCGTCGGCTGTCGACTACCGGGCGGTGATGTATGTCGCCTCGGCAGTGTCTTTGGCAGGAATGGCCGTTCTGCTCGCCACTGCCCGGTTGAGGCCCTCTCAGGAAACAAGGCCGGTTTGAAAGATCTTCTAAACGCCGCCTGCTTTTGCTGTGGCAAGAGCATTTGTCATGGCGCCGGCAAAACTCGTGCGGTCCTCCGGATTCAGGAAATTGCCGAGGTCCACAGTCTCGCCGCGGCTGGTGAGCGAGATTTTTGTCACGCCCTCATCCTCAATCTTGTCGACGGATAACCGCACCCACATAGGATTAAACCTGTATTCCAGGTTCCGTTTGCCCGGACCAACCTTACGGACAAGGATTTCATGGCGGGACAGACGAATTTCTTCAAACTGCCGCGCCGAGGCGTAATTCAGCCGGAACGCCAGCCAGATCAGCGCCATGTCGAGGCCAAAGAACCCAAACACCGGCCAGGCCCCAATGCTCCAGAATACGGCACCGGCAACAAAACTGATAAGGCCCAAACAGAGCATGAGGATCAGGAACCCGTTCGGACCGAGTGACCGGTACGGCGTCAGAACAGCTGTAAAAAACGGCCGGTCTTCGCTTTCCGTATTGTCAAAACGGCTCTGGTCTGAATTGTTCCCGCTCATGGGAGAGGATTATAGAGAGAAGATGACACAAGCAAAGAGCCCAGCCACAGTCAAACCGGCAAAACGATCTGTCAAATCGGCGCAGGTCCGAAAGAAGGCTCCGTCGGTCGATAATCCGGGCAAGGTCCTGAAGCGATCCCGCTATACAAAGGCGGAAACCTACGAGATTTTTCAGCGGTTCCATGCAGACAATCCGGAGCCGGAAGGCGAACTCGATTACATAAACGCCTATACATTGCTGGTCGCGGTCCTCTTGTCTGCCCAAGCAACCGATGTGGGCGTCAACCGGGCGACAAAACACCTGTTTCAGATCGCGGATACACCGGAAAAGATGATTGCGCTGGGCGAAGACAAGGTTCGCGAGGAAATCCGCACCATAGGTCTTTTCAAGACCAAGGCCAAAAACGTCATCCTAATGTCCGAACAGCTGATCCGCGATCACGGCGGTGAAGTGCCAGAAGATCGGGAGGCTCTGGAAAAACTCCCGGGCGTTGGCCGGAAAACGGCAAATGTTGTGCTCAACATCTTTTTCGGCCATCCGACCATTGCGGTCGACACGCATTTGTTCCGGCTTGGTAACAGGATCGGCATAGCCCCAGGCAAGACCCCGCTTGATGTAGAAAGGTCCATGGAAAAGGCGGTGCCGAAGGAGTTTTCGCTCCACGCCCACCACTGGCTGATCCTTCACGGACGATACATTTGCAAGGCGCGCAAACCGGAATGCAAACGCTGCGTCATTTATGATCTTTGCAAAAGCCCTGAAAAAGAGAAGTTTGATGCCGTACCGGACATCGCGGTCCGGGCCAAAGCCATCATCGAGCGCGAAAAGGCCAGTTCATGCTGAAACCAGATGGCATGCCGCAAAGCCCAAGACTTCGTTTTCGATTGCCGGAACTTTCTGACGCCGCGTTTTATCAATCGCTGATGAGTGACCCGGACTACATTCGTTTTATCGCCGACCGCGGCATTACGAACTTGGACGCCGCGCACGCTTACATCGATGAAAAAGTGCTGCCGGGTTTTGAGGAAAACGAGGGTGTCGGGCTTTGGATTGTTGCAGAAAAAGACAGCGATGAACCTGTCGGTCTCTGCGGCCTTGTTGTGCGGGACGGGTTGGAGATGCCGGATCTTGGCTATGCGTTCCACAAAAATTATCGAGGTAACGGCTATGCCCAGGAAGCCGCCAAGGCCGTTATTTCGTTTGCGCGGTCTGAGCTCGGATTAACGCAGCTCTGCGCAATTGCCCATCCGGAAAACGTGCGGTCTTCAGCTCTATTAATGAAAATAGGGTTTCAGCCAAACGGCCAAAAGTCCCTGCCCAAGATTGAAGGGATTGCTGACTACTTCGTCGCTGAGCTTTGAAAGCTGGATAGCTTAGGACTTCTTCCGTAAGCGCACGACAACATCCACGTGAACAACTTCCATCCCTTCGGGGATGGCAGGGAGTTCGCCGATGCCGACACCTTCACCTGGAATGTCGATCACTTTATTCTCGCCTTCGATGAAGAAGTGATGGTGATCGGAAACTTTGGTGTCGAAGTAGGTCTTGTTGCCCTCAATTGCGACTTCCCGCAGAAGACCGGCTTCGGTGAACTGGTGCAGCGTGTTGTAAACCGTTGCCAGAGACACCGGGACGTCAGCAGCAACAGCTTCTTCGTGCAGGAGTTCAGCAGACAGGTGCCGGTCGCCCTTGGAATACAGAAGTTCGGCCAGGGAGACACGTTGGCGGGTCGGCCGAAGGCCAGCGTTCCGCAGCATGTCGGTTACGTCTTTCCCGGCTGTTTCAGTCACCATCTCTATTGCCATTCAGATCCGGTCCAAGTCTTTCTTGCCATTACACAGCGCGCCAAATCTGCGCCGTCAAGCTGTTCCAAGAGGGCCAAAAACCCAAGTACTGGCCTATATCTGCCATTTCTTGCACCTTATATGCAAGTTTTTAACGCAGAGCTACTTTCTCCACCTTCTATAAAATTCATGCAGCGCAGCATTCAATAAGTTCGAAAAACCGCAGAAAAAGGGGCAAACTTCACGCTTACGACATCTTTCGGTCATGGTTCCCCTGTGTTAGGAAGGCGCCACAATCGAAACGAAAACAAACCCATAACAAGGCTCTCTCATAAAAGAGTCTTGGTCAAAAAGACGGAAAGTGAATGACCGAGCGCCGCTCAAGCTACGACTACGAAGCTCTTCTCGCCTGCGGCCGCGGCGAGCTGTTTGGCCCCGGCAATGCACAATTGCCTCTCCCCCCGATGTTGATGTTCGACCGGATTACGGAGATTTCCGAAACCGGCGGCGAATATGACAAGGGCTATGTCCGGGCGGAATTCGATATCAAACCGGATCTGTGGTTCTTTCCGTGCCACTTCCAAGGTAATCCGATCATGCCGGGCTGCCTGGGGCTCGATGCCTTGTGGCAGCTGACTGGTTTTCATCTGGGCTGGCAGGGATTGCCTGGCAAAGGCATGGCGCTCTCCACCGGTGAAATCAAGTTCAAAGGCATGGTCACGCCGGAAACAAAGCTCGTGGAGTATGGCGTTGATTTTAAACGCGTCATGAAAGGCCGCTTGGTCCTGGGCATTGCCGACGGCTGGCTGAAAGCTGACGGTGAGCAAATCTACAAGGCAAAAGATCTTCGCGTGGGCCTTTCCACCGCCTAAACTCCGGTTCTGCGGAGCCAGAAAAGTTCAAGCCGGCGCTCCTTAAACGGGACGCGCCGGTTCATCCATTCTAAGGGCCGGACCAAAGTGTCGAAACAAAGCCCATCGAAACGTTAGGAGACCGCAATGAGACGCGTTGTCGTCACCGGGATCGGAATCGTGTCATCCATCGGTTCCAATGCACAAGAAGTTCTGGCAAGCCTCCGGGAAGGAAAATCCGGGATCAGCTTTGCCCCCGACTATGCTGAGCATGGCTTTCGCAGCCAGGTCCACGGCATGCCGACCGTCGACATTCCCGAGCTGATCGACAAGCGCCAGCTGCGGTTCATGGGCGATGGAGCGGCTTACAATTACATCTCCATGCAGCAGGCAATTGCAGACAGCGGGTTGGAAGAAAACGACATCTCCAACGAGCGCACCGGCCTGATCATGGGCTCCGGAGGCCCGTCCACGAAGAACCTGTTCCAGGCGCATAAGATCGTCATAGAAAAGGGCTCTCCGAAGCGCATGGGCCCGTTCATGGTGACCCGCGGAATGAGCTCAACCAACTCAGCCTGTCTTGCGACCCCATTCAAGATCAAGGGCATCAACTATTCCATCACCTCGGCCTGTTCGACGTCCGCACACTGCATCGGTGCGGCCACGGAACAGATCCAGTTCGGCAAGCAGGACGTGATGTTTGCCGGCGGCGGCGAGGAACTCGACTGGACCCTGTCCTGCCTGTTCGACGCCATGGGCGCCATGTCCTCCAAGTACAATGACACACCGGAAACGGCCTCGCGTGCTTATGACGCGACCCGCGACGGCTTTGTCATTGCCGGCGGCGGCGGTGTCGTGGTTCTGGAAGAACTGGAACATGCCAAGGCCCGCGGCGCGAAAATCTATGCAGAAGTCACTGGTTACGCCGCCAACTCCGACGGTTACGACATGGTGGCCCCGTCCGGTGAAGGCGGTGAGCGCTGCATGCGGATCGCAACAAGCACGCTGGGCGACCGCAAGGTTGACTACATCAACTCACACGGCACTTCGACACCGGTCGGTGATGTCGGTGAGATCGAGGCAATTCGTCGCGTCTTTGGTGAAAACCAGCCGCCAGTTTCTTCGACCAAGTCCCTGACTGGTCACAGCCTGGGCGCAACTGGTGTTCAGGAAGCGATCTATTGCCTGCTCATGATGCAGAACGATTTCATCACGGCATCCGCAAACGTCAACGAACTCGATCCGGCCCTGAAGCCGGAAGAGATCGTGACGACCCGCGTGGACAATGCCGGTCTCGATACGGTCCTGTCCAACAGCTTCGGCTTCGGCGGCACCAACGCATCGCTCGCGATGTCGCGTTATCACGGCTGAGGAGCGGTACATGTCTGATTTGATGAAGGGCAAACGCGGCCTGATCATGGGCGTTGCCAACGATCACTCCATTGCCTGGGGTATTGCCAAGACGTTGGCAGAGCATGGCGCCGAGCTCGCCTTCACCTATCAAGGTGAAGCTTTTGGCCGGCGCACAAAACCGCTCGCTGAAAGCGTTGGCTCCACCTTGATGCTTCCGTGTGATGTGGAAGACATTGACAGTGTAGACGCCGTCTTTGCCAAGCTGAAGGAAGAGTGGGGCTCCATCGACTTCCTGGTCCATGCAATCGGCTTTTCCGATAAGAACGAGCTGAAGGGCAAATACGCTGACACCACCCGGGATAATTTCTCCCGGACCATGGTGATCTCCTGCTTCTCCTTCACAGAGATCACGAAGCGCGCAGCGGACCTGATGCCGAATGGCGGGTCCATCGTCACCCTGACCTATGGCGGTGCTACAAAGGTGATGCCGAACTACAACGTTATGGGCGTTGCCAAGGCAGCTCTGGAATCTTCCGTTCGCTACCTTGCGGCCGACTACGGATCTCAGAACATCCGCGTCAATGCCATCTCTGCTGGTCCGGTCCGGACCCTGGCGGGCTCTGGCGTTTCCGATGCCCGCCTGATGTTCAATTTCCAGAAACGCAATTCTCCGCTGCAGCGGACTGTGTCTCTCGATGAAATCGGAGGCACCGGTCTCTACCTTCTGTCGGATCTCTCCGGGGGTGTGACCGGTGAAGTCCACTTCGTCGACAGCGGCTACAACATCATGTCGATGCCGCGTCTGGACGAGCTGAAAGTTCAGGAAAGCCGCGCCGACTGATTCGCGCTTCATCCAAAACTACAAAAGGCGGCCCGTTGGCCGCCTTTTTTCTTATCAGATATACGCCGCTTTAATCCTCGATCAGTTCATCCGGATAAACACCGAACAGGCGGGTTTGATCGAGCCAGCCGTTGAACTCTTCACCGCTCACACGGCACCAGCCGCCAGCGCATTCTCCGACAGCCGCCAGAACAAACGGTTCCAGCTCGGCAACAATGTCTGCATCGGACTGCGAGCGGGCACGCAGCGGTGTGCGGTTGTCCTTCTCCCAAGGTGTCACGAGAGCCGTCCGCCGCCCGGACAGCAAAGAGTGGAACACCCAGCCCTGTTTGCCTTCCCAGTCGCGGATGCGCCGCCAGTTCTCAAATTCCTGAATGATTTCCACGGGCAGGCCGGACTGAACGAAAGTCCACGCGATATCATGTTCGCGGGATGGGCCGAGGCGGACGTTCACCCGGTCAGACTTCAAACTGACAAAGCGGGGAACCGGCAAACCGGTTGCGCCGGTGGTTGTGCCTTGAGCAAAGGCAGGCGGTGCCATGGACGTGCCACCGGTTATCACCCCGAGAGTAAGCAGGAAAAACGCAATCGCGATCGAACGGGCCATATTGTCGGTAAGTCCAATTGTTATCGAACGGTTGTTTAAGGCACACCACTACAGAAAAGTGGACGCGAAAACCAGTAGGCCGGAATCAGCTTATCTGTTTGGCTGAGGAATGCACCCAATCCCTTGTTTCTGACGGATCATCTGGTAAGGAAAAGGGAGTGGTGTCATCCGCTTGCGCTCCGCGTAGCGTCAAGGTGAATCCGTTGGGGTTAAGGATTCCTCAACGAAGCCCGAAAGGCAGTTAGTATGGCGAAAAAGAAGCCTGTCGTCGTTGTGACCCGGAAACTTCCGGATGTGGTCGAAACCCGGATGCGCGAGTTGTTTGAAACGCGCCTCAATGAAAGTGACAGGCCCTTTAGCCAGGCAGAGCTCGTGGAAGCCGTGCGGACCGCCGACGTTCTGGTACCGACGGTCACCGACCGGATCGACTCCTCCGTCCTGTCCCAGGCCGGAGAAAATCTCAAACTGATCGCCAACTTCGGCAACGGTGTCGACAACATCGACGTGGTTACGGCCAACAACCGCGGCATCAATGTCACCACCACGCCGGGCGTTCTGACCGAAGATACGGCCGACATGACGATGGCGTTGATGCTCGCCGTGCCGCGCCGGCTGTCAGCCGGTATCCACGCGCTGGAAAGCGGTGACTGGGCCGGTTGGTCGCCAACCTGGATGCTGGGCCACCGGATCTGGGGCAAACGCCTCGGAATCATCGGCATGGGCCGGATCGGTCAGGCTGTTGCCCGCCGCGCCAAGGCTTTCGGCATGTCCATCCATTACCACAACCGCCGCCGTGTTCCGGCAGCTGTTGAGGAAGAGCTTGAGGCAACCTACTGGGAGAGCCTCGATCAGATGCTGGCGCGGATGGATGTCGTTTCGGTCCACTGCCCGCATACACCCGGAACGTTCCACTTGCTCTCCGCCCGCCGCCTCAAACTTTTGAAAAAAGATGCCTATGTGGTGAATACCGCGCGCGGTGAGGTGATCGACGAAAACGCCTTGATCCGAATGCTGGAAGCTGGCGAGCTGGCAGGCGCAGGCCTCGACGTGTTTGAGCACGAGCCAGCGGTCAATCCGAAGCTCATCAAGCTCGATAATGTTGTGCTCTTGCCGCACATGGGCTCGGCCACAATTGAAGGCCGCATCGAAATGGGCGAAAAGGTCATCATCAACATCAAGACGTTCATGGATGGGCACCGCCCGCCGGATCGGGTTCTACCGTCGATGCTCTGATATCTTTGATTATATTATAATAAACCCCGGCCCAGCGCCGGGGGTTTTTTGTTTGAAAACCAGAGAATGCCATGCCGCAGTGGTACGAACGTCATGACCTGTCGTCCCGGTCTTAAGACGG
>CALDSI010000182.1 GCA_937911395.1 uncultured Labrenzia sp.
CAGCTGTTCACGGACCAAGTAACGCAGGCCTAGCTCTTCCTCACACTGCGCAAGATCTGCTTCAATGTCGCTGGATCTGAGCGTGACCAATCCAATCTCCGCCCCACCGCCGAGTGGACGCTCCGGATCCCCCGTTTCTGTTTTCGACGCGCCCTCAAAAGTGTGCTGAAGCAACTCGATGATATGGCCTTCCGGGTCTTCAAGATGGCTCAGATAGCCGACATCGCGGAATTGATGCGGTGCAGATGCAGAAACGCCTTGTGCGGCCAAGACGGAATATGCGCAGTCAAGGTCCGGTAGCGTCACCCCGATTTTCAAGTAGCGGTCGGAGCATTCGTGCCGATATCGGTCTGCGCTGTTTGATTGTTTCAGCAGAAGAACAGCACCATCGGCCCCATATCCAACAGCGACATTGCCATCTCGTTCAGATCGGATCATGCCCAAAGTCCGGCAATAAAAATCTGCCAGTCTCGCCGGATCAGAGACGTTCAATTCAATGGCGGCGATGCGCGTGGTCATCCTACTGACCAAAGCGGTGTTAAAAGATCAGACACTGACGACACCTTCCGGTGCCGTCTCCAGCCGGAACGCAGCTGCCATGAGCGCTTTGGTGTAATCGGTTTGCGGCGCGTCAAAGATCTTTTCAGCCGGGCCGGATTCCACCACCTTGCCTTGCCGCATGACGACCACTTCGTTGGCGAGGGCCCGCACCACTTTCAAGTCATGAGATATGAAGAGGTATGCCAATCCATGAGCCTTTTGCAGGTCCCGCAAGAGATCCACCACCTGCGCCTGAACACTCATATCCAGTGCTGACGTCGGTTCGTCCAGCATGACAAACTTTGGCTCTAGCACCATTGCCCGGGCAATAGAGATGCGCTGGCGCTGACCACCTGAGAACTCGTGCGGATAGCGGTGGCGCGTAGAGGCATCAAGGCCAACTTCTTCCAGCGCCCCAGCAACTTTCCGGTCCCGCTCTTCTGAAGAGATGCCCGGGAAGTGCACCTGAAGCCCCTCTCCCACAATGTCTGCAACAGACATACGCGGGGAAAGCGCCCCAAACGGGTCCTGAAACACGATCTGCATGTCCCGGCGCAAAGGCCGCATTTCCTTCCAGGAGTTTTCCTGAATGTCCTGACCATTGAAGGCGATGCGACCGGTTGAGGAGATCATTCTCAAGATCGCAAGCCCAAGTGTGGTTTTACCCGACCCGCTTTCACCCACGATCCCGAGCGTTTGTCCCTCCCGTACGGTGACATCAATGCCGTCAACGGCCTTCACATGATCCACGGTCCGGCGCAAGAAGCCGCGCTTGATCGGAAACCAGACCTTCAGATCATCAGCCTGCACGACGATCGGCTTGGTCTTGTCCGTTTCTGGTGGGTTGCCCTTAGGCTCTGCCGCCAGGAGATGCTTGGTGTAGTCGTGTTGCGGATTGTCGAAAATTTCGGCGACTGGGCCCTGCTCAACGATCTTGCCGCCGGTCATCACACAGACCCGGTCCGCAAACTTGCGCACGATGCCGAGGTCATGGGTGATGAACAGGTCTGCCTAGCCTTGATGGCGCTGCAGTTCCTTCAAGAGATCTAGGATCTGCGCTTGCACAGTTATATCTAGGGCTGTCGTCTGTGCGTCAGCAATCAGAAGATCCGGCTCGTTCGCGAGCGCCATCGCGATCATGACGCGCTGGCGTTGCCCGCCAGAAAGCTGGTGCGGATAAGACCCAAGGCGGGATTCCGCATCCCGGATGCCAACCTGATTCATCAGCTCCAGAACCCGTGCGCGGGACTGGGTGTCGCTCATACCCCGGTGCACTTTCAAGATTTCGGAGATCTGGCGCTCGACCGTATGCAACGGGTTGAGCGAGGTCATCGGCTCCTGAAAGATCATCGAAATCTCGTTGCCGCGCACCTTGCGCATCTCGTTGGCACTTGCCTGCAGGAGGTCAACGCCATCCTTGACGATTTTGCCGGTCGGGTGAGAGGCTGCCGGGTACGGCAAAAGTTTCAGGACTGACTAAGCCGATACGGATTTCCCGGATCCACTTTCGCCAACCAGCGCATCGGTTTCCCCCTTGTTGATGTCGAAGGAAATCCGGTCGACTGCAAGTGTTTCCCTGCCGCCCTGCGTGAAAGCAACGGAGAGATCCTGAATGGAGACGAGCGTGTCTTTGGTCATCTCGGCCTCCCTATGCCAGGCTCTTGCGCGGATCGAACGCATCGCGCACGGCTTCGCCAATGAAAATCAACAAACTCAGCATCAGCGAGATCACCATGAACCCCGTGATGCCGAGCCAAGGCGCCTGAAGGTTGTTCTTGCCCTGCGCGAGCAGTTCGCCAAGCGATGCAGACCCGGGCGGCAGACCAAAGCCGAGGAAGTCCAGCGCCGTCAGAGTGGATATGGATCCGTTCAGAATGAAGGGCAAGAAGGTAAGCGTTGCAACCATCGCGTTCGGCAACAGGTGCCGCCACATGATCACACTGTTGGAAACGCCCAGCGCGCGTGCCGCCGATATGTATTCAAAGTTCCGGCCACGCAAAAACTCGGCGCGCACGACGCCCACCAGCGCCACCCAGGAGAAAGCGAGCAGGATTGTGAAGAGCGTCCAAAATCCGGGGATCAGAACCGAGGACACAATCAGGATGAGATACAGCGTCGGGATGGCTGTCCAGATCTCGATGAAGCGCTGGAAGATCAGGTCCACCCAGCCGCCATAATAGCCCTGCACGGCTCCAGCCGCGATGCCAATCACCGAGGATGCCAGTGTCAGGGCCAGACCAAACAAGACCGAGATGCGGAAGCCGTATACAAGACGCGCTAGAACATCGCGGCCCTGATCGTCTGTGCCGAGCCAGTTCCAGTTGCCCACGGCGCAGTTCGGATCGTCCGCACCCAGCGGGTAGCGCTGACAGCGCTCTTCCTTATCCAACATCCACGACGGCGGCGCGGGAGCGGGCACTGGTATTTCATGGTTCACGGTCCGGTAGGAGTACCGCACCGGTGGCCAGAGCATCCAGCCGTTGGCCTCGATCTCTTCCTGGATGAACGGATCCCGATAGTCGGTGATCGCCAAAAAGCCACCAAACTTTTCTTCCGGGTAATCGACAAAGACCGGGGCCAGTATCTCGCCGTTGTAGGAGACGAGGATCGGCCGGTCGTTGGTCAGGAACTCGGCGCCCATGGCGAGCACAAACAGCACCAGAAAAATCCAGAGCGACCAGTAGCCTCGGCGATTGGCCTTGAAGTTGGCAAGGCGCCGTTGGTTTATCGGCGACAGGCGCATCCTTTTGGGCGGTGGTGCCGTTTCCTCCGCCAGCGGGTTCAATACATCGTAGCCGGCGTTTTCGAGGTCCTTGTTCAGACGACTGTCCATTGCCTCAC
>CALDSI010000183.1 GCA_937911395.1 uncultured Labrenzia sp.
AAGGTTGTATCGAGACGCTTGAACCCAACCGTCTGTGAGTTCGCAACGTTGCCCGAGATATTTTCAAGCGCGGTCGCCTGCGCTGACAAACCAGAAACGGCGGAGTTGATCGCCCCGTAAATACCCATGTTTCGTCCTCTTGGTCACTGTGGGCATGCTCCTGAACGAGGACAGCCCGGTTTCGAAGAGGATCAGCAAGCAATGTGCCAAACAGCAGATGAGTCAGATTCAACAAATAATATCAGTTAGATAAAACAATTTTCATCGATTACCTATCGGCGAGTGACGGCGGCACACCGTGTTCAGAGCGGCAAAAACTTCCCGGCGGACAGGCAAGAGTCTCCACTTACCGGTGTTCAACCGGCACACTCGGCAAAAAGCTGACTTGCATCCCATGCGCCCGCCTGCCACCTTTCGGCAACATGAATGACAGGGACACCCACATGCGCTTTGAAGGCACAGACAGTTACATCGCCACTGAGGATCTGAGAGTTGCGGTCAATGCCGCAGTCGCACTTGAGCGGCCCCTTCTGGTCAAGGGCGAGCCGGGGACAGGAAAGACTGTCCTTGCGGAACAGGTCGCCCAGGCCCTCAACGCCCCGTTGATCGAGTGGCATGTAAAATCGACCACCAAAGCGCAGCAAGGCCTCTATGAGTACGATGCCGTGTCCCGTCTTCGCGACAGCCAGCTCGGCGACGAACGGGTCAAGGACATCAACAACTACATCCGCAAAGGCAAACTCTGGGATGCGTTCGTGGCACCGGAAAAACCGGTTCTGCTGATCGATGAAATCGACAAGGCGGATATCGAGTTTCCGAACGACCTTCTGCTCGAACTCGATCGCATGGAATTCCACGTTTACGAGACCGGTGAAACGGTTCGCGCCAAACAGCGCCCGGTCGTGATCATTACGTCGAACAACGAAAAGGACCTGCCAGACGCTTTCTTGCGCCGCTGTTGCTTCCACTTCATCAAATTCCCGGATGCTGAGACGATGACAGAAATCGTCGAAGTTCACTTTCCGGGCATCAAGCAGCGCTTGCTCAACGAAGCACTGCGCATGTTCTTTGAAGTCCGGGATGTTCCGGGCTTGAAGAAGAAGCCGTCTACCTCGGAGCTTATCGATTGGATCAAGTTGCTTCTAAATGAAGACATTGACCCTGAGACCCTACGCCAACAGGATAGTGGGAAATTGATTCCGCCCCTGCACGGTGCTTTGCTGAAGAATGAACAGGATGTCCATCTTTTTGAACGTCTGGCATTCATGGCACGCCGGGAACGTGGATAATCCGATCACAGGACGCATCTGACATGGTCCATTTGGCGAAACTTGCTCTTCTCAGCTTGATCGGCGCTTGGACACTCGCCGGCATTGGTACCGCCAATGCCCAGGTGAGCCCGGAAGCTGAGGCGGGCTGGCAGAGCGATGTTGAAGGCCTTCGGCATTTCACCGGCCTCCGTTGCCCGGACGTCATTGGAGCATTTTACCGGATCAAAGTAATGGAAGGTGACGGCTCGAGCCTGGCTGGCTGCATCTATACCGGCCGCGACGGCATTACCGCGGTGTTACGGATGCACCTGCAAGGCTCAGGACGCCGAGAAGCGGTCAGTTTTTCACGCAGTTATAAGGCAGCCGGATTTGAATCCATCTTGTTAAGCGGGCCCGCCGAAACAGGTATTTCCTTCAAGACCGGAACACGGGATAACGCGACCCAATGCGAAACCTTCTGGCATTTTGCCGGTGCGAAATCCGATTTCACCCTTTGGATGGCCTACACTCTACCAACTCAGGAAATTGACATCGGCCCGGCAATCGCGTCTTTCACAGAAGCACTGGCACGCCAGAACTGACCCGGTTCGGCACGTAAGAACAACAGCGAGGGCATCTGCATGCGTCTCTTCCTTTTCAGACACGCAAAATCCGACTGGGGAGACGCAGACCTTGCAGATTTTGACCGTCCATTGAACGGGCGCGGGAAATCTGCGGCCCGCGTGATGGGGAGGTATCTGCGCGAACAAAACCTCCTACCGAACCGCATATTGTGCTCCACGTCGCTGCGAACCCGTGAGACGCTCTCCCGCATCCTGCCCTTTCAGCCCCAGGAAGCGCAGATCCATCTGCTGTCCGACATCTACGACGAAAGCGATCTCAGCTACACCAACGTGATCCGGCGCCACGGCGGACGGGCCCAACAACTGATGGTGATTGGGCACAACCCGGCCACCGAACAGACCGCAATCGAACTTGCCGGAACCGGTGATGCAGATGCCATGACAGACTTGCGGATCAAATACCCCACAGGTGCGCTCGCAGTCATCGATTTCGACATTGCCAGCTGGGATGAAGTACAGATCGGAACAGGCCACCTGGAGCGGTTCATAATGCCCCGGGATCTCGCTGATTAATTGGACGACTAATCACCAGAGCGCCTCTGACATTTGCAAGTCCATGGACTGACGCCTACATGACGGCCATGGAGGCCACTGCTTGACATCCTTGACAAATCTTGCCGAAGAAGCCCGGCTGACCCTTGCCAATCTGACTGATGCCGCCACGGATCTGGCCGTGCCAAGCCTGCGCCTTGGCGTTACCGGTCTTGCCCGGGCGGGTAAGACAGTGTTCCTGACATCACTCGTGCACAATCTGGTGCATGGGGGCCGCCTGCCCGTGTTCAGCGCGGCAGCAGGCCAGCGGATGACCGGTGCACGCCTGCAACCCCAGCCCGACGATGCGGTTCCAAGGTTCGACTACGAGAGCCATGTTCAGGCCCTGGTCAAAGACCGGATATGGCCGCAATCCACACGGCAGGTGTCCGAACTCAGATTGACCATCGACTATGAAAGCGCCTCCTACGTTTACCGGAAACTCGGACCAGGCCGCTTGCATCTGGACCTCATCGACTATCCCGGCGAATGGCTTTTGGATCTGCCATTGCTAGACAAGGACTATGCAGCCTTTTCCGCAGAGGCGGTCGCCCGGGCCCGGAAAGAGCACCGATCATCGATTGCCGGACCCTATCTTGAGGCATTGACGGAAGCCGCTGCAAAAGCGGATGCGCCGGAAGATGAACAAACTGCGCAGAAACTCTCAGCGGCTTTTAAAAGCTACTTGAGCGCCTGCCGCGCGGACGCACATGCCTTGTCGATGCTGCCACCGGGTCGGTTTCTTATGCCCGGCGACCTTGATGGATCTCCAGCGCTCACCTTTGCCCCGCTCGACATTGCCGCGGATGCGCCCCCGGCGCGGACGGGCACGATGCGCGCGATGATGGAGCGGCGTTATGAGGCCTACAAGACCCATGTGATCCGCCCGTTCTTCCGCAACCATTTTGCACGGTTAGACCGGCAGATCGTCCTCGTTGATGTCCTGCAGGCTCTAAACGCGGGCCCACATGCAATGCTGGATCTGGAAATTGCTCTGAGCGAAGTTTTATCGGCATTCCGGCCGGGCCGCCGGAGCTGGTTGTCGTCCGTACTCAGCCGTAGGATTGACCGGATCCTCTTTGCGGCGACCAAGGCCGACCATGTTCACCGCACCGATCACGACCGTTTGGAAGCGATCACCCACCGCCTGGTGGGCAGAGCCGCTGATCGCGCGCGGTTTAAGGGCGCTGAAGTCGATGTTCTCGCGCTCGCAGCCGTGCGCGCGACCCGGGAAGCCAGTGTCCGCCACAAGGGCCAGAAGCTGCCGGCGATCCTCGGCACACCTCTGCCAGGCGAGAAGATCGACGGTGAAACCTACGACGGAAATACCGAAATCGTGATGTTTCCCGGAGACTTACAAGAAAACCCGAACATGCTCTTTGAGGATATTGAATCACTTTCTCAAGACACCGGCCAAACTCCACGTCAGACTGATCCTTCACTGCAGTTCATGCGGTTCCGGCCGCCGAAGCTGGACACGACCGCAGAAGGCCTGACACTGTCCCTACCCCATATCCGCCTCGACCGGGCCTTGGAATTCCTTCTCGGAGACCGTCTGGCATGACCGATACGAACAACCGCCCGCCCCGCAAACCGGCCGCCTTCCGTCTCGATGACAGCAAGGTTCAGCTCTCCGATGACCATGCTGAAAACCCTTCTGCCGGCCACGCATTGGTCACCGAAGAGGTGCTTGACGAGGAAGCCCCGCGCCTCCCTCGCTCGGCCAGCACACCCAAGTCCGGTTCCAGCTTCGGCAAATGGCTTCTGGTTGGTCTCGGTGGTCTTGTTTCCCTCAGCATTGGCCTGGCCGTAGACAGTCTGATCCGGGATCTCTTTTCCAGAACCGACTGGCTCGGATGGCTTGGCGTCGCCCTTGCCGCCATCGCCGTTGCCGGACTGATTGGTCTGACTGCGCGCGAACTTGCCGGTGTTCTCCGTCTCAAGCGCATCGATGATCTCCGGGAGCGTTTACAGACCGCTGCTGACACCGATGATGCTGACAAAGCTCAGGACGGTCTGAAAGACCTCCTCGCAATTTACCAGGACCGGCCGGAGACAGCACTTGGACGCAAGACATTGAGCGGTCATATGCGCGAGATCATCGACGGCAAGGATCTGGTGATGCTGGCTGAGCGCGATCTTTTGCTGTCTCTTGATCAGGAAGCCCGCAAGATCGTCATGAACAGCGCCAAGCGGGTTTCCATCGTAACGGCTGTGAGCCCCCGGGCATTGGTCGACCTTCTGATGGTGCTGTTTGAAAACGTCCGCATCATCCGCCGCCTGTCTACCCTTTATGGCGGACGTCCGGGCACGCTCGGCTTTATCCGGCTGGCCAAGCACGTCTTGGCCCATCTTGCAGTTACCGGCGGTATGGCCGCAGGTGACAGCCTTGCCTCCCAGGTGCTTGGTCACGGCGTGGCAGCACGCCTGTCGGCACGGCTTGGCGAGGGTGTCATCAACGGTATCCTGACCGTACGCATTGGGATTGCCGCGATTGCCGTGTGCCGGCCGGCGCCCTTCATTTCAACAAAGGGGCCCAGCGTGTCTGACTTCATGGGCGAACTTTTGTCCTCTGCTGAAGCTGAGACCGAGTCCAAGAACGGCAAAACATCGAGCTAGCCTGATCAGAAAACGCTCCGTTTAAGTACTTGAAAGTCAAAACTGAGAATCGGCACCAGAACGCCAGCAACCTTTGGTCGAAATCAGCAAGACCAACTTAACCAAACAAAGCTTTTAAACTGAAGTACCGCAACGTAATTGACCCTTGTCAATGCAAAAGTTACTTTGTTGACGTAGCCAATTTGCGACCCAAAGCGAGGACACAAAATGGCCGCAGAGACACTTTCCACCACACGCAAAACCGGGGCGCCCGCCAACAACGGACCCTTGACCGAACCGGCCAAAAAGCCAGCTCCCAAGCGTACCCGGAAAACGCCGGCGCAAGCGACCCCAGCTCCCGAAACAGCTGAACAACAAGAAGCCAACGAACGCCTGCATCAACTCGCCCAAATGCGGCGCGATCCGGCGGCGATCAATCATGTCTTCGAAACCGGCGAATACCCTTACGCCAACAAGATGAAGCGGACGCCTTATGAAAAACGGAAGGCGGCCCTTCAGGCAGAGCTTTTGAAAGCACAGCAATGGGTTCAGGATACCGATCAGCGCATTGTTCTCATTTTCGAAGGCCGGGATGCGGCCGGCAAGGGCGGTACGATCAAGCGGTTCAACGAACATCTGAACCCGCGGGCGGCCCGCGTGGTTGCGCTTCAAAAGCCGACAGAGCGCGAAAGCAAACAGTGGTACTTCCAGCGCTATATTGAAAACCTGCCGTCAGGCGGTGAAATGGTGTTCTTCGACCGGTCCTGGTACAACCGCGCCGGTGTTGAACGGGTCATGGGCTTCTGCTCCCCCAACCAGTACCTGGAATTCATGCGTCAGTGCCCTGAAGTGGAACGGATGCTGGTCCGCGATGGTGTTCTGATGTTCAAATACTGGTTCTCGGTGACATCCGACGAGCAGCGCCGCCGCTTCAAACAGCGGGAAATCGATCCGCTGAAACAGTGGAAGCTCTCTCCGATCGACAAGGCGTCTCTCGACAAGTGGGACGACTATACCGAGGCCAAGGAAGCCATGTTCTTCTACACCGACACCGCCGATGCGCCTTGGACCATCGTCAAGTCGGACGACAAGAAACGCGCCCGCCTCAACTGCATGGAGCACTTTCTGGCATCCCTGCCCTATCCGGGCAAAAACACCCGCGTGGTCGGCCAGCCTGATCCGCTGATTGTTGGCACCGGCCATCACGTCATCGGCCGGGATCACCACATCCTTGGCAAGACGCTCCATCCGGACATCAAGGGCGGCCGGTCCACAAACGGCAGCTGACCAACGATTTGAGGCGTGATAACAACCTCGAACACACGCCTTCGATCGAAATATCGCCTACATGCCGCACCGGCCTTGAGCCGGTGCCTCGCATTCAAACCGAACTCATTTCTAAAAGCTGAGTGCCCGTCTGGTCCCGGATCTTCACTTCGCTGCGTCCGGGAAGGCTTGATCGCGGGAGTTGCCAGAGGTCCTCAACGAATCTGATCGCATTGTCCGTCCGAGCGCTTCCAGTCACCGACTCTAATACCTGAAGAACGGCTCGACACTCACCACCGCCGCAGCTAATCTCGACCGCATGTTCATTACCTTTTTCACAGAACTGAAATCAGCCGGAATCCCGGTCTCATTGCGTGAGTATCTGACGCTGATGGAGGCGCTGGATAAGGATCTGGCCGAGCGCAGCGTTGAGGATTTTTATTATCTGGCGCGGCTGTCGCTGGTGAAGGACGAGAGCAACCTCGACAAGTTCGACCGTGTGTTCGGGACCGTTTTCAAGGGGCTGGAGCTGATGAGCGACGTGCCCATCACCGAGATCCCCGAAGACTGGCTTCGCAAGCTCGCTGAAAAGCATCTTACGGACGAGGAAAAAGCACAGATCGAGGCCATGGGCGGATTTGAGAAGCTCATGGAGACCTTGGCTGAGCGCCTCAAGGAACAGGAAAAACGGCATCAGGGCGGCAATAAGTGGATCGGCACGGCCGGTACGTCTCCATTTGGCGCCTACGGGTACAATCCGGAAGGCATCCGGATTGGGCAGAAGGAAAGCCGGCACCGGCGTGCTGTGAAGGTCTGGGACAAACGCGAGTTCAAGGATCTCGATGACACCCAGCTTCTTGGCACCCGCAACATCCAGGTTGCCTTGAAACGGCTCCGTAATTTCGCTCGTACCGGCGCAGCGGAGGAACTGGATCTCGATCACACAATCAAGGCGACCGCGCACAAGGGCCTTCTCGACATCAAGATGCGGCCCGAGCGGCACAACGCCGTCAAGGTGCTTCTGTTCTTTGACATTGGCGGATCGATGGACGATCACATCCGGGTCTGCGAAGAACTCTTTTCCGCCGCCCGGTCCGAATTCAAGGTGATGGAGCATTTTTACTTCCACAATTGCCTCTATGAGACGGTTTGGAAAGAGAACAGACGACGCCACACCGAGCGGCTGCCAACGATGGACGTGCTGCACAAGTACCCGTCCGACTACAAGATCATCTTTGTCGGCGATGCTTCCATGAGCCCCTATGAGATCGCCTATCCAGGTGGATCGGTGGAGCACTGGAACGAAGAGGCAGGATCGGCATGGATGCAACGCGTCACAGGGCTCTACAACAGCGCAATCTGGCTCAATCCTGTCCGCCAGGAACACTGGCGCTACACACCCTCGATCCAGATGATGCAAGAATTGATGGAAAACCGCATGTTCCCGATGACCGTGGAGGGACTGACGGACGCCATGAAAGAACTGGCCCGCTAACCAGCCGACAGGGGCACAAAGCATGTCCGGACAAAAAACGCCCGCCTCTGTTTCGCCGGTCGCGCATGCAACAACGACCGGCATGACCGGTGGCGGGTTTTACAATCAGAACTCAACACCACAGTGGGACGCAACAGCTGCTGTCCTTGAACATCTGGAAGCCGCTGCAGATGCACTGCCGATCGACGCAAGCGGGCCAATCTGTCTGGCCGATTTCGGCTGCTCGGAGGGGCGAAACTCAATCGCAGCGTTGAGCAGGCCCGTCTCCCGCCTGGTGCAGCGGACAGACCGGCCGATCCAGACGATCCATTCAGACCTCCCGACCAATGACTTCTCAAGCCTCTTGCGTTCTTTGCGGCCGGAGGGGCATTCCGTTTTTGGACAGCCGAATGTCTATTCGTCTGTTGTTGGCGGCTCGATGTATGACCAACTGCTGCCGGATAGAAGCCTTCATATGGCCACGACGTTCAACGCGATCGGCTTCCTCTCCAGAAAACCCATCGGGACGCTGCCGGGTTACATTTTTCCAAATGGTCCAAGCGCTGTCTGCAACAACGGCTATGTAACGGAAGAACATCAGGCGGTTTTTTCCAAGCTCGCACGGCAGGACATCGCAACCTTCTTGAAAGCCCGGGCCAAGGAATTGGTGCCAGGCGGCAAGCTGCTGCTGCAGGTGTTCGGCGCAAATGAGACCGCCAGCACCTGCGACGGCATCTATGATCTTCTAAACGATGCGGTTCTCTGTTTCGTCGAAGACGGCTCGATATCCCAGGACGTTTACGAGGCTTACTATCAGCCGGTCTATATGCGGACGTTGGAGGAGCTGACAGGGCCTGTCAGCGATCCGGCCCTAGGCGCCGCCGGGCTTTTCCAGATTGACCACGCAACATCCTACGAGATCCCGGTCTCGTTCAATCAGCGCTTTGCCGCTGATGGAGATCTGGACGCTTACGCGCAGGATTACGTCAATTTCTTCCGTGCCTTTACTGAAGCGGTTCTCAGAAATGCACTTCCTGCGAACGATCAGCGGGACACCCTTGTTGAGCAGATCTACGAAAAAGCCATTCACTTGCTGAAGGCCTCACCGGACCTCTATCCGTTTCGCTACATCGCCGTCGCAGCGCTCATGACACGAACAGACAGAATGGTGGTCTAAAAAAACGGCGGTAGGCTTTCGCCCACCACCGTCTTCCTCCCCCAGAGAAGCAGGGATAGCCCTCAGCTGTCGCGCAGTACCATGACAGAACACGGCGCATGACGGACAATATGCGCGGCATTTGAGCCGATGAAATAGGTGGAGAGCCCCGGTTTGTGGGATGTCATCAACACAAGGTCACACTCTGCCTTTTCGGCTTCCTCGATCACTTCATGGTAGACGGACCCGACCCGGACCATGACATCGACTGCCCCTTCCGGCACATCCAACGCATCGCCGATTTTTTGCAAGATGCCCGCGGTTTCCCTTAGCTCGTTTTCCTGAAAGCCTTCCGGCAACTGACTTGCCACGAAGCTCTGTACTTCCGGACAAACTCCGAGCAGATGGATCTTGGCACTGTAGTCACGGGCCATCTGAGCTGCTTTCGCCAGAGCATCATCGGCAAATTTCGGTTCAGCCGGATCGATCGGAACAAGGATTTTCTTGAACATGGCGTTACTCCCTTAAAAATCTTGAGGGGAAACTAGGCCTTCGCCAAGGCTCTTCGCCATGAGCCAGATCAATCAGCCGTCCGAACTCCCGAAATACCGCCCGGGTGTCACGCCGAACGCCTTCCGGAAGGTTGCGACAAACGCGCTCGGGCCTTCGTAGCCGAGTTTGTGCGAGACATCGGACACGCTGCGCCCAGCGGCCAAAAGTTCGAGCGCACGAAACAGTTTCACCTGCCGGCACCATGTCCGGTAGTTCATCCCGGTTTCCGACTTGATACGGCGTTCAAAGGACCGGACAGACATGGCGCTCTGCGCTGCCGCCTCGGCGAGCGCCGGGACATGGGCGGGACAGCGAACCAACCCGTCGCACAAGTCTCTCAGTTTTGGGTCTTGCGGCATCGGCAACTGAAGCGGCGCTGCCGGCAGCATTTTCAGCTGATCAAGAATGACATCTGCAATCCGGCCCGCCGGTCCATCAATGGTTTCCGCGCGCGGGTAGGACATGAACTCCAGGATCAAAGCCCGCAACAAGGTCGTCACCTGAATCACCTGGGCGGTTTTCGGCAGATCCTGGGCGTAGTCATAACTCACATAGACGAACCGGATCTCGGTATCGGTCAGATAGCGGGTTTCATGCGCAATCCGGGGCGGTAGCCAAACTGCACGCTCAGGCGGGGCGAAAAAGGTCCCGACTTCAGTATCGATCGCAATCGATCCTTTGACGACGTGAAAGAGCTGGGCTGAGTCGTGCGAGTGCCAGCCGTTATGACCGGGCCCGGCTCTTTGGCTGTTGGCATATCCGATGATCTTCGCCTTCACCTCATGATCGGGAAACGCGGATAGCTCCGGATGGATCGGCATGACCTGCCCCTTTTGATGCTCGACGGGATTGGCGAAACAGAAACATATCATGACAAAACAGCGCTAACACGCAAGAACGCAAAAGAAGTACAAGCGAAACGCAGCGCCGCCAGCCCCACACTTTTTTGGCAAGAAACGAATGACGTACTTCACACAAAGCACAAATCCAAATGAATTGACCGGGTGGCGCTCGCCTGTCGTCCTCTTGATGATCATGGCCGGAGCCATGCAGCTTTCCTTTGCTGCCTGGTGGAACCTGATGAACAATTTCGCGGTTCAGGAGCTGGACTTCACAGGCCGGGAAATTGGCATCCAACAGTCCATCCGCGAGATTCCCGGCTTCCTGAGCTTCCTTGCCGTTTACCTGCTGCTTGTGATGCGCGAGCAGACGCTTGCTTATCTATCGCTGCTGCTCCTCGGGGTCGGTGTTGCCATTACCGGGTACTTCCCGACCGCGCTTGGCTTCTACATAACAACCCTGATCATGTCGATCGGGTTCCATTATTACGAGACGATGGCGCAATCGCTGTCGCTACAGTGGCTGCCTAAGGCGACTGCTGCCGCCAGCATGGGCAAGATCCTGGCGGTGGGCGCCTTCGCCCAGCTGATCGCCTATGGACTGATTTTCGTCGCCTGGAAGACTTTCGATCTGTCGTTCACGGTCGTCTTTGCAATCGCCGGTGGCCTGACCATCGTGGTGCTTGCTTTCCTCATGATGGCCTACCCGCATTTCAAGGAAGGCGTGCCCCAGCACAAAAAACTGATCCTCAGAAAACGCTACTGGCTTTATTATGCCCTCACCTTCATGGCCGGTGCCCGCCGCCAGATTTTCACGGTTTTCGCCGGATTCCTGATGGTGGAGCGCTTCGGTTACGATGTACACGAGGTTGCAGGTCTGTTCCTGATCAACGGCGTTTTCAACATGCTGCTTGCTCCGAAGATCGGCAAACTGATTGTCCGGTTCGGTGAACGCAAAGCCTTGATTCTGGAGTATGTCGGTTTGATTGGGGTCTTTGTGACCTATGCTTTCGTCACCAATGCGACTGTCGCCGCGGCCCTCTACGTGATCGACCATGCCTTCTTTGCAATCGCGATTGCTATCAAGACCTACTTTCAGAAGATCGCCGATCCGGCTGACATAGCACCAACAGCAGGTGTTGCCTTTACGATCAACCACATCGCTGCGGTCTTCATACCGGTTCTATTTGGACTGGTCTGGCTGGTCTCCCCGGCTGCCGTCTTCCTCGCGGGAGCCGGAATGGCTGCTGTCAGCCTTTTCCTCTCGACCATGATCCCGTCCAATCCGGATGATGGGAACGAAGTTGATTGGTGGTTCCGCAAACCAGCAGCGCAACCGGCCGAGTAATAGCTAGACACAAACAAAAACCCCGCCGGATCATTCCAGCGGGGTTTTCAATTGGAACTGTGAAGCGTCTTAAGCCTGACGTTCCGGGACGTGGACGACAAGTCCGTCCATGTCGCCCGTCACTTTGACCTGGCAGGACAGGCGTGACGTTGGTTTCACGTCATACGCAAAATCAAGCATGTCCTCTTCCATCGGTTCCGGCGATCCAGTTTTGCCCAACCATGCATCATCGACATAAACATGACAGGTCGCACAAGCGCAGGCACCGCCGCACTCGGCTTCAATGCCCTGAATCATGTTCTTGATGGCGATTTCCATAACCGTGGCCCCTTCGGCGGCATCAACGTCCGTCCGGGCTCCATCGGCAGCTACAAAGGTGATTTTTGGCATAGTCGCGTCCAAGGATAGAAATGTCTCTCGCTGACCCGACATAAAGGTTCCGGACAAAAGGTCAAGGACCATGCCATTTAAGGACAGAGTACAAAGTACAGCTTGAGAGAAATCAGCCTTCCAGTAGATCGCTTATGTACCCATTGGCTTCTGTCACCGCCGCAACCAGACCTGCCGTCGGCGCATTTGGTGCAGCTTTCAAGTCCCCTTCCAGACACTCACAGGCCGAAGCGACCCGCGCAGCACCGATCGCCCGCGCTGAGCCTTTGAGCGTGTGAACCAGATCGGCGCGGACAGACGGATCCGTCTCGTTTTCCAAGCGCTCAAGCGTCATTCGAGATTGGGATTTGAAAAGATGCAGCACCTGAACCTCAAGATCGCGGTTGCCCAGCGTGTTTGTGGCCAGCTGTACCAGATCGATTGGTGCCTCGGGACTTGCGCGCCCTGAAACGCGTGCCATCGATGAAGGGGCCATGAGGGTGCTCCGAAATACTCAACACATGCCTAGCGGCACCCCGCCGCAAGCTCTTCAGGCGAATGAGTGTGCATCCGAAGACCCAAACGCCCGGTTAAACCAGGTGTTTCAAGATCGCAATTTCGAGCATGTCCCCAAAAAACTGATTTCTTGGTTAACAAGCATTAAGGGCCTTCGCTGAGTCTGAAGAAAAATCCCTTGCTTTTTCGCAAGTTTCCTGAGTCGCTAAAATTTTAATAAAATGATTCGCATTAACTTTTTTCATTTTTTTGACTTGCGGTCAATAATTCGTAAGCGTCTGCGGTGAGCTTGCAAACCAGCCAGTCAGGCTTGATTGGGTTGGAAAACCAAGGCTCTGCCCAACCTGCATCGATGCAGGAGCGGATTGTTCGAGCGGGAACCTCGCGGCCTTGATCATCGAAGAGAGGCAACTTTCCTCCCGGCTGGGCGATCCCTGATTTCAACCAGCGCTTTTGTGCAGGCGACAGACTGCCTGCATTAAGTGCAGTTTTTTTTGCGCCCCCTGCTTCGCTTTCCGTGACGTTCTTTTGCTTCGTTTGAGGCATGAGATCCCCCTCCTAAGTGATTCAGGCGACTACTGTTTCTTGTTCGTTAGGAGAGATTGTGCCATTACAGTAACTGATGCGGCAAGATGGGGAAAATGCTGTCAATCTTACTGGTTGCAGCGGGTCAGCGGCGGCCCTTCCCAGAGTTTATGATCTGAAACCGGAAACAGTGTTAGTCTCGGTTCAAGATCGACGCATCCGGTTGACCCTCATGACAGCGAAAGCTGCCTGAGATCACCGGTGTGTAGTGAGTACGGATGTGAGGCGACCCAAAAATGGCAAATCCGACGAAGGCGAAAGATCCGGCGGAAGCAGCTCTGTCTGCGGTTGAAGAAGCGCTTAAGCTCGATTTCGGCGGCCCTGAAGCTTCAGCGGCAGATCAACCGGTGGAACAGGAAACGCCGAGCGATGAGCGCCCGTCACGGCGCGCAGCCAAGACTGCGGACAACAGCGAAGCGGACAAAGACAACCAGCGCCCGGCCCGCCGCCGTGGACGCGGTGGACGACCGCCTGCTGCCAATGACGACCGCCGAAACATTGGCAATCTGATTTATGCCCTGCAACGCCGGCCATCGACAGCGCCTTTCTGGGGCGCATTTGCCTTGAGCGCCGTTTGGGCCGCGCTCGGCACCAGCCTCTTCATGTCTTCGTTCGCCGACCGGGTTGCTGGCGTCACGGATGCGGAAACGCTGATGCAGTCACCGGATATGATCCTGGCTGCCATCGGGATTGTGGTCCCGATCATCTTCTTCTTCGTCATGGCCATGATGATCTGGCGCGCGCAGGAAATGCGCATCGTTGCCCGCGGCATGACCGAGGTCGCCCTTCGCCTCGCAGAACCTGAAGACATGGCCAAGGAATCCATTTTGAGCGTTGGCCAGGCCATCCGCCGCGAAGTGGCCGCTATGGGCGACGGCATTGAACGCGCCATCGCCAGGGCAAGCGAACTGGAGGTTCTGGTTCACAACGAAGTGTCCTCTCTGGAACGCTCTTACAACGATAACGAGCTGAAAATCCGGTCCCTGATCGAGGAGCTGGTCACCCAGCGCGAAGCGATTGTCATGAATGCCGAGCGGGTTCGCGAGACGATCGCCGGCGCGCACGAGAATTTCGCCTCTCAGCTCTCTGACACTTCCGGTGAACTCGGATCGAATGTCGACCAGGCGACCCAGCGTATGATCGACGCAGTGAATACACGGGTTGAAGAACTCACCAGCACCGTGGATTCGCGGATCGAATCCCTTGGCGCGACGCTCAATGCCTCCGGCAACGAGATGGTGGAATCCCTGACCGTTCGCGCCGAAGATTATGTGGCCCGTCTGTCCACCACCGGCACCGAGCTGGTCGAAAACCTCTCGCAAACCGGCACCACGATGTATGAGACCCTCTCCTACCGTGGGAATGAGGTGAACGAACGCTTCGCCGAGACCGCCAACACCTTCGTCGAAACCCTGACCAAGCGTGGGCTGGAGATCAACGAAACGCTGACCTCGTCGAGCACCACAGTGGTCGACACACTCAGCAGCAAGGCGGATGAATTCCGCACAGCGCTTGAAACCACAGGCACTCAAGTCGGCGATACCATCACGGCGCGCGGCGAAGAGATCAATGCAAACCTGTCCCTGACATCCGGCCGCCTGATCGACACCATCACGGCACGTACTGAAGAGCTGGTGACAACGGTCGACACCCGCGTCACACATCTGGACGAAGCGCTTGCTGAAACCGGCAACAGGGTTGTCGAGAGCATTTCCGAAAAAGGCCAGACCGTCACCGACACCATTTCCATCCGGGGTGCGGAGATCGTCGAAACCCTGTCCAGCCGGTCTACCGAAGTTGCGGAAATACTGCGCGGCACCGGCGAAAGCATCGTTGTCGACCTGTCCCTGCGCGGCGGCGAAATCGCAGCAAAACTGGACGAAACAGCTGGCTCTCTCACACAGACCATTTCGGTCCGCGGCGGCGAATTGGCCGACAAGCTCGACAACATCTCCGAGCGGATCTACACGGCCATCTCCATCAACGGCACCGAGCTGGACGAGCGTCTTGCTGCCCGCAGCAATGAAATGGCCAGCATCCTTGAACAGCAAACCATCGGCTTCCGCGAAACACTGGAAAGCGTCTCCGGCCAGTTCGCTGCAGGTCTTGGCGAACAAACCGGCTCGCTCACTCAGAAACTCGCCGAAACCGGTACGCAACTCGCCGAGCTCATCGGCAGTCGCGGGGACCGCGTTGCCGGCGACATCAACGAAGTCAGCGGCAAGATCGCGGAGACCATCGAGGTACGCGGCCAGGCGCTCAACGATGGCCTTGCCAACCGCTTGGGTGAACTGGAAACAATCGTTTCGGATCGCGGCGGACAGCTGATAGACGCGTTTGATACGAAAACCTTGCTGCTTTCCGAAGCTCTGGACAGCCGTCTGTCGACCCTGGACGTTACATTCGGCAATCGCATCGAGACGATGGACAGCAAGCTGGGTGAGCGGATCGAAACCATGGACGTGTCCCTTGGGGATCGTATCGCGGCCATGGATACGTCCCTTGAGCACCGCTTCACAACCATGGACGCGACACTCGGCGATCGCATCTCGACCATGGATGCCTCTCTTGAGCAGCGTGTAACCAGCATGGACACCACGCTCGGCGAGCGTATCTCCACTATGGACTCCTCGCTTGGCAGCCACATAAACACGCTGGATCTGACCCTAGACCAACGCACGGCTGCGTTTGAAGCTGCGCTGGAATCCCGGACGCAGATCCTCGGCGATGCCATCGAACAACGCACCACCGTGATCAGCGACACTCTGGAGGACAAGACCCGCAACATCACGGATGTATTGGCAGACCGTTCCGATGCAATCACTTTGCAACTTGGCCAGCGGGTTGAAGCAGCGGGCAACACACTTGCAAACCGTGTCGATGAGATCGGCACCAAACTGACGTCACATGTCGATACAGCCGCAGGCGCCATGGCCGAGAAGGCAGAGCTCCTGACTGCGACCATGACCAGCGGCACCGACCGGATCGACGAGACCCTCGACGCCCGCGCACGTCAGATTTCCGATACACTGATTTCGCGCACCAAAGAGATCGCGCAGGCCTTTGTTGAAGGTCAGGACGAGATGACCTCTGCCCTCGACAACCGCCTGACAGAGGCCGGTTCGGTCCTTGGCAAGCAGAGCGAGCAACTGACGGAATCCCTGTCCGAGCGCATTGCTGAAATCAATGTTTCCCTTGGTGCCAAGGTGTTCGAAGTCGCAGAAACGCTCGATACGCGCGCCAGCCAGCTGGAAACGGTACTTAACGAGCGCCTGGAAAGCATTTCAGGTACACTGACAGGGGAAAGCGAGCGTGCTCGCGATATCCTGACTGCTGTCATTTCTGAGGCCGGGGCGACGCTTTCCACCGAAAGCACCCGCCTGCGCGATATGGTTCAGGAAGCCGTTGCCAGCGCTGTTCAGTCGCTTGCCGATGAGCGCACCCGCACAGTTGAGATCGTGGACGGTGCTCTGAACGATGTGACCGCGAAGCTCTCCGGTGAGGGCGACCGGATGCGCCAGATCGTCCTTGGATCCGTTGGCGAAGCGCGCGGCATCCTGGTTGGCGAGAGCCAGAAAGCTGCCGAGCAGATCACCCAGACCGTCGCACAGGCAAGCGGGTCGCTGACCAGCGAAAGCCAACGTGCAGCCGTCCAGATCAGCCAGACCATGGAACAGGCAACTGGCGCCATGTCCGGCGAAAGCGCCAAGATCCGCGAACTGGTTCTTGCAGCTGTCGGCGACGCGGCCCGGGCCATGGCCGCAGAGAGCGAAAACGCGCGCACCCTTTACGCGGGCACACTGGCCGAATTCACCGGCTCCCTAACCGGCGAGAGCGACAAGGTCCGCAGCGAACTGTCCGGATTGATCGCAGAAATCTCCGGCAACCTGTCCGCCGAAAGCGAACAGGCGCGCATGACACTTGCGCGGACGCTTGAGGAAATCCGCGGTCAAATGTCTGGCGAAGCCAACATGATCCGTACCCGGGTCAATAGCGCAGTATCAGAAGCCGCCGACCTGCTGGTCAATCGTGGCAACGAAGTCGCGACCGAGATGCTCGACAAGGCCTCCGCGCTCAACGAAGCCTTCGGTGCGCGCTCAGGTGAACTTGCAAAAATCGTCGGAACGGATGGCAACGAACTCATTTCCGCGATTGAAATGCGTGCCAACGACCTCACCGGCCGCCTGTCGGAAGTTCACGGTGCGATCCTTGAAGCCATCACGGTCAAGGGCAAGGATGTCACCGACACCTTTGCGCACACCGGGCTGGACGCCACCCGCTCGCTGGTTGAGGCCGGCGACCGGATTGTTGCTTCCATCAATGAGCGCAGTGATCAGGCAACCCGCCTCCTCACCGATACCAAACATCGGCTCGAGAACGACGTCACGGACATCCTCAACAAGATCGAGACGTCCAACGCGAACCTGCAAGCGATCGTGTCTACTGCCGGGGAGAACCTTTCTGAAGTGGAAGGCAACCTGGCACGCCGTGCAGGTGAATTCCGCTCTGCCGTCGACCGGGCTGTATCCGAGACCAACTCAACAACAAGCCTCATCGACGAACAGGTCAGCAATCTGCGCGATGTAACGGCAACCACACTTGCGGACATCCAGAACCTGACCAACCGCTTTGGCGACCAGTCAGAAGAGCTCACAAAAGCGGCTCGGTATCTGGAAGACACCAACCGCTCCGTGGAATCCCGTGTTACCGACCGCAAGAGCGCGATCGAAGAGGTCGCCGATACACTTCTGGCGAAGACAGAAGCTGTCGACACGCTCATGCGTTCGTTCACCCAGACCCTGTCGGAAACGCTGGAAACAGCCGACGATAAGGCCCGCGATGCTGCCGGCATGCTTTCAGCGGCCGCCGAAGCTGCCTCTAAGAAGGTCTCCGAACAGTTTGAAAGCATGCGTCTGACAGCCGGAATGGAAGGCCAGAAGGCCCGCGACGCTATCCGCGCCGCTCAGGACGACATCATCGCAGAAATGAGCAGAACGGTGAGCGATGCATCCGACCGGTTCAACGACGCGGCAACCCGCATGCGCGATGTTGCCCGCGACGTTCACCGCGAACTGGAAGCGACCCGCAACGAGCTGAAGCAAGGCGTGCTCAACCTTCCGGACGAAGCAGAAGAGTCTTCTGCAGCGCTCCGCAAGGTGGTCAACGAGCAGATCCGCGCCCTGACCGAGCTGTCGGACATTGTTGCAAAACAATCGAACGCGCTCGACATCTCCAAGCCTCAGGCACAGGTGGCGACAGGGTCGGCAGCTCCTGCACCGGCCCCAGCGCCCGCCCCTGCCCCGCAGATCCCGCAAGCCCCGGTCTTTGCACAGCAGCCTGCTCAGCCGCGCCCGGCGGCGCCGCAGCAACCAGAAGCCCGCGGTCCGGTCAACACCCGCCGCCAACAACCGGCGCAGCCGGACACGTCCGGTTCGACCGGGAAAGGCTGGGTCTCGGATCTGCTACGCCGGGCATCGCGAGATGACGACGCAGGCTCCGACACCGAGCAGGGCCGTTCACCGCTGCAAACGGTGGAAAGCCTGAACTCGCTGTCTGTCGATATCGCCCGTGCGATCGACCACGAGACCTTCATCGACCTTTGGGAACGCTACCGCAGCGGTGAGCGGCATGTCTTCACGCGCCGCCTCTATACACTGCAGGGTCAGCAGACCTTCGATGAGATCCGACAGAAATACGCACGTGATCCGGAGTTCCGGACCGCTGTTGAACGGTACGTGTCCGATTTCGAACAGCTCCTGTCTCAGGTCTCCCGCAATGACCGCGACAACATGCTCGGTCAGACCTACCTGACCTCGGATACGGGCAAGGTTTACACGATGCTCGCGCATGCAAGCGGCCGGCTCGACTAAGAGACAGCTTCTGTTTGAAACACAAAAGGCGGCTCTCGGGCCGCCTTTTTTCTTTACCGAAGACCAAACTCCGGTGTCATTTCAATATGAAATTAAGCGCCAGTCTCACCGGTTTTCACATCAAGGTTTGCCCGGATTTTGCTCATGATATCCAGCATCGCCTCAATTTCTTGCAGCGCCAATCCGCCAAGCATCTTCTGCTCGACCGCCAACAACTTTGGCGCAAGGTCTTTGAACGCGGATCGCCCACTCTCCGATAGAGACAGGAGATAACTCCGGCCATCGGCCTCATTGGATTGACGAGTCAGGAAACCTCTATCTTCCATGCGCTTGACCGCCCGGCTGACTACGACCTTGTCCATACTCGACCGATGGACAATCTCACTCGCCTGCAGCCCCTCGGCACTGGAACCGAGAATAGCCATAACCCGCCATTCGGCCGGTGCCATGCCGTAGTCGCGCTGATAGACGTCTGACAAAGCCCGGGTGACATCGGAATAAAACACCCTGACCAAATACGGGAAAAATGTTTCCAGCTGGAAGCCGTTCGGTGTGAAATCCGTCTCGTTTCCGTGTTCTGCCATGCTGTTCCTTGCCCGAATTGGCTCGATAGTAACCGGTTTGCTTTGCTGAGGCGTACCGATTTGCAAGATTTTACGATTGACTTAGTTTCAATTGCAACTAATTTCGACGAACCCGTTGTTACAGCGGCAAAGCATATTGATCGGCAAAGACCGTATGGGAGGAACCGCCGTGAAACACTTGAAGCATCTTACAATCCTGGTCGGCCTGACCGCCGGAACACTGACCGGCTTCACCGCCGCAGCGTCCGCGGATGAACTTGTCCTGTCATCCTGGCTGCCGCCGAAGCACCCGGTCGTCACAGGCGTTATCGAGCCTTGGGCTCAGCAGGTCGCCGACGCGACAGAAGGCCGGGTGACAGTCCGTGTTCTGCCAAAGCCGCTCGGCCCGCCACCGGCGCATTACGACCTCGCCGCTGACGGTGTTGCTGACATCACCTACGGCCTGCACTCGTTCACCAAGGATGACCGCTTCCTTCGCTCTCGTATTGGCCAGTTCTCCTTCATTGCAGACACGGCCACAGACGGCTCCAAAGCCTACTGGAATGTGTATGGCGGCACCCTCGACGCCCAGGCAGAACATGACGGCACCAAGCTGCTTGGCCTTTGGGTCCATGGCCCGGGCATGTTTCACAACAACCAGCGCAAGATCGAATCCGCGGACGACTTCTCCGGTCTCAAAGTCCGGACCCCGGGCGGCTATATCGCTGGTTTGTCTCAGGACCTTGGCATTACCACGCAGTTCATGGGACCGGGCGAAGTTTATGAGAAGCTCTCCCGCGGCGTGATCGACGGTGTTACCTTCCCGATGGAAGCGCTTCAGGCGTTCAACCTTACCGACCACATCAAGTATTCCATGAAGATCCCCGGCGGCATTTACAACACGTCCTGGTTCCTGGTCATGAACGAAGACGTCTGGGACGGCATCTCTGCTGAAGATCAAGCTGCAATTGAAAAGGTCTCAGGCGAAGCACTTGCAGAACTCGCAGGTGGTGTCTGGGATGGCGCGGATACCCGCGGTGCAGCTTACATCGCGGACAAAGACATCGAAGTTTATGATGCCCCTGCCCCGGTTCTCGCCAAGATCAAGGAACTGGCCGGCAAACATGAAGGCGCATGGGTAGAGTCAGTCTCCGGCACTGGTTTTGACGGTGCAGCGGCGCTCAGCGAGTTCCGCGCGCAAACCAACGTCTGCAACTGATCGTGACTGACGGCTCTCATAAATCGACGACAGGCCGGACCTCGAAGGTCCGGCCTGTCATCAATGCGGTCCTTGGCGGCGCATGCCTTGTGGTGCTGTTCGCGTTGATCGGCCTGACATGTGTTGACGTGGTTGCCCGGTATCTCTTCAACAGCCCGGTCACCGGCGCATATGAATTGACCGAGCTGCTTCTGGCCACACTCATCTTTCTGGCTCTGCCGCTGACGACACTTGCCGGCGAACATATCGAAGTTGAGCTTCTGGACGGCGTCAAAAGCCGGTTTGTGAAGCGCTTTGGAACGCTGATCGCCGGAATTTGCACGATCGGTATCTTCATACTGATTGCGCTTGAGCTGACCGAGCACGCTGAAAAGCTGCAGCGCCGCGAACAGGTGACGGATTCCCTTGAAATCCCACTTTTTCTCATCGGGTGGCTTGGAGCTGCGTCCTTCAGCGTTTCGGCCATCGCTGCCGCTGTTTTCTTCATTTCCCGTTTTCGTAAAGAGGCCTAATTCGTGCTTGAGGCTCTGATTGGTTTTGGTGCCCTGTTCGGCCTTGTCCTGCTGCGTGTGCCGATCGCCGTTGCCATGATTATCGTCGGCACAGCCGGCTTCGCAATGCTGCGCAATTGGAACGCAGCCTTCAATCTTCTGGGCAATGCCGCCTTCGACACCGGCCTGTCCTTCACATTGTCGGTCATTCCGCTGTTCATCTTGATGGGCAATTTGCTCACCATTTCAGGTGTCAGCCAGTCCCTGTTCACGACGGCACACCGGGCACTTCACAAGATGCGTGGCGGCCTGGCAATGGCAACAATTGTGGCTTGTGGCGGGTTTTCGGCCGTTTGCGGGTCGTCGCTCGCAACAGCGGCCACCATGTCCAAGGTGGCCATGCCATCAATGCGCAAGGCCGGATACGCCGACAGCCTGGCAACAGGCTCCATCGCCGCCGGCGGTACTCTCGGCATACTGATCCCGCCCAGTGTTATTCTGATCATCTACGGCCTTTTGACCGAGGCCGATATCGGCAAACTTTTTGTTGCCGGCATCATTCCAGGGCTCCTGGGTGTCGTGTTCTACATGGCGGCTGTCTATGTAACGGTGCTCCTGAAGCCAAATCTCGCCCCGTCCAGTCACGACGAGATTCCCGTTGAACGCAAGGATGTGTGGGGGGTTCTCGCCGTTCTTGGCCTGTTCGCGATCATCATGATCGGGATCTATGGCGGATTCTTCACGCCAACGGAGGCTGCGGGGATCGGCGCTGCCACAGCCTTTCTGATCGCTCTGTTCTCGGGCGGTTTGACGTTTGAAAAGCTGTTCCAAGC
>CALDSI010000184.1 GCA_937911395.1 uncultured Labrenzia sp.
GATCGGTTTTCGGTGCAGCAGCCTCCCGGCTGGCAGTGCGCTTAGACCGGGTTTCGGAGACAAACTCCGCAAATTCTTCCTCGCTGGCCCGGACAAGATCGATCACCAGGCGCGAGGGTTGATCGTCGATCGAGGGCAGAAAAAGTGTCTTGTCCACCCGGACCGGTGCAGCCAAGTCCACAACGACGCGGGACTTTCCAACGGCAAACAGGCCAAACCGCCAGTCACGAACGAGCCCCTGCTTTGCATTTTGCGCTCTCTTGTCAAACGCAAATGTCACCTCAGGCAGGTCCAGAATGAGCCGGTCGGGTGTTCCAAGCGCGGAAATCACAGGGGTGACCTGCGTGTTGAGTTCAAAAACGATTCGTGTCCGGTCTTCATCACCGGCAACGCGCGCAGCTGAAATGACCGGCTTTTCAGATGCCCATACCTGTGACCCATATGCTGACAACAGGAGCGCAAGTGAAAGGACTGCGAGCGCCATAACCCATTGGATCGCCGGAGCAATCGTCGGCACACCGGCCAAGTCGCTTGACGCCGGTGATCGTAGCACTTTTGTGTTATCAGCCATTCTCATCAAATCAGATCGCCTTGAACCTTCGAGGTTTTATGCCATTCGCCCCCTATTCGATAGGGAAAATGCCTTAGGCTGTTCAGTTTGCTTGCAAACCTTGTTCGCGGATCGTAAAAGTACCTTACGGATTCAGGTTTGAAACTGATACTGTCCGATGTGGCAAAAGGATGGACATATCCACAACGCCATCGGTTTGCGGGCCCATAGAACGATAGAACAGAGGCCGTTCTGCCGTATCACGGGCGATCCGAAACCTCAAACGGGCATAATATCGGCGGTTGCTGACGATCCATCGGCCCTTAGCGCTGCAAACGTTTGAATGTGCAGTCTTTCGGGGTCGAAGGGGATAACCAGACCAGCCTGACCCGACCGGGACCAGATCCACGGCCACGTGGCCAGCTGAGCCGGAACACAGATTGATAGACTTAACTCAAGGGCTTGCGTTGCCCCGAAGGACCCGCGTGATGCAAATGCTGATCAACATCGAACAAGCCCCCGCCTTAGGTGCGGCCGCTTGTTTTGGTCAGCCAAACGCGCCGGGCGCAGACGCCCTTGCTCACAACAGCAAAACAAGTACGGCGGCCATCCTCCTTTCGGGCGATGCGCGCTTCAGATGCGCGCACATGAGCGCCGCCGTGGAGAAATTCAATAATGGCAAACAAGATGCTGATCGACGCGGGCCACCCGGAAGAGACCCGGGTCGTCGTCGTCCGCGGCAATCGGGTTGAAGAATTCGATTTTGAAGCAGCGAATCGCAAACAGCTGCGTGGTAACATTTATCTGGCGAAGGTCACACGGGTCGAACCCTCCCTTCAGGCAGCTTTTGTAGAATACGGCGGAAACCGGCACGGTTTTCTGGCATTCAGCGAAATTCACCCGGACTACTATCAAATCCCGGTTGCTGACCGGGAGGCCTTGCTTGCGGCCGAAGCTGCCGCGCGCCAGCCTGACGAAACCGAACAGGAAGAAAAACCGAAACGCCGGCGCCGGTCACGTGCAGCGCGCAACGAATCGGATACCGATACTGTTGCCAGCGAAAAGGTCGAGACCGCAGACGAAGACGGGTCTGATCCAGAAGCAAACGCCGACAGCGGTTCAGAATCTGCGGAATCGGTAGCGGCCGCCAGCAACGCCGGAGCCGATGCAAATGCCGTCTCCGATGGCGAAGCAGCTGATGAGAGCACCGTCGATGCTCAGTCTGCTGACGCGGGCGCCGAGACCGCGTCTGATGAAAACGACGATGAGGCCAAACCGGCCCGTGCGCGCCGGCGTCGCCGCCGCAAGTCTGATGTTGAAGCCGCACCAAGCGACGACGCAGGTGACAATGGCGACGACGAAGTGGAATCGGTAGGCGCAGAAGACGCTCTGGAAGAAGTGCCGGAGCGCCGCGCTCCGATGCGCAAGCAATACAAGATCCAAGAAGTCATCAAGCGCCGCCAGATCATTCTGGTGCAGGTCGTCAAGGAAGAGCGCGGCAACAAGGGCGCGGCACTGACAACCTACCTGTCCCTGGCTGGCCGGTATTCTGTTTTGATGCCGAACACGGCCCGTGGCGGTGGTATCTCACGCAAGATCACACAGCCGACAGACCGCAAGCGGCTCAAGAAAATCGCATCGGAGCTCGATGTGCCGGAAGGCATGGGCGTTATCCTGCGAACCGCAGGTGCCAGCCGGACCAAGGCAGAGATCAAGCGCGACTTTGAATATCTCATGCGCCTCTGGGAGAATGTGCGCGAGCTGACCTTGAAATCGAGCGCGCCGAGCCTCGTTTATGAGGAAGGCAGCCTGATCAAACGATCGATTAGAGACCTCTATAACAAGGATATAGACGAGGTATCGGTCGCGGGCGACGAAGGCTACCGGGAGGCAAAAGACTTCATGCGCATGCTCATGCCGAGCCATGCCAAGAACGTCCAGCCGTATCGTGACCCCTCCCCGCTGTTCATCCGCTATGGAGTGGAACCGCAGCTTGACGCCATGTTCTCGCCGCATGTGACCCTGAAGTCCGGCGGATACATTGTGATCAACCAGACAGAAGCCTTGGTCTCCATAGACGTGAACTCGGGCAAGTCGACCCGCGAACACAACATTGAGGACACGGCCCTTCAGACCAACCTCGAAGCTGCCGAGGAAGTGACGCGGCAGCTGCGTCTGCGCGACCTTGCCGGACTTGTTGTGATCGACTTCATCGATATGGAGGAATCGAAGAACAACCGGGCGGTTGAGCGGAAACTGAAGGACTGCCTGAAAAACGACCGCGCGCGGATCCAGGTCGGACGGATTTCCCATTTCGGTCTTCTGGAAATGTCGCGCCAGCGGCTGCGCACCGGTGTTCTGGAGAGCTCCACCACACCTTGCCCGCATTGTCAGGGCACGGGCATGATCCGGTCGGTGGAGTCTGTGGCACTTCATGTGCTCCGGTCCATTGAAGACAACCTTCTGAAGGGCGCAACGCACGATCTGATCATCCGGACGTCGGCAGAGGTCGCTCTTTATATCCTCAATCAAAAACGCTCAAACCTGTTCGACCTTGAGGTTCGTTTCCTCGTTGGGATTGAGGTCCAGGCAGACCACATGGTCAATGGGCAGCTCTATGTGCTTGAGCGTGGCGCCCTCATTGACCGTGACCGTCAGCCCATGCCGACAGCGACTGTCCAGCCGGACATGATCGATATTATAGACGAAGACACCGAGCAGCCGGTTGTTGAAGAACAAGCTCAGCAGGACGATGACAATGGCGACCGCCGCCGTCGTCGCCGCCGTAAGCGGCGCCGTGGTGGTTCCGACGCTCAAAGCGACGAGACCTCAGAGGCAAATGCCGACAGCGAAAACGCTGATGGTGAACAGGCCGAATCGCACGGCTCGGACGATGACAACGATGATGAGCCGCGCCGCAAACGGCGCCGTGGCCGCCGGGGTGGCCGCCGTGGGCGCCGTGACGACGAGATGGAAAACCGGGCGGACGATGCCAACGGCTCTAACGGCGACTCTTCTGAGGCACCCGTTTCTGACGACAACTCGGAAGCTCAACCGACCGAAGTAACTGCTGCATCCGATGCACCGGAACCGGAGACTGTCACGGCTGCCGAGACCGGCACCTCGGAGCAGCCGGTTAATGGCGTCGATGCAAGTGCATCGGAGGAGCCGTCCGAAGCTGTAGAGCCGTCGCAGGAAGCGGAGCCTGAAGCTGCGGAAAGCACTGATGAACAGGTCGCTCAAGCTGATACAGCGGAAGACATCGTCATCGATACTCCAGTTTCCGAGCAGCCGGTCGAAGCTGAAACGGTCGCAGAAGAGGCGGAAGAGCCGGTTAAGCCTTCAGCTCCAACTGAACCCGTTGTTACGAGTGAAACATCTGGCGAAGAAAAAGCCGACAAGCCGAAACGAGGCGGTTGGTGGCAACGCGGACGGTCGTTCTTCTAACGATCGCTCAGCATCATCACAAAAACCAAAGGCGGCCGCTGTGGCCGCCTTTTTTGTTTGAAAACCTGGCTTCGCTGGCGTTGCTCAGATCCAGTCCTTTAAGCGCTGAAGTGCAGTTTTCATGTCGTCATGGGCCCCGGCGAAGGATAAACGCATAAACTCCTTGCCATGAACCGGATCGAAATCAACACCCGGCGTCGCTGCGACCCTGGCCTCATGAAGCATCCGTTTCGCGAAATCGAGGCTGTCATTGCTGAAACGGCTAATGTCCGCGTAAATGTAGAATGCCCCGTCCACCGGCAACAGTTTGTCAAAACCGATCTGCGGCAAGCCCTTAACCAGCAATTCGCGGTTTGCCGCATAGCCTGCCTTGACCGCCTCCAGTTCCTGAACAGCATCGAGCGCAGAAGCGGCTGCGATTTGAGACAGCTCTGGCGGTGAAATGTAGAGGCTTTGCGCAATACGCTCCGTCGGACGAACCAGCTGCTCGGGCAGCACCATCCAGCCAATCCGCCAGCCGGTCATGCAATAGTATTTCGAGAAGCTGTTGATGATGATAGCGTTTTGCGATGTTTCGAGAGCTGTTTTCTGCTCTCCGGCATAATCCAGACCGTGGTAAATCTCATCTGAAATAAACCAGATCCCGGCTTGATCACAATATGCAATCAGATCGGACAAGGCTTCCGCCGTCATCATAGTGCCGGTCGGATTTGCTGGACTTGCGACAAGAACTCCCCGCACCGGCCCGTCCTTTTGAGCATCATTCAAATGGTCTGGCGTCAGGCTCCAGCGGGTCTCCGCTCCCACTTCGATTTCAACTGGGACAAGGCCCAAGGCTTTGATGATGTTCCGATAAGCTGGATACCCCGGCGCGGTCAGGACGATCCGGTCACCGGGATCAAACGCTGCCAGGAAGGCGAGATTGAACCCGGCGGACGAACCAGTCGTTGCCATGATCCGGCCAGAGGGCACGTCCACCCCATACGCTTTCCGATAATGAGCGGATAAGGCCTCGCGCAAAGGCTTGATCCCGAGAGCTTCCGTGTATCCCAGCTTGCCGTGTTTCAGCGCTGCATCCGCAGCCGCAAGGGCTGTTTTTGGTGCCGGAGCAGATGGCTGCCCCACCTCCATGTGGATGATGGACCGTCCGGCGGCGTCCAAGGTGGCCGCTTCGGACAACACATCCATGGCAATGAACGGTGCGACATCACTGCGTTTTGACGGTTGAAAACGGTCCGATGCCATGTCTGATCCTTTTGAACTCCAAGCGCCTTCCGGGGCAATTAACCCCTGCCCCTAAACGCGGATGAACCTTTGCGCAAGTCCCTGACAAAGGCATCGCTGCCGCAGAAACAATTGACGCTGAATTTTTCTCTATTGCATCCGGCATTTCTTGACCCCAAGGGTTCCGACCCATACCTTCGCCACAAACATGTTTCAACGCTCTGGAATGCACTTGTCATCCGTACGCCAAAAAGGCCTCACAGAAGTCCTTGCCGCACCTGTTCGCGGCCTCGCTTGCCTGATCAAAACGCCTGCTGCAACCGCGCGAAAAGCGGTGACCTTGACCTGCGCAGCCGCTTTGGTCTTACCGGTGCTGCTTTCTCCCGCGCACGCCCAAAGAAAACTGCCGCTGGTTCGCGATGCGGAAGTGGAAGGCCTCTTGCGGGACTATGCAAAACCGATATTCCGCGTGGCCGGTATCGCCAGTTCCGAGCCCACGATCATTCTCGTCAATGACAAGACTTTCAACGCCTTCGTTCCTGATTCCCGCCGGATGTTCATCAACATCGGCGTCATCATGGAATCTGAAACACCCGGGGAAGTGATCGGCGTACTGGCGCATGAGACCGGCCACATTGCAGGCCGCCACCTCGTTCGCATGCGAGCCGCAGCTTCCAACGCGCAAATCATGTCGGTCATCGCCATGATCTTAGGGGCTGGTGCAGCAGCAGCCGGCGCTGCGAGCGGTTCCGGTTCGGCCACCAGCGGCGGTGCGGCCGCCATTGTTGGCGCCGGATCGCTGGGCCAGCGGTCGTTCCTCGCGTACCGGCGCAGCGAAGAGGCAGCTGCGGACCGCGCCGCGCTACGCTATCTGGACCAAACCGGTCAAAGTGCCCGCGGACTGTTGCGCAACTTCCAGCGCATGGCTGAGCAGCAAATGTTCTCAAAACAGTTTGCAGACCCCTACGCGATCAGCCACCCGATGGCCCAGGATCGCTTCAATGGGCTTTTGCGTGAAGCTCAGGAGTCAAAGCACTTCGACAAGCCCGAGGATTACGTTCTGCAGCACCGGCACGATATGGCTAAGGCAAAACTGTTTGCCTTCACCAGCCATCCGTCTGCAACTTTGCGCGCCTATCCTCGCAAGGACAAAAGCCTCCCAGCGCAATACGCACGGGCTATTGCTGCGATGCAGAGCCGCGGCAAGGGCGCAGTCGGCGAGATCGACAAGCTGATCCGGCAACATCCGACGAACCCTTATTTTCATGAGCTGAAAGGTCAGGCCCTCCTTGAAGGCGGTGATCCGAAAAGCGCGATCGCGCCATTCCGTAGAGCGCTTTCGATTCGACCAAACGAGCCACAATTCATGGTCTGGCTCGGTTATGCCCTGGTTGCATCCAACAATACGGCCAATCTTGCTGAAGCGGAAAGCGTATTGAAGCGTGCGATTCAGCGTGATTCCAACTCAGGCACCGCCTATGCGCAGCTTGCGATCGCGCACGGGCGCCAAGGGGAGCGGGCAGAAGCCGATCTTGCGACAGCCAAGGGCCTGATGGTGCGCGGGGAATTCGAGGCTGCCAAACGGTACGCCGCCCGCGCTCAAAAAAGTTTGAACCGCGGGTCAGCTGCATGGCTGCAAGCAGATGATATTGTCGCCTACAAACCACCCAGCGTACCAGGACAACGGCGCTGATTACATTGACCTCACGGCTGATGCGCCTTTGCCATCAGCCTCAGGAGCATGACATGACCCCTTTTTCAAATTTGCTGCGTTTGCCGATGGCCCGATTTGCAGCTGCTCTCGGATTGACCCTCTCGGTCTTCAGCACGCCTGCAACCGCGCAAGAGATCGACCGGGGCGAAATTGAAAAAATTGTCCGTGAGTATATTCTGAAAAACCCGGAAATCATCACCGAGGCTCTGACAGAGCTGGAACGCCGGGAACAGGAAGCTGAAGAAGCTGCGCGCCGTGAAGTGCTCACCAGCAGCGCGGATATTCTTTATAACTCGACCCGCCAGGTCGTGCTGGGGAACCCACAGGGCTCTGTCACACTGGTCGAGTTTTTTGATTACAATTGCGGCTACTGCAAACGCGCCTACGGCGACATGGTCCGCTTGATGGACGAGAACCCCGATCTGCGGGTGGTACTGAAAGAGTTCCCGGGGCTCGGCCAGCCGTCTGTCGAAGCAGCCCAGGTCGCGATCGCAGTCATCTCCGTCGCACCGGAATAGTATCATGCAGTTCATGTGACGCTCATGACCCGTCGCGGCCAGGCCAATCTTGCCAGTGCGATGGAAGCTGCAACCGGCGCCGGGATTTCTACAGAAGATCTCCAAGCTGCAATGGCAACCGACGAGGCCGGCCAGACAATCGAAGAGGTCTACTCGCAGGCAAACCGTCTTGGCCTGACGGGAACACCGTCTTATGTCATCGGCGATGAAGTGGTGATGGGAGCTGTCGGCTACGATCAGCTGAACACCAAGCTCTCTGACCTGAAGAATTGCGGCGAAACAACCTGTTAATGAACAGCTTCCGAAAGCGGATTTCTTTATGAGAGATCCGTTTTCAGGGGTTTTCCTGCCCCATTTGAATGCCTATAAGGAGCTGTGTCGGTTTCGTAAGGAAATCAGACAAAGTATCTAGATCCGCTATACAATCCGGCGGAGCAAAGAGCGTGTTGTTGATCAGGTAATAGTAAACCGGTCCAGTCAAAAACACAGATTGGTGCGGTAAAAGCTTTATTGACCGGTTCCACCGGGAGATTTCCGTCAGCGTTGCGCTAATTGCGGCCCGAGTACGAGAGCCAGAAGACATGAACAAAGATAACAAGAGTTTCGATACGGCCCTGATCCGCGATCTTGCGGTGCTGCTTGATGAAACCAATCTGTCCGAAATCGAACTGGAAAAAGGCGACACGCGGATCCGCGTCGCGCGCCAGATTTCCATAAGCGCGCCGGTCAGCGTTGCAGCGCCTGCTGCCCCTGCCCCGGCTGCAGCACCGGCCGCGGCGGCGGCTCCGGCAGCCGCTCCTGCTGCCGCCGCACCGGCACAGGGCACTGTGGCTTCCCCGATGGTCGGCACAGCCTATATGGCAGCAGAACCGGGCGCAGCGCCGTTCGTTCAAGTCGGCGACAAGGTGGCCGAAGGTCAGACGATCCTGATCATCGAAGCCATGAAAACCATGAACCACATTCCGTCCACCAAGGCGGGCACCGTCAAGCAGATCCTTGTGGAAGACGCCCAGCCGGTGGAATTCGGCGAACCGCTTATTATCGTCGAATAGGGAGCCGGTCCGGCCATGTTCTCCAAAATCCTCATTGCTAACCGCGGTGAAATCGCCCTGCGCATCCTGCGCGCTTGTAAAGAGCTCGGCATTTCCACAGTCGCGGTCCACTCCACGGCAGATGCCGATGCCATGCATGTCCGCCTCGCGGATGAAAGCGTGTGCATTGGACCGCCAGCTGCGCGGGACAGTTATCTCAACATTCCGCAGCTTTTGGCCGCTTGCGAAATCACAGGCGCGGACGCGGTGCACCCGGGTTACGGTTTCCTGTCTGAAAACGCCCGGTTCGCTGAAATCCTGGAAGCGCATAACATCGTTTTCATCGGCCCGACCTCTGATCACATCAAGATCATGGGCGACAAGATCCAGGCCAAGCAAACGGCTAGGGATCTCGGTATTCCAGTGGTCCCCGGCTCAGATGGCGCGGTCACGCCGCAAGACGATGCGCATGCGATCGCCCGGGAAATCGG
>CALDSI010000185.1 GCA_937911395.1 uncultured Labrenzia sp.
ATCAACTGTGACTTTGGTGGATATCAATCCGGCCCGCGCTGAGAGCGCATCCGCCCTTGGATTTCGTTTCAGCCTTCCAGGGGATGCGCCGCGAGACCAAGACCTTGTATTCCACACAAGTGCGAGCGCAGCCGGGCTGACAACGGCGCTTTCCAACGCCGGTGACGGCGCCTCGGTCATTGAAATGAGCTGGTACGGCAACCAGACCGTCGGGGTGCCACTTGGAGCTGATTTTCATAGCCGCCGGATCAAATTAATCTCAAGTCAAGTGGGCACAATTCCGGCCGAACGGCAAGCGCGCTGGACTTACCGCAGGCGAATGGAATTGGCGCTTTCCCTACTGGATGATCCACGTCTGGATCTTCTGATCAGTCACAAAATCCCATTTGAAGACGCGGCAGTGCGTGTTCCCGAAATTTTGAACAAGGCATCAGATGTCTTGGCTGCGGTCATCGTTTATGACCCAGCCGACGATGCATGACGCCAGCTTGGCAGAAAACTCAAGAACTTAGGAATATAATATGTTTGCTGTAGAAGTTCGCGATCACGTGATGATTGCCCACTCCTTCAAAGGGGAACTATTTGGTCCGGCACAGGCGCTGCACGGAGCGACATTTGTCATAGATGCGGCCTTTTTGTCAGAGGAGCTCGATGTAAACGGTGTCGTGATCGATATTGGCCGCGCGCATGAAGCGCTGAAGGAGGTGCTGGTGCCGCTCAACTACAAGAACCTTGACGAGGTGCCCGAGTTTGCCGGGATCAACACGACCACGGAATTCCTGACAAAGCACATTCATGACCATCTGGCCGACGCTGCGCGGCAGGACCGGCTTGGCCGCAAGGGCGGCGAGCTCTCGGCCATCCGTGTGACGATCTCTGAATCCCATGTTGCCCGTGCGTGGTACGAGGCAAAGATCTGACATGCCGGACAAACGGCTTGTGTTTGCCTATCCGGGTAATCTTCAAACCCTCACGGGCGGGTATGGCTATGACCGGCGCGTGATTGCCGGTCTTGCTGCCAACGGCTGGGATGTAAGGCCGCTGCCGCTTGGACCGGGGTTTCCTTTCCCATCAGGAAGTACCCTACAGGCCGTTGACGCATCTCTTTCTGCTCTCCCGGACGGCAGTTTGGTTATTGTCGACGGATTGGCCTATGGCGTCATGGATCAGGCTGCTGAAAAACACGGCAAGAGGCTGAGATTGATCGCCCTTGTTCACCACCCGCTCTGCCGGGAAAATGGCATGTCCAGTGACGTTGCCGCGCGGCTGCGTGCAAGTGAAAGCGCGGCTCTCAGCCATGCCCGTCAAGTGATTGTGACAAGTCCGGCGACGGCGGCTCAGATTAAGGAACTGTTCGAAACCCCGAAGGACGCGATCAGCATCGCACTTCCGGGAACGGAACGTCCCGTAGCGGGCAGAAAGGCGTCACAAGGCCCGTTGCGGCTCCTTTCCATCGGAACCGTGACACAGAGGAAGGGCTACGATCTTCTCTTTAAGGCGCTCAGCCATTTGAAAGAGATGGATTGGCATCTCGATGTCGTTGGCGGCCTGGAGGCGGATCCGGGCTGTGTCGCGGCCTTGAAGGAACAGATCAAAAGTCTCGAGCTGACCGGCCGCATCACGTTTCAAGGGGCAGTGCCGCAGGAACAACTCAGCCAACACTACCGGGTTGCCGATGTCTTCGTTCTGGCAAGCCGCTATGAGGGGTATGGCATGGCCTATACGGAAGCGCTGGCGCATGGTTTGCCGGTGATCGGCAGCGGCGCCGGAGCGGTCGAAGACACCCTGTTGGTCGGTGGCGCAATTTACTGCGGTGTGGAAGATGTGCAGGCGTTGACCGCTGCCCTGTCCAACCTGATGTCAGATCCCGAGGCCCGGCAACGTCTTGCCACAGAGGCCCGGGACGCCGCGCATTCCTTGCCAA
>CALDSI010000186.1 GCA_937911395.1 uncultured Labrenzia sp.
TTTGTGATGTTTATTACACCCATTCACCAGATTGTGGTGCGATAATGGCGAAATAGTGGCTGCGCATATAGGGGCGCGTTCACGCTAAAAGACGAAAAACAAAAGGAATTTGGTCAAGAAGTCCAAAACGGACCAGGATCACAAAGCCCCAAAGCGCGGTAAATTGAGTTGTATTAGCCTTGGGAGGCGATCATGCAACGGAATACCAAAGCAGGAGCGTTTGCGCTTGGCCTCATCCTCGCGTTTGCGGGAAGCGCGGCAGCCAGTCCTTTGCCGCAAGAAACAATTACGCTGCCAGATGACAGCCTAGAGGTAACAGTCGCCTCTGCGAGCCTGGACCAAAAGGATCCGCTTGAGAGCGAACTGACCATATGGGTTGGAGAAGTGCACTTGAACGGCCGCGATGTTGTTTGGGTCGAACTGATCGATTCCTATGGTGAGGTGATTTACGATTCCGAAGTCAACACCAATGAAACCCATCTGCTGCCAGACGGACGCGCCGTCGTGGTGAATGCGCTGGATCCGCAGACCATGGTCGCGGAAAAGGATGAATCTCGTCTCGTGACCGAAGGCGCACTTGTTGTAACCCGGCGGGTCATCAACGATGGTGGCAACGCTGCAGCAGTTGAATTGATCGAAACATCGGACGAGCCCGTTCGTAAGGGCACGATGCTCGAAATCGCCGACTTTGGCCAGACAGTTTGGGAACGGGTTGTTGCGTTCTTCAACGCCGCTACAAGTCAGGTAAAGGTCGCATGGACCTGGCTGGTCGACACGCTTCAAGCCTGATCGCCATAGTCCCCGCGAACAGGTTGATGCGGTCCGCTCGTCAGAGCGGGCCGCGCCCCCTTGGCCACGCAAGAGTGCCCGGAACCAACACCCTTTGAAAGTCCGCGCCGCAAACAGCGGCGGGTTGTCTCTTAATTTTCAACACACCTTTGTCTCGAATTGAATTTTCATAGGAAATTCATTGCCCTGCGTGATCCGCACTTTAAACTCCCCCGTAGACCGTCTTGAATAGCAACTGACCAACCGACTGGGCTTCCCAACGCTGGGATTTAGGCGGCCCTGCCAAGCCAAAGGATTTAACATGCGGATTGCCGTCATCGGCTCGGGTATTTCCGGAAACAGTGCTGCATGGGCACTTAACAGCCACCACGATGTTGTTCTTTACGAGAAAAGAGACCGTCCAGGTGGCCACAGCGCAACGGCCGATATCGATTACGACGGCACCCCGATGAGCGTCGACACAGGCTTCATTGTCTATAACGAGCTCAACTATCCGAATTTCACAGCCTTACTCGACCACCTGGGTGTTGCAACTGAGATCAGCGACATGAGTTTTTCGCTGTCAGCAGATCGCGGCAAATTGGAGTGGTGCGGCGACGGTTTGAACGCCGTATTCGCGCAGCGCAAGAACATCGTCTCGCCGCGGTTCTTAAAAATGCTTCGGGACATCTTCCGCTTCAACAAACAAGCCGTCGCGGACTTGAACTCAGGTCGGCTCGCGGGCCAAACGCTTGGTGGCTATCTGGAGGCGGAGCGCTATTCCAGCGGTTTCATCAACGATTATCTGCTTGCCATGGGCGCCGCCATCTGGTCGACCCCAATTAACGAGATGCGCGCCTACCCAGCCGAGAGCTTCGTGGCGTTCTTCGACAATCATCGGCTCCTGTCTTTCGACCGTCAGCTGTGGCGGACGGTGTCGGGTGGCAGCCGCAACTACGTGAAGAAGCTCACCGAGCCGTTTGCGAACAAGATGCGTCTTGGCAGCCCGGTTGCGGAAATCCTCAGAACAGATGGCAAAGTCGTTGTTCGTGATGAGACGGGGCATACCGATACATTCGATCACGTCATCCTGGCCAGCCATACAGATCAAAGCCTTGCGATGCTCGGCGATCCAAGCTCGGAAGAGCGGGAGATATTGAGCGCAATCCGGTATCGTCCGAACGAGGTTTATTTGCACCGGGACGTAAGCCTGATGCCCAAGAAGAAAAAGGTTTGGGCATCCTGGAATTACATGTCGGACCGCGAGGCGGGTGAAACACGCGATGTGACGGTGTCCTATTGGATGAACCGGCTGCAGAACCTTGACCGCTCCAAGCCGGTCTTTGTCACGCTCAATCCGTTCCAGGCACCGAGCGAAGACAAGACCTTTGCCAAATACATCTACGACCACCCGCAGTTTGATGCCAAAGCCCTAGCAGCCAAGCAGCAACTCAGCAAGATCCAGGGTGTATACTACTCCTGGTTTTGCGGCGCATGGAACGGTCATGGCTTCCACGAGGACGGATTGGCATCCGGTCTCAACGTAGCAAAGGCATTGGGGGCTGTTCTGCCATGGGAACGCGAGCGCCAAGAGCCGGTGATGCTGGAAGCCGCTGAATGACACCCGCACCTGCCACAAACAGGATGTCGGACAATGGTCCCGCGCCGGAAGCTGCGGCAGCGCTTTACCATGGCGCTGTCATGCACCAGCGCATGAAACCAAAACAGCACCGGTTCTCTTATGACGTTTTCAATCTTCTGATCGATATCGATCGGTTGAAAGAAGCCTCAAAAATGAGTTGGATGTTGTCTATCAACGGGTTCAACCTGCTCTCCTTCCATGAAAAAGATCATGGGCCGCGAGACGGAAGCTCGCTCAGAAAACACATCGACAGCTTGTTGGAAAAAGAAGGTTTGGCGCGGGCCCACCGCATTGTGCTCCTCGCCTACCCCCGGCTTTTAGGCTACGGTTTCAATCCACTCAGCGTCTATTATGCTTATGATGAGAACGGCCACCCGACCGCACTTGTCTATGAGGTCCGCAACACGTTCGGCGGTCTTCACACGTATGTCGGGCCGGTGCGCGACGGGCAGATCAGCGATGCCGGTGTTCGCCAGGATCAGCGCAAAGAATTTTATGTGTCGCCGTTTATCAGCATGCAGCAGCATTATCACTTTCGAATGCTGCCGCCGGGCAAAGCGGTGCGGGTCCGGATCCTTGAGACGGACGACACAGGTCCATTGCTGTCAGCGACCTTTTCCGGCACGCAGGAACCCTTGACCTCTTGGTCTTTGATGCGCGCTTTTGCACGGGTTCCACTTTTGACCTTCAAGGTGATGGCCGCCATTCATTGGCAAGCCTTTAAAATTTGGCGCAAGCGTGTACCATTTCATCCGCGGCCTGCGAATGATGGTAGGGACGACAGCGCGGGCCGGAGCACAGCTTCGGAACTTTGGCAAGAAACAACAAACAACATTTCAAGGGGTTCGGCATGAATGGGCCTATTGTGTTGTCCGAGGACAATCTCCGCACGCAACTCAAAGGGACGCCGCGGCTTGCGCGCATGGCGGCAAACCTGGCAGTCAATATCCGCTATGGAACACTCAACGTCACATTTCCGGACGGGCGCATGTTCCGGATCAATGGGACGGAACCTGGGCCAGACGGCGTTTTGAAAATCCATAACTGGAAATTTTTCACTATGGCCGTCAAAGGCGGCGATGTAGGTGTCGGTGAAGCCTTCATGGCCGGGTATTGGTCATCTCCGGATGTCACGACTTTCCTGGAGATCTTTGCGCTCAATCAAGCGTCTACCTTGGAGGCCTTGCGTGGCCGCCCACTCACCCGTTTGCTGCTGTCGCTCCGTCATTGGCTGAACGCAAACACCAAGCGCGGTTCCAAACGCAATATCTCGGCGCACTACGATCTGGGAAATGCGTTTTATCAAGAGTGGCTCGATCCTTCGATGACCTACTCGTCTGCCATCTTCAGCAATGAAACCAATAGCCTGGAACAAGCGCAGTTTGAAAAATACGCTTCGCTTGTTCGCCAGACCGGGATCGAACCTGGACACTCCGTTTTGGAAATCGGCTGCGGTTGGGGCGGCTTTGCAGAGCACGTTGCCAAAACGGTCGGGGCGAACGTCCGAGGCCTGACGATCTCTCGCGAGCAATATGATTACGCCAGAGAACGGATCTTCAAGGCCGGTCTCAATGAAAAGGTCGAAATCGTCTTTCAGGATTATCGCGACGAAAAAGGCGTTTATGATCGGATTGCCTCGATCGAAATGTTCGAGGCTGTCGGCGAGAAATACTGGCCGACCTACTTTGAGAAAGTCTCGGACTGTCTGAAGCCGGGCGGCAAGGCGGGACTGCAGATCATCACGATCCAGGATCAGATGTTCGAGGACTACCGGTCGGGCACTGACTTTATTCAACGCTACATTTTCCCGGGCGGCATGCTTCCGCCTCCCGGAAAACTGGCAGAAATCGGCAAGTCACTTGGCCTTGATCTGAAAGATCAGAAAATCTTCGGGCAGGATTACGCGCGCACGCTTCTAGAATGGCGGCAACGTTTCCGTACCGCCTGGCCTCAAATCCGTCCGATGGGTTTTGACGAACGGTTCAAACGGCTGTGGGAGTTCTATCTGCACTACTGCGAAGCCGGTTTCCGTGCTGGCAACATCGACGTTAGGCAGCTGGTTTATGAAAAGGCGATCTGACGCGGTCAGTTGAGCTTACTTAAAAAGCAAATGAGCGGTGTAGCATTAAGCTGCACCGCTCGTTTGCATTTGTAGGATTATTTCAACGGTTGCAAATGCACATGGAATACAGGTCATCAATATCAAAGGTAGCCATTGAAGATGCCCATGATGGCCAAGGGGCTTACCGAACAATTTCTGGAGGCTTACGCCTCACCCTTCTGATCCCAGCCAGTCGTTTTGCGAACCAGCTTGTAATAGAGGTTGAACGGCAAAAACTCGATCGCCTTCAACTGACGAACAAACGCCTTTGGAAACGAGATCTCAAAGCGCTTCCGGTCCTGAAGTCCGTCCATGATCCCCCTGACAGCCTCTTGCGGTGAAATCAGGTGTGGCATCGGGAACGGATTCGATTTGGTGGCAGGTGTGTCGACAAATCCCGGGCTGATGACTTGCAGACGAATTCCGGCACGCTCGAGATCAAACCGCAGGCTTTCCGCGAAATTGAACAGCGCGGCTTTGCTGGCGCCATAGGCCGCAGAAGTAGGCAGCCCGCGATAACCTGCAACTGATGACACGATAGCGATCTGCCCCCGCCCTGCAGCTTTCATCACATTGATGGCCGGCAGAACGACATTTACAGTGCCCATCAGGTTCACATCGAAAGTTTTCCGGTAGGCTTCTGCAGCTCCATCCAGGCCATCTTGCGGCAAATAGATGCCTGCGTTTGCGACGACCAATGCAAGGCCATGTTCGGTCGTGATGGACTCGCAGTGCGCCGCCATCAGTGCAGTATCGCTCACATCGCCAGCATAAACCTGAATGGAACCAGAAAAATCGGATGCGGCGTCTTTAAGCTCCGCCAAGGCATCTTCTGAGCGCGCTGTGATGGCCACTGTCCAGCCGGTTCGCGCCATCTCCAACGCCAGTTCCCGGCCGATACCGGAACTTGCACCCGTAATCCAAACAGCCCCGTCGGACGGGGCTGCTACGTAACTCACTATGGACAATGATGTCTCCTTAGGTCTCTGCTATCTATACGCAAAGACAGGAGAAATGGTTTGCTTATCCGCGCATGAAAGGTGCGAACCAGCGGCCAACCGGCCCAGTCAGTTCCAGGCGCCCAGCGGTTACTGCGAAGCAAATGCAATCGTCGCCGTCATCTGCAATCGGGCGATGATCAACGTCGTCGTCAGCGAAGGCGACATCACCTGCCACATAGTGACCATCGGTATCCGTGAAGCCGCCCTGGAGAACAAGGGTGAGTTCAGTGCCGTGGTGAGTGTGTGACGGCATTGCGCGCCCTGCCCGAACCCATATGAGGCTGGCATCGCAGCCGTCAATCTCGCCGAGTTTACATTCTTTCACCCCCGGAAGAAGTGTTTTCCAGGCAACACTGTCCATCGACGAGCCAATGATCGAGCGGAGAGACTCCGGAACACCACTATCAGCCGCACACTGACGCACTGACGCTACATCCCGAATCGGCTCTTCACTGTCAAAAATCGCGGCCAAAGCAGAATCGCGATCAGAAAATTCAACAGGGTCACTGTCAGCAAGACCCGTGCTGGCGAGCGTCTCAAGAGAATGGACATAGCCTCGGTTCTGGCCACTCAATTCCAAGTGAGCACCAATCAGAGCTTGAGCCGGATACGTAAGTGTTCCGGCTGCGTATCCAGCCAACAACTCATCCATTCCGGTCACGTGCTTTTCCATGTCGTATCTCATGCTTACCTTTTGCTTCCAGATTACATTTCACGTACGGCTCGATTCAGTATCTGGATCACTTGCATAACTAGATAAGCTGATTTTTCCTTCGGATCTAGGGGATCTGAAGAACAACTCAGGCAGTACTTTTAATGAAAACGCTTACAGCGCCAAAAATATCGATTTTTGTGTGTAGCAATCCGCAGTTAAACACTTACATTGCTTGCTTGATAAGACCTATCGGTGCCGTTAGCGTCGGCGCTGAACGCACTACGAAATCTAAGGAACAGCGCTCCGCTGTCCACTCTGTCGGGATCAATAGAATGACTGTGTCCGCATCTGACGTCGATGCCATCGGCAATACGCCGCTTATCCGCCTCAAGGGCCTGTCCGAAGAAACCGGTTGTGAGATTTTCGGCAAGGCCGAGTTCATGACCCCGGGACAATCCGTCAAGGACCGCCCGGCCCGTCAAATGATCCTGGAGGCTGAAGCGCGCGGCGATTTGAAGCCCGGCGGTGTCATCGTTGAAGGGACAGCGGGGAACACCGGCATCGGCCTTGCCCTGGTTGCAAGCGCCCGTGGATATCGGACCGTCATCGTCATTCCCGAAACCCAGACACAGGAAAAGAAGGATATGCTGCGCATGTGCGGCGCAGAACTTCTCGAGGTTCCAGCCAAACCCTTCAAAGATCCGAACAACTACCAGCACGTGGCACGCCGCCTTGCCGAAGAGATGGCCAAGACAGAGCCGAACGGTGTTTTGTTTGCAGACCAGTGGAACAATCTGGACAATCGCAAGGCCCACTACATGACAACGGGTCCGGAAATCCTTGCTCAGACCGCCGGTGAAATTGACGGGTTTATTTGTGCTGTCGGCTCCGGCGGAACACTTGCAGGCGTCTCAACGTATCTGCGCGAGCAAAAGCCGGGCATTACCATTGGATGCGCAGACCCGTTGGGTGCTGGCATGTATCACCTCTTCAAGGACGGTGAAGCGAAGGCAACCGACGGCGGTTCGATTGCAGAAGGCATTGGACTTGGACGCTCAACGGTAATTGTCGGCGATATCAAGGTCGATCATCCATATTCAATCCCAGATGAGGAAGCGCTGCCGCTTGTCTTTGATCTTGCCGAAAAAGAAGGGCTCCTGCTCGGCGGCTCGTCTGCGATCAACCTGGCTGGCGCACGGCGCTTGGCAAAGGAAATGGGCCCGGGCCATACGATCGTGACGATCCTCTGTGATCATGGCACCCGCAGCCAATCAAAACTCTATAATCCAGAGTTTCTGCGGGCCAAGAACCTGCCGGTGCCTAGTTGGCTTGAGCGCGCAGTCGACCTGAAACCGCCCTTCGCATAACTTAGAATGAGGAGGGGACCGAGCCAGTCCAGTCATGTCGACCCATGATCCTGCACTTCAAACCGGCATCGCCGATACAAGGCGCGTGATCCAGGATGCAGCCACGGATATAACCGTCGTTGATATGGTGGCAAACAACCTGGGGCTGGTCGCAGGTGCGCTTGCGGTTGTTTACATCACAGCAGTTATTTGTGCGGTTCGCGAGATTATGTACTCGCGCACCTCACAAGGTTCGGTTGCCTGGCTCCTGTCCCTGTTTTTCATTCCCTATGTCACGGTCCCGCTCTACTTTGTGTTCGGGTGGCGGTCCTTTTCAGACTACGCGAAAATACAAATTACACTCGGCCGCAGCGAACGAGCGCGCCGGGCCGATGAACTTGGTCTCACAGACCACGACGAAACGCGGGATTGGCCCGTGCTTTCCCGAGTTGCCGGTGTACCGTTTCTTGCAGGCAACACATGCGAACTTCTGATCGACGGCGACGCAACCTTCACCGCGATCAAGGAGGGGATCGCCCGGGCGGAAAGCGTCATCTTCTTTCAGTTCTTTGCAATACACGATGATGCCCTTGGCCGGGAGATGGCCGACGCGCTGATCACACGGGCCAAGGACGGGGTGGAAATTTACTTTCTCTATGATGATGTCGGCAGTCATTCGCTTTCCAACAAATATATCAAACGCCTGACGGACGCGGGCATAAAGGTTTGCGGCTTTAATGAAAACCACAAATATCTGCGGGTTCTGGGGCCAATGCGGCTCAATTATCGCAATCACAGAAAACTGGTTGTCATCGATTACCGCGAAGCATTTGTCGGCGGACACAACGTTGCGGACCAGTATGTCGGGCGGAGCAAACGGTTTGGCCGTTGGCGTGACACCCATGTGAGAATCGAAGGGCCGGCAGCAGTCGCCTGCGCCTTGTCATTTGTGGAAGACTGGCTCTGGGCGAGCGGCAATCACATCGATCTGCCGCAGGTGAGCGAAATTCCCATGCCGGGCGATGAGTCCGTGTTGGTGATGCCAACGGGTCCTGCTGACAAACTGGAAGAATGCGCGATTGCTTTTGTTGAAGCCGCAGCGCAAGCAAAACACCGCCTTTGGATCACAACACCTTATCTGGTGCCGTCTTTGGATGTGCAAACGGCACTTGCCGCAGCCGCTATGCGCGGGGTCGATGTCCGCATTCTCCTACCGGAAAAACGCGACCATTGGACAGTTTGGCTCGCCAGTCATGCTTATGAGGATTCGCTCGTCCAGCGGGGCGTTAAGATCTACCGGTACACGGACGGCTTCCTCCATCAGAAGGTGACCTTGCTTGACGATGATCTTGTGTCCATCGGCACGGTGAATTTCGACAACAGGTCCTTCCAGATCAACTTTGAACTCACGCTCTGGTTTACCCATGAACGGCTGATTTCGAAGGTGGAGAAGATGCTGGTAGAAGATTTCGCGCAGTCCCGCCTCACCTGGCCGGATGCCTTCCAGTCGCGCAGTTACATTTTCCAAGTTTTCGCCCAAGGCGCCCGGCTGCTGTCTCCGATCCTTTAAAGGCCAACGCACAGCACCAAAACCATTTGACCCTGTTTATGCCGCATTGCAGCACTAACCTTTGATTCCAGGGAGGACACTTTCATTGCCGGAACACCGGCAGACACAGAGGGTCCTTACATGAACGACAACTTAGCTGTTTCTCATCCCGGCATCAGACGCCTGTGGCAGTCTGACCTCGACAGGCTCACCGAACATTTTCAAAGACTTGACAGCGACACCCGGCGGCTGAGGTTTGCCGGCAAGGTCAGTGACGGTTTTGTCGATCAATATGCCGAAACCATTCTCTCAGCTGGCGCAATAGGGTATGGCGCTTTTCCTGACCATGAGTTACGCGGAATGGTGGAACTGCGCGAACTGCAAAACAGTTGGCCGCGCGCAGCCGAGCTTGCGCTTGTCGTTGAACGGGATTGGCAAGAAAAGGGAATCGGTAAAGCCCTGTTCAAACGTGTGATCGGCGCCGCCCAAACCAGACAGATCAAGACCATCCATATGCTGTGCCTTCTTGAAAACACACGCATGAGAAACCTTGCGAAACTGCATGATGCGAACCTTGCGATCGACAGCGGGATCATGGAGGCCAAATTGTCCGTCGCCCGTCCCTCACCAATCGCGTTTCTGGAAAAGCTTTACGGCGACCCTTGCAATATTTTGAGAGCGACAATTCGCGTGGACGTCTAGGACGCGTAGACCGCTCTCACCAAATATGCTTTGACACCGACAGAGCGATAAGGTGTTGTGCGGTCATCTTACGCCTAAGCTTTGGTGTTCAATGCCCGACTTTCTGCCCTCTTTCTCGGTTCTGGTCGCCTTTACGGCCGCAGCTCTTGTGCTGACAATCACACCAGGACCGGACATGACCTTATTTATGAGCAAAACGCTCACCCAGGGGCGCAAAGCCGGAATCGCGGCAGTCCTTGGGGCAACGACCGGGTTGATCATCCACACGATCCTCGCCGCTATCGGTATCTCTGCGCTTCTTGCAGCCTCTGCAACTGCTTTTACAGTGTTGAAATTTGTCGGCGCGGCTTATTTGATTTGGCTTGCAATTCAGGCTCTCAGAAAAGGCACATCCATCACCCTTGAGGCCGCGGAGAGCAAACCCCAGCCTTTCCGCCGGGTCTGGTTGCAGGGGCTTGGAGTGAACATTCTCAATCCGAAAATCGTCCTGTTCTTCGTGACCTTCCTGCCGCAATTCGTGTCCGCAAGCGACCCGCATGCAACTGCAAAGCTATTGTTTTTCGGTGGTTATTTCGTTCTGCTCGGGATGCCGATTTGTGTGCTGATGGTTTTGGGAGCGGGCGCGTTTTCGCGCTTCCTCAAATCGTCCCCAGCGTTCATGCGCGCGTTCGACTGGCTGTTCGCCGGGATCATGGGAACCTTCGCACTTAAGCTGCTGGTCGCCAAGGCAAACGCCTGAACGGTTGCGCGCGTCTTTTCACCCCAAAACCGGATTGACCCGTTTCTCCGGCTGTGCACTCTTGGGCAAAATCAGTTTTCTTCCAAGGAGTTGCTTAGATGACCACGCCCCTCTTCCGTGATGATGCCTATTTGCGCAGCTGTGAAGCGGATGTCGTGGCAGTGAACGAGCGTGGCGGCATCGTCCTGGACCGAACTGTGTTTTATGCAACCGGCGGCGGGCAGCCGGGAGATACCGGGTATTTGGAGCTTGAAGACGGCAACCGCATCGACATTGCAACGACCGTTTATGACGCCGACAAGACAACGATCGTCCACGTGCCGGCAGAGGAACAGACGCTGCCAGAGCCCGGCACAAAACTGACCGCCCATATTGATTGGGCACGCCGTTACCGGCTGATGCGAATGCATACAGCGCTTCATCTTTTGTCGGTCGCGCTGCCATTTCCAGTGACCGGTGGTCAAATTGGTGACGGCGAAGGCCGGCTCGATTTCGATATGGGCGACACTGCGCTCGACAAGGAAAAAGTCGCCGAGACACTGAATGAACTTGCAGGCGGCGATCATGATGTCGCGTTCGAGTGGATCACCGATGAGGAACTGGACGCCAACCCCGGACTTGTGAAAACGATGTCCGTTCAGCCGCCACGCGGTGCCGGCCGGGTACGGCTGGTCCGGATCGGCGGGGATATCGATCTTCAGCCATGCGGGGGCACCCACGTTTCCAAAACATCTGAAATCGGCCCTCTGGAACTCGGCAAAAGCGAGAAAAAAGGCAAACAGAACAGACGGGTCCGGGTTCGCCTCGCCGATTGAGACTGTTTGGGAGGAAGTGCCATGAAACTATCCGGCAGTTGCCATTGCGGCGCCGTTCATTTCGATTTGGAGAGCAAGACGCCCTACCCTTACATGCGGTGTTATTGCTCGGTCTGCCGGAAGACAACCGGCGCCGGTGGTTATGCGATCAATCTGATGGGCGAAGCTGAGAGCCTTCAGATCCACGATCCGCATAAGGTGAGAAAGATCTATCAGGCGGAGTTTGAGACAGGTTTGAGCCCCGCTGAACGCTCGTTCTGCGGACGGTGCGGCAGCCATCTCTGGCTTTGGGATCCGCGCTGGCCAGGCCTTGTTCATCCGCTGGCTGCTGCCATCGATACGCCGCTGCCGAAACCACCTGAGACCGTTCACATCCTCCTGGAGAACAAACCGGACTGGGTTGACGTTGCCGAGGGGCCCGATCAGAACCATTTCCCGGAATATCCAGAGCTTTCCATCGAAGACTGGCACAAGCGCCACGGCCTTTACGAAAACAAGGACACCCCATGACCTATCATCCGCTTGTCTCGACAGACTGGCTGGCCGATCATCTGGATGCACCGGATGTGGTCGTCGTCAATGCCTGGATGCCGCCGGTAACGACACCGGATGCCAAACCGGTTTATCCGGACAGCCATATCCCGGATGCGGTGTTTTTTGACGTCAATGAAATCTGCGACAAGAACAGCGACCTTCCGCATATGCTGCCGGCCCCGCACGTCTTTTCCTCAGCCATGCGCAAGCTCGGGATCGGAGATGGGCAGACCATCATCGTCTATGATGACTTTGGCTTCTATTCCGCCGCCCGTGTCTGGTGGACCTTCCGAACGTTTGGCGTTGAAAACGTCTATGTTCTAGACGGCGGCATGCCTAAATGGAAGGGCGAAAACCGGCCAGTCAACGAAGCTCCTGTCCGGCGGCCGGAACGTCACTTCTCTGCTCGGCTCGACCACAGCGCGGTTGCCGGTCTGTCTGCGGTCAAAACCTTGAGTGCGTCCGGAAACGGGCAAATTCTCGATGCCCGGTCTGCCGCCCGATTTGCCGGAAACGCTCCAGAACCACGTCAGGGCTTGCGCAGCGGACATATGCCGAATGCACTGAACCTGCCATTCACGGACCTGATTTCCGAAGACGGCACGTTCAAACAACGGGACGGTCTGGAGCACGCTTTCAAAAACGCCGGCATCGACCTGTCCAAGCCGGTCACGACGACCTGCGGGTCCGGCGTCACCGCAGCGATCCTGACGCTCGCGCTGACAGTTCTTGGAACCCGGGACGTAAGCCTTTATGACGGATCTTGGTCCGAATGGGGTGCGCGCGACGACACGGACGTTGTGACCGGTGCGAACTAGGATATGGGCGGAATGCGCTGGGGCCAAATCGCGCCCCCGCATGACCGAAACGATATTAGGTCCGGGGCGCTGCGAGCAACTTGTCTTTGGGAATTTTAGCGGTGTGGTGCTTTCCGCCAACCCGGATCAGAAAGTCACCTCGTGTTCCCTGAAGATGGTGTCCGGGCCAGATCTCCAGACCATTCATAAGATCGCCTTTCGGATGACGTTTCTGGACCTCACGGCGTGTCGTTCCGGCGATGCGCGCCCGGCCCATACCGAAGACGTCACACATAGCACCTCTTGAAAGTAGATGCGCCTCTGCACCGTGAAGCCGGCGCGAGACATAGCCGTTCAAGTGCAGCCCGATCGCTTCTCCAATCTTCCGCGCTTTTGCCGGATCGTGGCCTTGGGAGACGAGCAGATCCTTGCTGCGCTTTGCGCCGTGAACGGTGAAACAACAGGCGCCCGGATGAACCGGACGGTCCTTGGCCAGTCCAAGGTCGTGGAGCATGGCCGCCGAAAACAGGATCTCCCGGTCAACGTCCAGCTTTTTGTAACCGGCCAGGCACATCGCCCAGTAATAAGTTCGCCAGCTGTGTTCGAGAACGTCTGTTCCGAGTTTTTCTGAAGCAAGCGCCTCACTATCGGATACCAGCCGGGTTTGGAGCGGCAACAAGCCTTCAAGATCGGCCCCATAAGCATTCATCAGACCCAATTTGTCTGACGCCTGATCCAATGCCTGCAGCAGGCTCATCCGAACCATGTTTCCAATGACTGTGACTTTCTCGGCCCGCGTTAACCGACCCTCGCAGAACGCCCCTTTTCTCTCGCCCCAGGCCAGAGCTCCCATAATTGGCGCCTTGCGTTTTGTTTGACAGATGATGGTCATATCAGTCCCTCTATTTATTTGTACCGTATCGCATAAAAATAGACAGGTCGAGATTTTTATGCGACGCGTTACAGAATGACGAAGGAACGAAAACGCGGCCGTCCCCGATCTTTCGATGAGACGGCAATTCTGGACAAGATCATGCAGGTCTTTTGGGAGCACGGCTATTCAGCAACGAGCCTCGACCAGATAGCTGAGGCAACCAACCTCAACCGACCGAGCCTTTATGCTGCCTTTGGCAGCAAAAAAGACATGTATCTGAAGGTGATAAATCGCTTTGCCGACATGATGCAGGCACACCTGTCAGCAGCGGGTGATTTCGACGGCCCCTTAAACGCACGGTTTAAGGCGATCTTATCGGCTGCAATCGATCTCTACACCGGCAAGACACCAGTGTCTGCGTCACGGTTTGGCTGCCTTGCAATCTCCACCCTCCCGGCCGAGACAACCCAGGATCCAGAGTTTCTTGATGCCTTGAACAAGGTGATGAGCCGAATGGATCGCGGTTTCGCTCGCCTTATAGAAACCGGGAGCATAAATCGCTTTGACGCAGACGAAGCCGCTCAGATTGGCCAGCAGTTTGCGGTGATGCTCCACGGTATCTCTGTGCGTGCACGTGCGGGCGAGAACACAAAGTCCTTGAAAGCTCTGGCCGAAAACATGGTCGACCGGCTCTTGCCTGAAGAATCCGGCTGACGCACCAAACGGTCGTTCTGCGCGCTATCGAAAACCCTGACCAATCAGAGTTCTTTCGTTAACTCATGTTCCAGTTCGCAAGGTCTCAAAGAAGTTTTTGATCTCATCGGAAATCACATAAACGCTTGTGTTCATCCGGTCAGCTGCGGTTTTGAAATTCACGGCAGCTTTATCCGTTGCCACCACCGCATGCCCAACACCTTCGATGTTCTCCTCGAGGGTCTGCGCACCGTTCGCAACGGTTTGGACACTGTTTGAAATCTCTTGGGTCGCAGCGCCCTGCTCCTCAACGGCTGCCGCAATGGACGATGTCATTTCGTCAAGCTGTTTGACCACTTCAGCAATGGACTGAATGGATCCAACTGCCCCATCCGTTGATTCCTGAATTTCAGAGACCTGTTGACTGATTTCTTCCGTCGCCTTGGCCGTCTGTTGAGCAAGTTCCTTGACCTCGGCAGCTACGACCGCAAAGCCTTTGCCCGCATCCCCGGCCCGCGCAGCCTCAATGGTCGCATTGAGTGCCAAAAGGTTGGTCTGCTCGGCAATCGCCTGGATCAACCCGACCACATCACCGATCTTTTGCGCGGCGCCTGCAAGGCTGGCCACCTGGTCGCTTGATCTCTCGGTTCCGGTCGACGCCTCGCTGGCAATTCTGGACGCGCCAACAATTTGCTTAGAGATCTCTTGAATGGAGCTGGACAACTCTTCCGTTGCCGCTGCCAC
>CALDSI010000187.1 GCA_937911395.1 uncultured Labrenzia sp.
GACATCAACGAGGTCGTTGACTTCCTCAAGAATGAAAAGCCGGAAGACGTCCATGTGGTTATCACTGGACGGAACGCCAAGGACGAACTGCTTGAGGTCGCCGACCTTGTTACTGACATGACGCAGGTCAAGCACCCGTTCCGGTCCGGCGTGAAGCCGCAAGAAGGCATTGAGTTCTAAGACCGAACGATGCCTTACACAGTTGCACGCGCCAGCAGCGCGGATTCTCACGAAATCGCGTTGCTGCTGCGCGCGTCCATTATCGAGCTTTGCGGGCTTGACCATGGCGACAATCCGGATCGCTATAAAGCCTGGATGAAAAACAAATCCGCTCCGAATATCGAAAGCTGGATCGATGGTCCGGGGGCAGCGTTTGTCGTCCAGGATCAGGACAAGCGCATTCTCGGGTTCGCGATGGGGACACCGTCGGGACACATTACCTTGATGTTTGTGTTGCCGGATGCGCGCTTGACCGGAGTGAGCAAGACCTTGATGCGGGCGCTTGAAGACATGTTTCGCGACCGCGGTCTGGATGAGGCTCATCTCTCCAGCACGCTCACGGCAGAGCGCTTTTATAAATCCCTTGGATATGCTGAAACCGGAGAGACCAAATCCCAGTTCGACATGACCTTCCGGTGTTTCAAAAAGGGCCTTTGAAATGAGCAAGCTGTTTGATCATAGCATTCGCAGCGCGTCCCCGGACCATGCAGAGATCGTCCGCAAGTACGAACTCTACCGGACGATCGTGGAGTTTCTGGCAGCTCTCCTGTTCGTGATCGGCAGTATTTTCTTTTTCTACGAGAGCCTGCTTTATGCCGGAACCTGGCTGTTTTTGATCGGGTCGATCCTCTTTGGTGTCCGGCCGACCATCCGGCTTCTTCTGGAACTGAAACTTGCCAACCTCCCGGTGCCAAAAGAATTCCGGCCATATGGCGCGCCGCCGGTTGATGAGCCGGTGCGCCGATGACACACAGCACTGGCCGCCGCACACCGGCTCTGATGATCCAGGGGACCGGTTCCAATGTCGGCAAGAGCCTGATTGTTGCCGGGCTGTGCCGCCTCTTTGCCAACCGCGGCATGGCGGTGCGCCCGTTCAAGCCGCAGAACATGTCCAACAACGCCGCTGTCACCTCTGACGGTGGCGAGATCGGCCGGGCTCAGGCCCTTCAGGCGATGGGCTGCCGCTTGCCTCTCACGGTGCATATGAATCCGGTTCTCCTGAAGCCGGAAACGGATACCGGCGCGCAGATCATCGTTCAGGGCCAGCGCTTTGGTACCATGCGTGCCCGCGAATATGGAAAGCAGAAAGCAGAGCTTTTGCCGAAGGTTCTGGAGAGCTTTTCAAAACTTCAATCAGACGCCGATCTTGTCATCGTGGAAGGTGCGGGCAGCCCGGCCGAAATCAACCTTCGGGCGGGCGATATCGCCAACATGGGGTTTGCGGAAGCAGCCGACCTGCCGGTTGTCCTGTGTGCGGACATCGACCGGGGCGGTGTGATTGCTTCGGTGGTGGGGACACATTCCGTGCTGGAGCCGTCCGAGCAGGATCGCATCATGGCGTTTTTCATCAATCGGTTTCGCGGCGATCCGAGCCTCTTCGATGACGGCATGCGCGAGATCGCCCAGCGCACCGGCTGGCAGGGGCTCGGCGTGGTGCCGTGGTTTGCAGATGCCAACAAACTGCCGGCAGAAGACGCGCTTGATCTTGCAAGCGGTGCGGGCAGCGGCAGGAACAAGATCGTCGTTCCGGTGATATCTAGGATCGCGAATTTCGATGATCTCGACCCGCTGCGGATGGAGCCGGATGTTTCGCTTGAGCTGATCGGACCGGGAACGCCCTTGCCGGGTGATGCGGATCTCGTCCTTCTGCCCGGATCAAAATCAACCATCGGCGATTTGGCGTTCTTCCGGGAACAAGGTTGGGACATTGATCTGGCGGCTCACGTGCGCCGGGGCGGCCATGTTCTCGGGATTTGCGGCGGTTATCAGATGCTCGGCAAAACCATCTCCGCTCCCGAAGGCATCGAAGGAACGGCCGGAAGTGTCGAAGGACTTGGACTG
>CALDSI010000188.1 GCA_937911395.1 uncultured Labrenzia sp.
GTCGAACGACAACGCGTATTATGCCGTCCCCTGTCGATTGCACGGTTTGAAAATAATTGAGGAAGGCGAAGGGGCAGATCAGTTGATCGATCTGGAATGGCCGGTTGTCTCAAACGGAGTCCATATCCTGTTCTCCAGGTCATCGCCCTGCGCGCATCTTTTTGATCGCTTCGAAGAACAACTCATGAAGCTTCAGGCCGAAGGATGGATAGAGGCTGTCCTGGCGGACTATCGAAGGCCTGGGCAATATGACCATCCGTCTGGTTTCAAATAAAAACGCCGCCCCAATCGGAGCGGCGTTTGCAAGTCAGAATGGCCGTACTTATTTCGCGACAAGGCGCATGGGAGTGGCCGTGCCAACATTCGATGTTGGTTTGGTGTTGGCCCATTGATAAGACTGACGCTCTTCGGTTGGGGTGCACAAGAACCGTTCCCGGTAGCACTTCGTGAAGTGCGAGGTCGATGCAAAACCGCAGGCAAGAGCAACATCCAGAACAGGACGGCTCGTGCGCCGCAAAAGATCTCGTGCGGTCTCTAGACGCAAACGAAGATAATACTGGCCTGGCGTGCAGTTGAAGTGCCGGCGGAATAACCGCTCTAGCTGACGCGGAGACAGGTTCACCGTCATGGCGAGCTGCTGGCAGCTGAGCGGGTCTTCAATGTGCAGATCCATGATCCGGATGGCGTCAAGGATCTTGGCATTGGAAATCCCTGTCCGGGCTTCAATGTCGTGACGCTGGGCAGATTCACCAGACCTCATGTTCTGATAGAGCGCAACCTCGGCCACTTCGTGCGCCAGGTAGGCGCCATGCTGAATGGCGATCAGCCGCAGCATCATGTCGAGGGACGCCATGCCGCCAGCACAGGTGATGCAATTGCGATCGATCGAGAAAATGTCCGACGTCACCTCGACGTCTGGGAATTCTTCGCGCAAGGAGCGGAGGTTCTCCCAGTGGATCGTGCAACGGCGGCCATCGAGAAGATTGTAACGGGCCAGCAAATATGCGCCGGTACAGATGGCACCAAATGTTCGGCCGAGAGCGTTGAGGCGCCGCAGTTTGTTCCCGAGTTCCGGATCAAGTGGCAAGCGCTCGACATCGACGCCAGTACACAAAAGTGTAATGTCTGCATCGCCAAGGTCGCGAATAGATTTTTTCACGGAAATTTCGCATCCGTTGCTCGCCATCACGGGATTACCGTCAAGGGAATAAGTTTCCCAAACGTAATAGTCCCTGCCAAGCATCCGATTTGCTATGCGAAGTGGCTCGATGACACTCGCGAATGCATTCATGGAAAAACGATCCATGATCACGAATGCTATTTTTTGACAGATGTCGTCGTGCGCGCGTCCGGACATTTACTTTGCCTCATTGGAAGGTATTATTGAAGCTTATCTTTTGATCGTAGTAAGTTGTTGGTTTTTGACTTGTCTGTCAAATAAATTTCGACGTGAGATAGATCGTTTGTAATTTTGTCGTAAACCATCCACGGATATTGCTTGTGGTTTGATCGCATTGGTCAATTTCCAGCCGTTAGATGCCCAGAAGTTGAGCGCTTATACAAAATTGGCCTTGTATTTTTTTAATATTGGATATACTGCACTGCGGTATTACTTAGAGAGCAAGATCCGATTGTAGCAATTTTAAGGCACCCACGGCCTTGTAGCCAATCATCGGAAAAACCGCGATACATCGCTTTTTTGGATGTTTTTTTTGCTGAAAGCGTTTTTCGTGGTCCCATGTTGCTTCAAGTCAAGGTGCACTTGGTGGTACACGGGCTTGAAGCGCACTTGTGCCAAGACCTACGGATCGATCAATTATGAACGTACTTGCTAAACCTGCTGATCTCGCAGAAGCCGCCCCGGCCGGCGCCTTCGTGGAAGAGGTAAAGACTGTCCAGCACTATACCGACCGGCTGTTTCGTTTCCGGATGACCCGGCCGTCCAGCTTCCGGTTCCGGTCCGGCGAGTTTGTGATGATCGGTCTGATGATCGACGGCAAACCGCTTTACCGCGCATACTCGATCGCAAGCCCGGCCTGGGACGAGGAGCTGGAGTTCTTCTCCATTAAGGTTCCGGACGGTCCGCTGACATCGCATCTTCAAAAAATCCAACCAGGTGATGCGGTTCTGATGAAAAAGAAACCAACAGGCACATTGGTCAACGATGCGCTTGTTCCGGGTAAGCGGGTCTATATGTTCTCAACGGGTACCGGGATTGCGCCGTTTGCCAGCCTGATCCGGGATCCGGACACCTATGAGAAGTTCGATCAGGTGATTCTGACCCACACCTGCCGGGAAGTGGCTGAACTGAAATATGGTGAGGACCTTGTCCAAGAAACACTCAATGACCCGCTGATCGGAGAGTTCGCAAAAGACAAGTTGGTTCACTACACCTCGGTCACCCGGGAAGACTTCCCGCGCCAGGGCCGGATCACCGATCTGATCCAGTCGGGCAAGCTGTTTGAAGACTTGGGCGTTCCGCCGCTTGATCCGGCGATTGACCGCGGCATGATCTGTGGCTCCATGGACATGCTGCGCGATACAAAGGCGCTACTTGAAGAGGCGGGCCTCACTGAAGGTGCCAACAACAAACCGGCAGAGTTCGTTGTCGAACGCGCTTTTGTCGGCTAACAGACACCTCCATTGATTGAGAATCACAAAGGCCGGGGCGACCCGGCCTTTTTTTGTTACGCGGCTCATTGAGTTCGCCCGCATGGTCTGACAACGATATCTATCCTCAATACCATTGCTGATACAGAGTTAAGCTGTGGACGGCAGCGCCAACACAAAGCCGGTTAATATCCACAGCGTGATGCATGCAATAACCTTGGCGCAAGCTTCAGAGGTTTTCAGTAGGCGCACAAAAAATCAATTCCGAGTCGGGATAGGGACGGATGAAGATTATTGCCGAGCTCGGTATCAACCATCGCGGGTCATCGCAAGTCGCAGAACAGCTCATTGATGTTGCCGCTTCCGCAGGCGCATGGGGCGTGAAATTCCAGTATCGCGGTCAAGCTGGATTCTACCAGGCCGTGAGCGAGATTGGCGATGAGATCCTGAGCAAAGAGATCGATGACAGTTACATTCCACCTGAAGACATCCTGGCGCTTGGCCACTACATCAAGAACAAAGGGATGGCTGCGGGCATCAGTTTCTTCAAATTTGAAGATGCCGATGATTTTGGGGATCAGTTGAATACCTTTGATTTTTTCAAGGTCCCGTCAGCCGAACTCTTGAACAGCAATCTTGTGAGTTCAATGGCGTCGCTCGGCAAGCCCTTGATCTTGAGCACCGGTGGGCACACCGAAGAGGATATCTTCCGCGCAATTGACGCCACCCGTCATGTGCCTGGTATTTGCTATCTCCATTGCATTTCGAACTATCCGGTTCTGCTCGGAAACCAGCAGATGAAGTTCATTGAGAAGTTGAAGCAAAAGACCGATGCGGAAATTGGCTATTCAAGCCATGATCAGGATTGGGAAGTTTGCCTTGTTGCTGCTGCGAACGGCGCGACGGTGTTTGAACGCCATTTGACGATGGACAAGAACGGCAAGGGCATTGATGACAGTTCATCTTCTGACCCTGCGGAATTCATTCGCATGTGTCAGCTGCTCAATGCCTATCCCACAGTCCAAGGATCTGGAAAGCGGGAGATCAATCAAGGTGAACGCATAAACATGCAGAACCTTGGATCATCATTGTATGCCAGCCGCGCGATTGAGCCTGGCGAGGCACTGAGCGAGGTCAATGTCGTTGTGAAAGCACCCCGAAAGGGTCTGACCTGGTCTGAACTGCAAAAACGGCAGCTTACAAACATTCGGCGGCCAGTAGCTAAAGGTGTTGCCATCTCAGAGCTGCATTTCACCGAGCCGAAGCCGCCGCTTGAGCCCGAATTGGTCGCGTTCTGCGACGAGAAGCAGCTGTCCATTCCAATTCGTCTGCACGATGCCGCCGTGCTCCAAACGCGGTTTCCAATCAAAAACAATGAGCTTCATCTGTCCTACGAAGAAGTTGCAAAGTTTGGCGCATCCATGGATGACGGGTTGACGGGTTTGGATCTGAGCCGCCACTACTCAATTCACATTCCGGATTACATCGACAGCAAAACTCTGATCGACCCATTGGCTGCAGATGCCGACACCCAAAGCCGAAGCCTGAAGGTAATAGAAACCTGTGTTGATTTGGCTCTGGAGCTTGAGCAACGCACAGGCGCCAGTGTTCCGATCGTTGGCAGCTTTTCCCGGATCCTTCTTGAAGGCAAGGCTGCGACATATGATCAGTTGCATGCATCTCTTCTCAAGGCTGGGCGTGATCGTGGAGCTCCGATTTATCCGCAGTGGCTCCCACGGATTGCCTGGTATTTCGGCGGTGCCGAGGTCCTCGACATGTTCTGCGGTGAGGATGACATCGATATCATCACGTCTATCGGCATGGAGCTGTGCCTGGACTTGTCCCACTTGATACTATCCGCGAACTACTCAAAAGCGGATTGGGTCGTTTGGTGCGCAAGGCTTTTGCCACTCTCTAGGCACATCCACATTGCCGATGCGGTGGGTATTGATGGCGAAGGCATTGAGTTTGGCGAAGGGGATCTCGGAGACCCAACGCAATATATTAACGGGCCAGGCCGCAAAGTCCTGGAAGTCTGGCAGGGGCATCTGTCAGAGGGAGATGGTTTTGATAAGGCCATCCGGCAGTTAGGAGAAAAAAATGGCTAAGGTGCTGATTACCGGGATTTCCGGTCAGGATGGAGCATTTTTGGCGCGTGGCCTTCTTGAAAAAGGGCATGAAGTCTATGGAGCAATGCGCCGGGGCAGCACATCCAAGACCGGCCGCCTAAACGAACTCGGCATTCGTGACAAGATCAACTACTGCACTTTGGAAGTGACCGAATTTGCAAATGTTCAGAATGTCTTGAACGAGATAAGGCCGGATCAGATTTATAATCTTGCCGCGCAAAGTTTCGTTGCCGACAGTTTCCAGTTTCCGCACTACACATCTGACGTGAACTACATGGGCGTGCTGAACATCCTTGAAGCCATGCGCATCTTGAAGCTGGATACAAAACTCTATCAGGCCTCGACGTCTGAGATGTATGGCGACGTTTTGGAGAAACCGCAAACTGAAAAAACGCCGTTCAATCCGCTTAGTCCTTATGCAGTTTCAAAACTCGGGGCGCATTCTCTGGTGGTCAATTACAGGCAGGCGTATGACATGTTTGCAACCTCTGGGATCTTGTTCAACCATGAATCCGAGCTGCGCGGGCTGGAGTTTGTCACCCGGAAGATCACGAGCTGGCTTGCGGAAATCAAGCTCCAGGGCAAAGACGCATTGCCGCTCGGCAACCTGAGCAGTGTGCGCGACTGGGGATATGCGCCTGAGTACACGGACATGATGATCAAGATGCTGGAGCATGACAAGCCAGACGATTTCGTGATCTCGACCAACACGGAATACACGGTACGCGACTTCCTCTTTATGGCTGCGCAGGAAGTTGGATTTGATCTTCATTCGGAAGGCGAGGGCCTGGAAGAAAAGTGCTTCGATCGGAAGACTGGCAAGTTGATTGCCTATGTCGACCCAAGGTATTTCCGGGCATCCGACGTGGTGTATCTGCGAGGTGACAATACCAAGGCGCAGGAAATGCTTGGGTGGAAACCGGAGATCCTCGCTCCCGAGATCGCACGCCGGATGGCAATTTACGATCTGAAGAAAGCGGCACTCAACACGCCAGGCCTTTGAGGTAAATCTGGAGGTCCAAGCATGGAAAGGGTCGCAGCGATCATCCCTGCGCGGGGTGGGTCCAAGGGGATACCGGGAAAAAACATCAAGCCTTTCCTTGGGGTCCCGTTGGTTGCTCACGCAATCAAAGCAGCGCTGGGGGCAAAAACGATCTCTGATGTCATTGTCTCAAGCGACGACGAAGCAATCCTAAGCGTTGCTCGTGAGTACGGAGCTGCAGCCTTGAAGCGGCCTGCAAATATCTCGGGGGATGAAGCCTCTTCTGAGAGCGCTGTCCTGCATGCAATTTCGGAAGACGATGCATGCCAGGCGGCGGAAACGGTTGTTTTCTTGCAGTGTACCTCGCCATTGACAACATCTGAGGAGATCGATCAGGTCGTGACGGCTCGTGCGGAAATGGACGCGGATACGGCATTTTCTGTTGTCGAGGTGCATGCTTTTCTGTGGCAGATCGAAACCGACGGAACGGGGAGGGGTATCAATCATGATGCCAGCATACCGCGACAGCGCCGGCAAGATAGATCGAAAGAGTACCGCGAAACAGGTGCGATATATGCACTCCGTAAAGATGGGTTTGTGTCGGCGGGTGTGAGGTTCTTCGGGCGCAGCGTCCCCGTCGTTCTACCGGATGCGGTCGAGATTGATCTGGATACCCCTCGGGATTGGTTGGTACTGGAAGCTTATGCAAGTGCTGCAGGACACCAGTCCTGAACGAGATGCTGGAGAACGGCTGATGGCAAGCATTTATGACACGCTGGCAGAACTGGGCGTCGCCAGTAAGGAAACGCAGGAGGTTTTTGCGACGCGTACCCGTGATCGTGAGGATGTCACCGTTTATCGCGATCAGCTCTCAGGTGTGATCTATATTGACGGGTTTTATGGTGGCGATGAGGTCTATCAAGAAGGTGACTACCGGCAATCAAATGAAGCCTTGATTGGCAAACGGGATTATGAGGTCACGGTAGATGCATCGCGGCGTGTTGAGGCCTACCGCCCCTACGTGACTGGCAAGCACATCGTCGAATTTGGCTGTGGTGACGGTGCCTTTCTCCACTCCGTTTGCAACGAGGCTCAAAGCTGCAGCGGTGTGGAATTACAGGCGGATTATGTCACGGCTTTAAATGCTGCCGGGATATTGTGCCACACATCCTTGTCAGCTCTGCCGGACAGTTCAATGGACAGCGTTCTGAGTTTTCATGTTCTGGAACATCTTCCCGAGCCCACTCCGATTTTACGAGAGCTCTATCGTGTCTTGAAACCAGGCGGCGTGATGGTTACTGAGGTGCCGCATGCCGGGGATGTTTTGCTGAACCAACTGAACTGCGATGAATTTAAAGAGTTCACTTTGTGGAGCCAGCATCTGGTGCTTCATACCCGTGACAGCTTGAAAAGGCTGTTGGCGGCTTCGGGGTTCGCCGAGATCGTTATTGAAGGTGTTCAGAGGTATCCGCTGTCAAATCATCTGGGCTGGCTGTCCAGAGGTCGCCCCGGTGGACACAAGTCCACACTTGCGGCAATCGATACGTCTGATCTCAGACAATCCTATGAAGCGGCACTTAACCGGATCGATGCCACCGACACCTTGGTTGCGATTGTGCGGAAGCCCGCTTAAGCGCTAATCTATATACCGAGACGCTTGTTCCGGCGCTCCGGCGTCCAGTCTTCCAGTTGGCGGTCCATTTCCTTGATGATTTCCGGTACAAAGTCCGCGCACGCCTTGTCCGTGAAGGGATGCATGTAGGTCATCGAAGGATACCATGGTGGATTTTTCTGGCCCAGCAGGAGCGGGGGTTCCTCCTGACCAAAACGGATTGCCGGCACGTCCAGAATACCGGCTATGTCGGCTACGCTGGTATTGGCAGACACAACAAAATCGCAACATGCTGTGAGTGCTGCGGCGCCAAGCAGATCGTCGAACAAATCGACATCTTCGAAAAATCTGAACTTATCCGGAAACCTTTTCTGAAGATATTGGATTTCCTTATCGACTGTCCCGTACTGTAAATTTACAAAAATAGCGTCTCGGGTTTCCAAAACTGGAGAAATTTCCGGAACTGACAGATAAAAACGTGCTCGGTTGGCCGCGAGATTTCGTGACCTCCATGAGAACCCAATGACCGGCTTCTGATCCACGCTTTCTAGTCTCTTGAGGTATGAAACAGCTCGTTCTTTTTCAAAGCGATAGGCAGGGCACTTGGCGTCCTTGAAAGACTGCAACGTAGGCCGGAAATAGTTAGCCAAATCCGCGAAGCTTATGTGGTAGTCATAATCGTGAGCGGTTTGTTCTTTGTCCTCTGTCATTTGGACCGGGCGGGCGAGTGCTTCCGGGAAAGAGAATTGTAGAAATTTGGCCCCTTTTTCAGAACTCTCTAAAATAACTCTCCCAGCTAGCTTTATGAGCTCTGGTAGGATCGTTCCGGACTTAAGAGAATCGCCGAGGCCTTGATCACCCCACACCATGATCGTCTTGTCTGATATGTCTTCGCCATTCCACAGAGGGACATCAAACTTGCGTTTCATCACCGTCCCTGCCGGATCATCAAAACGCGCTGTGTGGAGGGGCCAGCCTTTTTTCAAATTGCCGTTCGCAAGATAGGCCAGCGAAAGGTTCCAATCGACCGTTGGAGCGTGCTGAGGTGCCTTTTTTCTTGCCGCAATCAAGACTTTTAGAGACTCTTCACTCTGTCTGTTCATCAGCAAGCTAACACCAAGAGTGACGCTTTTGTGATGATCATAAGGATCAAGCTCGCAGGCTTGCTTCGAATAGTCGACAGCCATACTTGCCTCGTTCATTGAAAACAAAAGGCGGGCGGCTTCATGTGTTATGTCTGCGTGATCGGGAAAGCGTTCTAAAGCCTCAGTAAACTCGTATTGGCTGGGCTCATATTGTTGCAGCTTCAACCGGCATCGAGCACGCAAAATGTAGTTCTTCGGATTGTCCGGCTCCAACATCACGGCCTTAATGAAGAAGTTTATTGCATGGTGTGCACGATCGGCAGCAAGAAGTAGGTTGCCGAAGTTACGGTAGGCGTCTTCATTATCCGGGTCTTCAACGAGGAGGCTTTGAAAAATGTACTCAGCCTCTTCGAATTGTTTTTTATCAGTAAGTGCAATGCCAGTTATGTTTCGCGCTTCGCGTTCTTTGGGGTTGATAGACAAGGACTTTTCGCAAACTGCAAGCAGACTGTCAGCATCTGCACCCAGATCCATCATTGTTCGTGCCAGATTTGCGTAAAAGGGCGCCTGGTTCGGGTCGATCTCAATTGCTTTTTGAATGTATTCAAGCGCGCGTTTCGGATAGCCGAGTTGGCGGTATGTCACCCCGAGAAGGTGGACAGCATCTGCGTTGTTTGGAGCTTTTTTGACCGCTTGTTTGTAGATACGCTGCGCTTTTTCGAATTCGCCGGCCTGTTGCAGAGCGATGCCTTTCAGCAGTCTGTCTCGAAGGGTGTTGGGCGCAGTTTGCGTAGCCATCGGTATCGGCCTCATCGGGAATCACTTGTTTGGAGGATAGCAGGCTGTGCCAAATGTGACAGTTGTGCCGCCGAAACAGGGGAAATCCCTTGGGGATTGCCATGCTCAAGCCCGGTGAAGTGAACTTTGCCACCACAAAGATCTTGGCCAGAAGAAACTGTTTCCGCAAATGGTGGGCGATACAGGGATTGAACCAGTCACCTTTACGGAGTGAATGGAGTGCTCTTTCGCTGAGCTGACCGCTCTCAGCAATGAAGGTGGCTC
>CALDSI010000189.1 GCA_937911395.1 uncultured Labrenzia sp.
AAGATGCCGCAATGGACGCGTTTGTCGACGTGTTCTGGACAAAGGGCTATGGCGGAACATCTGTAGACGATCTTCAGTCGGCTGCAGGCATCAAGCGCGGTAGTTTCTACGCGTCCTTCGGCAGCAAGGACGACGTCTTCCAAACCGTGATGGACCGATACTGGAATGGTGTCACGGAACCGGGCCTGTCCAATCTGGAACCGGCAGCAACAGCGCTTGAGGGCGTTGCAAGTTTCTTGCGGCACGTCGGGCGTTTCATGTCGGAAAACCCGTTTCGCGGGTGTTTACTGCTGTCATCCGCAGGCACAAGTACGTCCAAGATTGAAGCGTCTGAAGCCGTTTCGGAGCGTATGGCACAGTTGGAAGCCCGGCTCACCGAACGCCTGCTTACCGATCCAGACCTCTCTTCGGACCGTGCACGCGAGTTGGCTGCTTAAGGCCTGACCATATTGCTCGGCCTCAACGCGATGGCGCGTACGGGACACGATTGCAGTTCGATCCAGTCTGCGGCCGAATGCGCAGCGAAGTCTCTGTATGCTTTGTCCGAGCAACCATGACGCTCCCAAGCCCAGACTTGTTATATCACTCAGGCCAGTAGCTGTGGTGCGTCGCACAAGCTTCATTTGCAAGGCCGGGCGAAACCGGTAACCTTCGAGCATATGAACAGGCTCGCGGGGGCGCATTTATGAAACATGCGGTCAAGGCGGCGGAAGCTGCCGAAATGATACCGGACGGCTCTTCTTTGCTGATCGGCGGCTTTATGGGTGTCGGAACGCCGCATCGGCTGATTGATGCCCTGGTTGCACGCGGTGCCAAAGACATGATTGTGATCGCCAACGACACGGCCATGCCGGGCAAAGGCATCGGCAAGCTGGTCACCTCCGGCTGTGTGTCCAAAGTGATCGCTTCTCATATCGGCCTCAATCCTGAAACACAGCAGAAGATGATTTCCGGTGAGATCGAGGTGGATCTCGTCCCTCAGGGCACGCTTGTGGAACGGATCCGTGCGGCCGGTGTTGGACTTGGCGGCATTCTGACCCCCACCGGTATCGGGACGTTGGTCGAAGACGGCAAGCAAACCGTTACGGTCAACGGCAAGGACTATCTCCTCGAAGAGCCGCTTGGCGGGGACTTTGCGCTGATTGCCGCGCATCAGGCCGATTATGTCGGCAACCTCGAATATTCGCTGACTGCGCATAACTTCAACCCGATCATGGCGATGGCCGGTGCGACCGTGATTGCCGAACCTCAAACGATCGTCCCAGTCGGCGTCATCTCGCCGGATTCCGTGAAGACCCCGGGAATTCTGGTGGATCACCTGTTGGAGAGGGCTCACTGATGGATGCCAAGGAAATCATCGCCCGCCGGGTTGCCCAGGAAATCCAGCCGGACACACTGGTCAATCTCGGGATCGGCCTGCCCTCAATGGTCGCCAACTATCTGCCGAAAGACGTGCACGTCTTCTTCCAGGCGGAAAATGGTGTGATCGGGCTAGGAGCACGGCCACCGGAAGGTATGGAGGATCCCGACCTCACCGACGCGGGCGGCGGGTTCGTCGCCGCGGTTCCGGGCGCAGCCTCTATCGACAGCGCCATGAGTATCGGCCTGAT
>CALDSI010000190.1 GCA_937911395.1 uncultured Labrenzia sp.
TGAGGTGGTCGGCATGAGCGGCTAGACGTCGGGCGTCCGCCGAGCCGAGCAATGCTGCATCGATTGTCGCGACTTCCTGAACGCCCCGGACGGTGCGGGTGAATACCAGACTGCCGTCGTCGCGGGCTTCTCCGGTCCAGCCACGCTCAAACTCATCGGCGAGGATGTCCATCCGCCGGGCGATATAGGCAGCAGCTTCGTCAGCCTTGCCTTGGTCTTCCAGGATATCAGTGTTGAGGGCACCCGCAATGGCGGCTTGCTCGACCACATCCCGGTTGTAGCGTGAATGCAGGCCGTCAAAGATGTCAGAGATCGCTCGCGCGGTCTCAACGACCTGCCGCAAATCCTGACCAGTACGGACTTCGCCGTTCGCAAGCTTCAACGAGGTGTCGTCCGAACCTTGCGCGATGAGATAGTTCTCAAGCGCTTCCTGATCTTTCAGGTATTGCTCCGATTGACCACGTTTCACCTTATAGAGCGGAGGCTGGGCGATATAGACATAGCCGTTCTCGATCAGCTCGGGCATTTGACGGAAGAAGAAGGTCAAAAGCAGGGTTCGTATGTGCGCGCCGTCCACGTCAGCATCGGTCATGATGATGATCTTGTGGTAGCGCAGCTTCTCAATATTGAATTCTTCCTTGCCGATCCCGGTGCCAAGGGCAGTGATCAGCGTTCCGATCTCGTTGGAAGAGAGCATCTTGTCGAAGCGCGCCCGCTCAACGTTCAGGATCTTACCACGCAATGGCAAAACAGCCTGATTTTCCCTGTGCCGGCCCTGTTTTGCCGAGCCACCTGCGGAGTCACCCTCCACCAGGAAGAGTTCGGCCTTGGAAGCATCGCGTTCCTGGCAATCGGCAAGTTTTCCTGGCAAAGACGCAACATCCAGCGCGCCCTTGCGCCGTGTGAGTTCACGGGCTTTTCGCGCAGCTTCCCGGGCAGACGCTGCCTCAACAACTTTGGAGACAATGGTCTTCGCTGGTGCCGGATTTTCTTCCAGCCATTCGCTCAAGGTCTGAGAGATCAGGTTTTCAACGACTGGCCGAACTTCGGATGAAACCAGCTTGTCCTTGGTCTGCGACGAGAACTTCGGATCCGGAACCTTGACCGAAAGGACGCAGGTCAGGCCCTCGCGGCAGTCGTCACCGGACAGCGAGACCTTTTCCTTTTTCATCAACCCGGTCGATTCAGCGTAGCCGGTGACTTGGCGGGTCAACGCGCCGCGGAAGCCGGCCAAGTGCGTCCCGCCATCCCGTTGCGGGATGTTGTTGGTAAAGCACAGAACCTGCTCGTGATAGCTGTCGTTCCACCACATGGCGGCCTCGACGGTGATGCCGTCCTTTTCCGCCCGCACCGCGATCGGTGTTTCGATGAGCGGATGTTTGGCCCGGTCGAGATAGCGGACAAAGGCTTCAAGGCCGCCTTCGTAAAACAGTTCTTCAACCACATCTTCCACGCCGCGCTTGTCGGTCAGGATAATGCGGGCACCGGAGTTCAAAAAAGCGAGTTCCCGAAGGCGATGCTCCAACGTTGCAAAATCGAACTCTGTCTTGGTGAACGTCTCTGGGGACGGCAGGAAGGTGACTTCCGTGCCTTTTTTGCCATTAGCTGGTCCTACAACTTCGAGCGGGCCCACGGCATCGCCATGGGCAAACGTCATGAAGTGTTCTTGGTCGTTCCGCCAGATGCGCAGATCCAGTTTCGTGGACAACGCATTCACCACGGAGACACCTACGCCGTGTAAGCCGCCAGAGACCTTGTAGGAGTTCTGGTCGAACTTACCGCCGGCATGCAGCTGGGTCATGATGACCTCGGCCGCCGAAACGCCCTCTTCAGGGTGAAGATCGGTCGGAATGCCGCGGCCGTTGTCAGAAACCGTCACCGACCCATCCGGGTTCAAGGTCACGGTGACGTGGTCTGCATGTCCTGCCAGGGCTTCATCGATCGCGTTGTCGACAACCTCATAGACCATGTGGTGCAGGCCGGAGCCGTCGTCGGTGTCGCCGATATACATGCCGGGGCGTTTGCGGACCGCGTCCAGACCCTTCAGAACCTTGATGGAGTCGGCGCCGTATTCGGCACCATTTTCTGCTTCGGGAGTGGCGCCAGGCTCGGGCGTAGACATATCGCTCATGCGAATCATTCACCAATCGGTTTTTGTTTCTTGGCCACGTTATACGGTGTTCCAACAGGCGTTCAACTGCACGCTCGCTGCAGGCCCGTTCAGGGCGGGAATATAGTGGAAAACCATAAGATTCAGGCGGATTTATGGGCTCCGGAAGCCCGGATCAGTCGGGCTTCGTTGTTGCCAACTTCAAACACTTCCGAATGAACCGGCAAAGCATCGAAGAGGGCGGCATCGGTGCCGGTCATAAACACCTGACCGCCGAGGGCGTCCAGGCGTTCAAAAAGTGCTGCCCGGCGGTCCGGGTCAAGATGGGCTGCGACCTCATCAAGCAGCAAAACCGGTGTCATTCCAGAGACTTTTGCCGTGAGTTCAGCGTGCGCCAGAACGAGCCCGATCAGGAGGGCTTTTTGTTCTCCGGTAGAGGACTGAGATGCGGGCATGTCCTTGGCGGCATGACGGACCTTCAGATCGCTCAAATGTGGTCCGGTCAGGGTGCGTCCGGCCGCGCGATCCCTATGCCGCCCTTGTTCCAGCAGCCGCCGGTAATGATCTTCCTGATCTGAAGCGATCATACCGATCGTCTCGGCTTCAAACGTCCCTTCGAGCGAGAGCATTGCTTGCGGAAAGGTCGAGCTTTCAATGGGCCGGCCGTCAATCATCTGCTTCAGCAGGCCGACGGTTTCCTGGCGGGCAAATGAGACGGCTGTCCCGAGGCTTGCGACTTGAAGTTCGAGGGCGCTGAGGTAAGCGTCCGACCCACCCTGGTCCAGCAGCTTGTTGCGCTGCCGGAGGGCGTTTTCAAAATCGCTGACACGGCGCCCATGCGCCGGGTCGATTGCAAGGGTCAGGCGGTCGAGAAACCGGCGCCGGTCGGATCCGGGGCCTGTAAACAGCCCATCCATTGACGGAACCAGCCAAAGAACCCGCATGTAGTCGAGCAGGCTTTCCGAGGAGCGCATGTCCTCACCATCGATCCGCACCTTGCGCCCGGGAACACCTGCGGTTGCTCCGGTCCCAAGACTTGTCTCCATATCATCAAGGTGGATCTTGGCGGAGCCACTCCAGGTCCCATCACCGCCAACGCGGGCAATATCCGTCAAAGCCGCCCGGCGCAGTCCGCGCCCCGCCGTCAGAAAGGAGATCGCTTCCAAGATATTTGTTTTGCCGGCGCCATTTGCGCCGACGAAGGCTACCATCCCAGCGGACAAGCCGATGCCCATGGCGGCATAATTTCGGAAGCCGGTCAGGGTAAGGCGGGTCAGCCGTGCCGACCGGGGTGCAGTCATGACCGGTTTCCGTTGGCGCGATTAGACCCGCATCGGCATCAAAACAAACAAACAGTCGTCGACTGTATTGTCCTGAATGAGGGTCGGGGATCCGGAATCTGCCAGACGGAACAGGGCTGTGTCGCTGCTGAGCTGGTTTGCTATGTCGAGCAGGTAGCGGGAGTTAAAGCCGATTTCCAACGGATCCGAGTCGTACTCCACGGCGAGCTCTTCCGTTGCGCTGCCAGAATCCGGGTTGTTGACGGTTAAAACCATGCGTCCATCGCCAAGTGCCAACTTCACAGCACGTCCGCGCTCGGATGAGATTGTTGAGACGCGATCAACCGCTTCTTTGAATTCATCCCGATCAACGCGCATTTCCTTGTCATTCCCTTGCGGGATCACACGGCCATAATCCGGGAAGGTGCCGTCGATGAGTTTCGATGTCAGAACAACCGT
>CALDSI010000191.1 GCA_937911395.1 uncultured Labrenzia sp.
GCGTGGGTTTCCAGCGCGAAGTGACCGGCATCCAGCAAGTGGAGTTCAGCATCCGGCACGTCTCGTGTGAAGGCATGCGCGCCCTCGGGCCCGAAGAACGGATCGTTTTCCGCCCACACCACCAACACGGGAGGCTGATGCGTGCGCAGGTAGCTTTGCCATTCGAGATAGAGCGCCACGTTGGTTTGATAGTCGAGGAACAGGTCCAGCTGAATGTCGGACCCTTCGGGGCGCGTGAAGTTGCGCATATCATGGGCGGGCCCATCAGTACCGATCCGAGCGGCTCGATCTTTTGGCGTGCCATGCGTGTATTGCCACGTCGTTGTGGCGAGGCTCTGGAACTTCCGGAGCGCCTCCCGGTTTTCTTGCGTTGGAGCGGCCCAGTAGGTTTGGATTGGGTCCCAACCAACTGTGAGCCCTTCGGCGTAGATATTTCCGTTCTGGGTGATGATGGCCGTGATCCGCTCCGGATGGGCCACAGCCAGGCGGAACCCAATAGGCGCCCCGTAGTCGAACACATAAATAGCGAACTGATCGAGGCCAAGGGTTTCCGTAAAGGCGTTGGTCGTCGCCGCTAAGGCGTCGAAGGTATAGTCAAACTCGGCCCGAGGCGGTGCCTCGGTTGCGCCAAAACCCACCATGTCTGGCGCGACCACGCGGTAATCTTCTGCCAGCAGTGGAATAAGGTCGCGGAACATATGACTGGAAGACGGGTAGCCGTGGAGGAGCAGAACGACGGGCGCGTCAGCTGGACCTGCTGCGCGGTAAAAGACGTCGATCCCCTCAACCTCGATAGTTTGGTACGTGACCCCACCCCAAGCGCTATGTGGCGCAGGCCGTTCCATCGTGGTGGTTTCCATAACGGTTTCAGCATGGCTTACCGTCGCTACCGGCGCCTGCAGCGCACAAGCTATGACGACGGGGACAAAGGAAATTGGATAAGAAAAGGGCCGCATCAGACGCTTCCATTTTGAGAAACTATTGCACCAATCCTACTCTTCGTTGGCTGCACGATCTTCCACTTGGCTGAATACGTTTTTTGAAAACTTGCGATTTGAAGGCATCTGCCGGCCCGATAGCAAGATCACGAAAACGCGATCCTCCATCACGAAATACAAAGCGAAGACCGTCGAATAGGATTGGGGATGTTCGCTGTATCAGCAGACGGACTGTGAAACTGGAGGTCCCAATGGAACATCAAGATTCAGTTATGCGAAGTGCCGCACATGATATCCGCGGCTATCTTGCGTCCGCCTCACTCGCGACAGAACACCTCGTTGCGCACACAGATGCTCGTGTTGCGCGCAGCGCAGAACGTATCTCCTCGGCGATTGAGCAGATTGTCACGATCTGCCAGGACGATCTTGCTGCGCCTGATGGAAGCGTAGTCACAACACACCACTCTGCTGCAGATATCTCATTGCTCCTGGAAAAGATCAGCGCCTTGATCGTTCCAGAGTACGGAGAAAACCTGGATCATCCTGCCTTTGCGATCAGCGTTGCTGACGATCTGAGCATTGACTGTCATTCTTCAAGTCTCTTTCGAATTCTCTAAAACCTATCTGTCAACGCCGCACATGCTATCGCTGCGCATTACGGCGGCCACATAGAACTGACGGCCGTGCGCGATGGCAGCAACATCCGCTTTGTCATCGCTGATAATGGTCCCGGTTTACCTCAACATATTATTGACCATCTCTATCCTCGGATCGACCGCCCGGAGCCGGCGGGAAAGCGGATCGGATACGGTTTGATGTCTGCTGTCGGCTTGGCCAAGAAATTGCAAGGCACCCTTCATGTTATCAAGAGCTCCCCGTCGGGCACCACGTTTTGTCTCGTGCTGCCCGAAACGCCCGGATAGGTGATCTCCCGCACCCATGCCTGGGCCCACTGGGCGGATCGCCTCCCGTCGATCCGCCCATTTTTTTGATGAGAGGATGAATCGCAAGAATCCATAATAAGAACAGATTCTTTTGTGATAGTCTGAGTTGACAGGCTTACTGTAAGCGCAGACTTACACTATCCCGAGACCCGGTTTTTGAGGATCTGTCTAATGACAATAATGGCCCCAACCAGGAACACGATCCAGACGGACGGTCGCATTGATCGCTATGGATCCATTTACGGAAAACTCTACAACAAGTTTCCACTGGTAACGAAGACGGCTGGTTCAATGCCACTGGATCTGATCCGGGTTGATCAAACGAGCCATGAGACGAAAGACCCTGCGATTGAACAGATCGTGTTCCGGCTGGTTTTGGAAAGCGATATGTCACATTCGAGTGTTGATTGCGGCAATGGACGTGCTGTGCTCTCAGGGCGCAAGGGCAGCTTCTACCTGGCCCCAGCAGATGCCGCGTCTTATTGGGAAGGGCAAGGTGATCACAGCCTTCTGATGCTGGCATTGCCCAAGATCAACGTTGACCAGATGATGCAAACTGAGGACGGGGCCAGCACACTCGACACGCTTGAGTCACTGTACAACCGCGACATCTTCAACGGTGCTATTCCGAATTTGATGAACAGAATCTGGGATCATAGTACGCATGACGGCCCTGGTGCGTCGTTGCTTGTCGATGGGCTGTTCATTACGCTTCTGGGCACCTTGGCAGGGCTCGCAGCTGACAAAACTAGTACGAAGGGCACAACATCTGTCCTGCCTCTTGATACACATCGGCTTGTCCAGATCACGGATTACGTCGATGCGAACCTTGAGCGGACCATGTCCCTTGATGAATTAGCCAACGTTGCGGGCCTGTCGATGTTTCACTTCTCGCGGTGCTTCAAGCAGGCAACGAACACGACGCCACACATGTTCGTCACATCTCGCCGGATCGAAGCCAGCCGCGCAATGCTTGCAAATTCGGCTGATTGTCTGGCGGAGATCGCATATGCCTGCGGGTTCTCCAGCCAAGCCTATTTCACGACCAAGTTCAAAGAGCACACAGGCCTGACTCCGGGTGCCTACCGCGCTGAACTTGCCCGATAGCCCGTTACCCGCCTCTCTGTGCGTAAAGCAAAGTTGGAAGCCCATGTCTTACTCCGGCGACCCTTTTGGTCAAATCATCGGTCTGTTTACTGGCAAAGTAGAGACCCGTTGGCCGGGCAAAGCACCGTCTGTGATTGCCAAGAAGCCCGTAAAGGGTGACTGCCATGTCCTCGAAACGGGTCTCGAAAGTGATACCTGCGCCGACCTCAGCGTGCATGGTGGGCCGGATCAGGCCATCCATCACTACGCGGCCGATCATATGCCGTTCTGGCAATCCCATCACGCGGAGCAGGCGATGACGTTCAAGCCGGGCTGCTTTGGTGAGAATGTCGCTACGACCGGCCTTGACGAACACAACTTGTGCATCGGAGACGTGCTGACCATGGGCACAGCCAGGGTGCAGGTCTCACAAGGGCGGCAACCGTGCTGGAAACTGGATGCGCATATTGAGCGCAACGACATGGCCTACTCTTTTCGCAAGACATGCAAGACGGGTTGGTATTACCGTGTTCTGGAAGCCGGGATCGTAAAGCCGGATAGCTTCATGCACGTAATAGAACGTCCTGCACCGCAGTGGCCCATCCACGAAGTCATCGCAGCTCGATTCAGCCGTGACATTCTAGATGATACTTTGGAAGATCTAGCAAATCTGGCTTCGCTTTCGGCAGAGTGGCGTACCCATTTTCGTCAGCGTACCCGTAGAAGAGTTCGCGGTCGCAAATAAGGTCGAAAAGTAGACCGAATTGGCCGCTGGACCGCATCGGCTCGCCACAATAAAGAACGAGTTTTGAGTTAAGGGTGAAGACCGGACGTTTGCGCAGCCGCAGCGAAAACTAGTTTTGTCCGGCGACCTGCGAAT
>CALDSI010000192.1 GCA_937911395.1 uncultured Labrenzia sp.
GCTCGTTGATGAACTCACGGTAGTTCGCGAAGCTGTACGCGTAGACACGCGGCGCAACTTTTTCCTTGAGTGACAGGATCACCATGCCGATATGCGGCAGAATGATCAAAAGAATGATCCAGAGCGCAAAGGGCGCAAACAAGAGGATCAAAGAGAGGCGTTTGATGTCCTTTTGCATCAGGCACGCTCCTCGTGTGCAAAGCACATGGCCTGCTTCGACGACCAGACCAGGCGAACCTCTTCACCCGGTTTGATGTCATTGTGGCCGGTCAGCGTGACATCAGATTCAATCAGCTCTCCATTTCCGGAACGCACAAGCACCCGGCTGTTGGCGCCGTTTATGAGAAGGCTGTCCACGACGCCGTCCATTTGGTTGTCGCCATCAACTCCACCGGTGCCGCTTTCCGATGCCCGGACCGTGTGGATGAATTCCGGCCGCACGAAGATGTCGACCTTGGAGCCTTCCGCGACCGTGTTCTGGCCAGCTGCGGAGAAGCTCATTGGCAGGCCCTGGGAGGTTTCGACCTTGCCGCCGGTTCCGTCGCTTGACTTCACCGTTCCGGTCCACCGGTTGCTGTCACCAACAAATCCCGCAACAAAAGCGGTTTTGGGCTGATGATAAAGCTCTTGCGGGGTGCCGATCTGCTCGAACTCGCCCTGATTCATGATGGCGACGTTGTCGGACATCACCAGCGCTTCGGATTGGTCGTGCGTGATGTAGATAAACGTGGTGTTGAACTGGTGCTGCAGCAGCTTCAACTCGATTTTCATGGCTTCGCGCAGCTTCAGATCCAGCGCGCCGAGCGGTTCATCAAGGAGCAAAACGTCCGGGTCGAGCACCATGCAGCGGGCAATCGCGATCCGCTGCTTCTGACCGCCGGACAGCTGGTGAATTTCACGTTCCGCGACGTCGGGAAGTGCAATCCGCTCCAGGACATCGTGAACTTTCGTTTTGATGTCCGCGTTGTTCATGCCGGTACAGCGCAGACCGTAAGCGATGTTCTCGTAGACGTTCATCATCGGGAACAGGGCCAGATGCTGGAACACCATCTTGACGTTCCGCTTGTTTGGCGGCGTTCCGAGAACAGACCGGCCCTTGATCTTGATGTCGCCTGATGTTGGCTCCTCAAACCCGGCTATCATGCGCATCAAAGTGGTTTTGCCACAGCCGGACGGACCAAGAATGGAAAAGAACGAACCGCTCGGGATGTCGAAGGAGACGCCTTTGACAGCCTGGAAGGACCCGAAATTCTTGGTCACACCGGCGCATTCAAGGTCGTATTGGGGAGTATTTGTCATTGTTTTGGACGCTTCTGGAGAAGTGAAGAAAGGTGGGGGGACACCGTATGGCGGCATCCCCCGAGAATTAGGCCTAGGCTCTACGGCAAATTGGCCAATTGGCGGCAGCTTTTGTTCTGTTGCCGCCAATATTTGGAATGGCCGGTTCTTTAGCCGCCCGTAGCTGCCTTGATTTTCTCCAAGGTTTTACCTTCCATGTCTTCCACGCCCGGAGGAATGTTGGCGAAGAATTTCAGGTTATCGATGTCGGCATCCGTGAAGGCCGCATTCACAGCTGCTTTCTTGTCTTCCGGCAGCAGGTCCTTGCCGCCCTTGACCGCTGCAATCGCACCGGTGCTAGCAGACATCAGGGTCACGTTTTCCGGACGCAGGACGAAGTTGATCCACTTGTAGGCTGCATCATCCGCCTTGCTTTTGCGCGGCAATGCGAAGGTGTCGATCCACGCCAGAGCGCCTGTTTCAGGCGGAATGAAGGTGATGTTCGGGTTTTGATCGAACAGCTTGTAGGCGGTGGAGTCCCAGGTTTCCGAGGCCACGATCTCGCCAGACAGCATCATAGCGCTGAGATCGTCTCCGCCTTTCCAGTATGCTTTGATGTTGGCCTTACACTCGATGAGCTTGTCGGCAACCTTGTCGAGAATACTTTGGTACTTCTCAAGATCGGAATAGGCATCGAACGGGTTTTCGCCCATGGAGAACGCCGTGCCGAGCAGGATCGTGCGCTTCAGGCGCATGGAAGTCTTGCCCTTGTAAGCCGGGTCACAAAGATCGCCCCAGCCTTTGAAATCCGGTGCTTTGGTCTTGTCAGCCATCAGACCGGAGGTGCCCCACTGGTGCGGAACAGCATAGACTTCGCCTTCAATGGTCGTGTTTTCCTTAACGCCATCAAGCAACTTGGCTTCCATCACGTCCGTGTCGATCTTGGAAAGATCAAGAGGCTTGTAGATGTCGTATTCCAGCTGAGCCGCATAGATGCGGTCATGGCTCGGCTGAGCAAGGTCAAAACCAGCGCCGCCGGTGGCGCGCAGTTTGGCGATCATTTCCTCGTTGTTGGAGAAAGTCACTTCGACCTTGATATCAGGATATTCGGCTTCGAACTTTTGGATAAGTTCATCTGGAGCATAGGATCCCCAAGTCAGAAGCCGCAGTGTTTCAGCCTGTGCCGCGCCTGCGCTGGCAAGCATTGTTGCCGCCAACAGGCCGGTTAGAGTTGATTTGAATTTCATTACATCCTCCCTGGATTGATGATGGTTCCGTAAGAGGCAGCCGGCCTCTGTGGGATCCTGGAATATGCTGCCAGCGCATGGGCTTACTGACGCAATTGCGGCAAGGCATGGATAATACCCGCCACCCTTCATATTGTTAAATATACATATTCACCAGTGACCCCTCGGGTTTTCTTCAATGCATTGACCCAAGTGTTGTCCAACTGGAAAAGTCTCTGGTGCGGTATATTTCACTTCTAAATTCAGCACGAAAACGGGTTGTCTTTGCATGACCTGTTCGTTCATAGAACGCAGGTTCTTACTGGCTGTCCCCTCTGCGAAGATCCCGTACATAGGCAAATCACGACTTGCCGGAAGTGCTGGAACTGCAGATTTCAGCCGCGCCTGACATCCCTTTACGCGCTGAATTTCATAGGGAGAGACGGTAAGTATCAATTGGACTGCAAAATATATCCATTGCAGATAATTTTTCAGACCAATTCATGAAAGCGGTCTGTTATGCGAGACGGCATTTCGGCAATACGTCCTTAAGTGCTTGAATACCCTTTCTGATGTCGTCCGGGCTTGCACTGCCAAATCCGAGGACCAATCCGCGCTGTCGAATACCAGACAGGGCATACCGGGAGAGGGGCGCTGTCGTGATACCGCGTGCCGCCGTCTCAGCGACGATCCGCTGGTCATCAAGGTTGGCGTTGGTGAGGCCTACAGCATGAAAGCCGCTGGTGGTTGGTTGCAGGTCAATTTCACCTGCAAGACTGGAGGCCGCCCCCATCAAAGTATCATGGCGTTCCTTATAGACTTGGCGCATGGTTCGGATGTGAGTAGCAAACATGCCTTCATCCATGAATTCGGCAACCATGGCCTGCGTGACTGTCGGTACACCGCTGAGCCATGTAAGAAAGATTCGTTCAAAACTTTCTACAAGCCCCTCAGGCGCCAAGAGAAATCCTAGCCGAAGGGCAGGGAACAACGACTTGGAGAAGGTGCCCACGTAAATCTCCCGGTCGTGAGTATCGATGCTTTTCAAGGTCGGCGGCGGCTGGTCGCCGTAATAAAACTCCCCGTCATAATCGTCTTCGACGATCATGGCGTCCGCTTCACTCGCAGCTTTCATAAGAGCGAGCCGCCGCGACAAACTCATGACGTTTCCGAGTGGTTGCTGATGCGACGGGGTCACAAAAGCCAATCGGAAATGCGGGGCCTTTTTTAGCCCGGCCTCTACGCACAAGCCTTCTGTGTCTACATCAACAGGGATGGGCTGAGCGCCGATGGCAACAAAGGCGTTGCGGGCTCCAATCGCACCAGGGTTCTCGAACCAGATCGGTTCGCCTGGATTGACGAGCATGCCGCCGATCAGGGAAAACGCGCGTTGCGCGCCATTTGTTATGAAGATCTGTTCCGGGGCGCATTTGATGCCGCGTGAGGCGTTCAGCTGACGTGCAATTGCCTCCCGCAACGGCGTAAATCCGAAGGGTTCGCCGTAACCCGCTATATCGTCGCGGTCCTTTCGCCAATGCCGCGCAGACAACTTCGCCCATTGCGCCATTGGAAATGAATCGAGGGCGGGAAGGGCTGTGACAAAGGCTTGCGATTTGTGCGGCAGCCGTGTGCGAACCTTGAAATCGGGAATTGCATGTTTGGAGGCATGGGACAGGCGTGGGATGGCCTTTATGTTGTCGTTCGACGACGGCTGCGGCCTCGGCTCAAGCCGGGCGTGCAACGCATCGCTAACAAATGTGCCAGCGCCCACCCGCGCCTCCAAAAGGCCTTCTGAAATCAGCCGGTCAATCGCATCAATCACTGTTGTCCGCGAAACGCCGATCTCTTGCGCAAGGGTTCGTGTTGCCGGCAACCGATCGCCTGGCGTCAGCGCGCCTGTCAGCAACAGATCCCGCAAAGCCATGTAGAGCTGGATCGAAATTTTCTTATCAGCGTGCTTGTCAATCTTGATCGATGACAGAACTGCACCGGCATGCCGTTTCATCACAATTCTCCAATTGGTCTGGGAGATTGCGCAAAACGGACCTTCTATCAAGTCCAATTCTGAATAACTTGATAGTCCAATTACAAGAAAACTGCGCTCAGGGAGCCTCGTTCAAGGACCGCAAGCCCCATGAAAATACAATCAATCGAGACATTTACCAATGAATTTGTCTGCTTCACCCGTGTCACGACTGACAGCGGTGAAACAGGCTGGGGACAGGTCGCACCTTACTATGCCGACATCACGGCCGAAGTTGTGCACAGGCAAGTGGCTCC
>CALDSI010000193.1 GCA_937911395.1 uncultured Labrenzia sp.
CAGGAACCCCTCCGGTATCCGCTCAAACAACCGCGTTCCGAGCTCTGCTTCCAGGCTTGCAAGGCGGCGCGAAACGGTCGAATGGGTGACTTTCAAACCACGCGCTGCTTTGGTGATGTTCCCGGCCTTGGCAATCGCCAGAACAAATTTCAAATCGTCCCACTTTTCCATGTTGTGCATTTTTGCACATAGTTTGTCTACAATTGAAGAATTTTTATCATGATCGATGGATCTTATGTTGAGCGTGTCGCAATCAACGGAGACTTTCTCATGACCACGCACGCCCTTGCCATGATCACAATCACTGACCGGGAGCTCCTGGGCGCCTATCGCGAAAAGGCCCCGGCAGCGCTCGCCAGACATGGCGGTGCCCTGGTGACAGTTGATCCGGAGCCGATCGTCCTTGAGGCTGCTGGAGACGCGCCCAATATCGCCGCGCTTTTGTCGTTCCCGGATGCGGATGCCGCAAAAGCATGGATTAACGACCCGGATCTCGCCGATGTGCATGCCCTGCGGAACGAGGGTGGCAGATCCACGATTGTCGTGATCCCGAACTAGAGAGTTTGGAAACAAAATGAAAAGCCGGGCATCTGCAGTGGCGCAGATGTCCGGCAGTCATCTCAGGAGGAATGCGTTTGTCAGGATGGGGCCACAATCGCACTATTTAGTTTTTTAGCTCAGGTCTAGTTTTTGCCTTATTTCCTGAGCCAGAGCGTCCATAGTCTTCAGCACATCCTGCTTCAGGTTGCTCGACATGAATGCAATGTTGTCTTCCGCCGTTTCAAGGTCCTTTGCGAGCCTGGCAAGGTCTGAACAGATCTCCTCGATCTCCGGATTGGCCGCACAGTTTTCCAAAACATTGGGCCAATCTTCGGGAAATAACGATTTGATCTGCTCCGCATAAGACATGAGCTGCCGGAATCTCCTGTGCGGGGTAAGATCGCGGTGCACAACCCGAAAGACAAGTGAAACACGGTGACACAAACCGTGACATGAATCTTCCGTAACGTCATTTTCTATTGTTATTCAACGCCATTTGATGCAAACTTATCGCTATAATGGCAAAGTTTGACCCCACAATTGATTCCAGTGAATTTCACGGTGACTCGGCGCAGGTTCTGTCAGCTTTGTCGGAAATCCTTGGGAGTGCCACCTTTTGGAACGCGGATCGACTCAAGAGTTTTCTGGAATATGTCGTCCTCGAAACCGTTCACGGGCGCGGCGACGGCATCCGGGGGAAAACCATCGCCCAGGATGTCTATGGGCGACGTGCCGAGACGGACGGGGATCCTGAAAATGTCGTGAGGGTCGATGCACGTCGGCTCCGCCGGCGCCTTACCGAATATTATGAGGATGAAGGCCGGGATGCGAAGGTGCGCATCCATATTGACAGTGGCGGATACACGCCGCGGTTCGAAACAGTCTCCGATGCACCTGCCATCGAAATCGACGACCCTTCACCCGCTCACGACCTTCCCCTCCCCGATCCACCACAGCGACATCGCGCACTGCCATACTGGGTGGCGGGAGCGGCGCTCTTTATGCTGACGGCCTTCGGCGCAACGTTTTTCATCTATGGGTTCCATACCCATTCAAGCGAGATCAACGCGTCTTCGGGCAGGCTGGTTGAGAGACAAGCCATCCTGGAGAAGTCGCCGGCTGCGCTGCAAGCCGTCAATATGGCAGAGCAGGCGCGCGATCTCATTTTTCCAATATTCGACGTAGAGCGGCAGCGGCTGTCGCTCGGTTTTTTCAAAGAAGCTATCCGCCTCGACCCCGACTATGCGGGGGGCTATGCGGGCGCGGCCCAGACCACCGGGACACTTGCTTTGCTGAGCCCGGCCGGCGATCAGAAGGAAACTCTCAAAACCCAAGCCCGGTCCTATGCAGAAAAGGCCGTGGCGCTGGATCCGACCGATCCCTGGTCGCAGTCTGCCGCCTCTTGGGCCGCCATGGCAAATGGCGATTACACCGAAGCAAGCCGGCTGTCCGCGCGGGCAAATTCAATGGCGCCGGCGGATCTTCATATCCTGGAGATCTATGGCACGATAGCCTTGGCAAATGGTGACTTCCAGCTGGCGCTGGACCTGTCGCGGCCCCTCATTGAGGCTCAAGAGAAACTGCATCGCACCGCGAACCGGAATGTCTATGCAGTCGCCAACTTCTTTCTTGGTAACTACGCTGAAACCCTTCAGGCACTTCAGATTGCAGCCGAACAGGGAGAGCCCGTCAGCTCTGGCATGCTGGCCTTCAAGATTGCCGCGCACCAAGCTTTGGGCCATACCGAGACGGCTCAAAGACAGGCCAAAATTCTAATGAATACTTGGCCCATTCCGATCGACGAGGTCATTGCGCGTATCATGCGGGACCCAGCCCACCCGGACCGAGTGGCGGGCTACCTCAAGCAGGCCGGATGGTCACCTCCGGACTAAGAATAGGAGCTTTTCTAAACGTTCCGAGCAGTTTGCCGGGTCGGCACCCGTCAACAAGTGGTCCTTTCCACCGCGCATCGCGTAGACGTTACATGATGAAGTTTTTTGCAATCACGCTTGGCGCGCTCCTTCTTCTCGGTGGTATCGGAACACTGCTTTGGTCCAACATGTCGAGGTTTCTTGAACAACCGAAATTCACACTGGTTGCATCCCACGGTCCAATCGAAATCCGGCAATACAAATCAGCGGCCGCTGCAGAGGTCACAGTTCTCGGTGACCGGGACGAAGCGGCCCGCGACGCATTCCGGATCCTGTTCCGCTACATTTCGGGAAACAACAGAGCGGCCGGCAAGATCTCGATGACAGCTCCTGTCATTCAAAGCCCAACGAATGCGGAAAGCTGGACGGTCGCGTTCTATCTGCCGTCCGATTTTTCACCAGAAACTGCACCAAAGCCTGAGGACTCTAGGGTATCCATAGTCCCGATCTCGGATGCGACCGTTGCGACGATCCGGTTTTCCGGGCGATGGTCTCCGCAAAATCTGAAAGAGCATCAGGCAAGACTTGAAGCGTTCTTGCAAGAAGAAGGCCTTACGGCCCTCGGGCCGCCAACCTTTGCGTTTTTCAACGATCCGTTGACCCCGCCGCCCTTCCGGCGCAACGAGGTGCAGATCCGGATCTCCGGATAGCAAAAAAGCCGCCCCTGTCTCCAAGAGCGGCTCTCGTTTCTCAACATATGGGGTCCGGATCAGTCGACCGGTTTCACCAACCGCATCCGCCAGGTCACACTGCCCTTTTTGTCCGACGTCAGCCGGTAATCATCGAGCACGGCCCATTTGCTCGCATCATCCGTGGCATCCCACAGCTTCGCAATGAGCTTGTTTGCACCGGAATTCGGTTTGTTCGGAGAGTACATTGACAGTGCGATCACGCCGTCGTCCTTGAGGTACGGCAGGTAGCGCTCAACAACGGCCGCCGGATCTTCGGCAAAGTGAAGGACCTCATTGAAGACGATGGCCGAGAACCGTTCATTTGCCTCCGGTTCAAAGGTGTGCATGTCGCCAGCGCGCAAGGACGCGATGTCCGGATCGACATTGGCAATCTTGAGAGACGCTGGAGACAGATCCATGCCGACGTACCGCTTGACGCCCATCGGCTGCAGCCGTTCATAGAGCAGCCCTTCCCCACAGCCTATGTCCAGCACCTCTTCAATCGAGTTGGTCAGGTTGAGCCACATGCCGATAATGCCGTACCGGCCGCTTTCGGGAAGTGATCGCAAAAAGGCCCAGCGCCCGGCGACGTATTCCTCATCCCAGCCTTCGGCGGTGCTCGCATTGTTCGACATGATTGCTCCAATAGACAGTGGGGGCCCTTTGGCCCGCCACATAAGAATTTATCTCGTGATCACTTATAGGGATCAGCCGCGTCACGCAAACCATCGCCCAGGAAATTAAAGGCCAAAACCACAATGATGATCGGGATTACCGGTGCCATCAGCCAGGGATAGACTGTCACAACAGAAATGTTTTGCGCCTCGTTCAGAAGAACGCCCCAGGAGATGGCCGGTCTTCGAAGCCCAAGGTTGAGGAATGACAGAGCCGTCTCACCAAGGATCATTGCCGGGATCGACAGGCTGGCCGAGGCAATGATGTGACTTGTGAATCCTGGCAAGAGGTGACGCGTAATGACCCGCTTTGGCTTGGCCCCCATCATCACCGCCGCCTTGGCGTATTCTTCTTCGCGGAGAGACAAGAGCTTCGACCGGACGGCACGCGCAAGCCCCGGCCAATCAAGCAGGCCAAGGATAATCGTGAGGCCGAAATAGACCCAAACAGGGCTCCAGGTCACGGGCAAGGCCGCAGACAATGCCATCCAGAGCGGCAACTCGGGAAGCGACCGCATGATTTCGATCAGCCGCTGAATGAGCGTGTCCGCGATGCCGCCGAAGTAGCCGGCAATGCCGCCAAAGAACAGGCCAAGCACAATTGAGATGGTGACGCCGACCAAGCCGATTGTCAGCGACAGCCGTGCACCATACACAAGCCCTGAGAACTGATCCCGGCCCAACCGATCGGTTCCGAGAAGAAACGCCGTACCACCGTCAGCGGGGCAAAACAGATGGAAGGTTGCCGGCACCAAACCCCAGAACTCGTAGTCGTCCCCTAAACAGAAAAAGCGGAGTGGCTGCACTTTTTCCAGATCAGGAGAATACTCCCACTGGAGCGTTTCCATGTTGATTTCAGATTTCAGTCCATAGACGAAGGGCCCGACGAACTCGCCTTCATGGAACAGATGCAATGGCTGCGGCGGGGCATAGAGATGATAGCTGTCCCGCGTGTCCGGTGCATAAGGCGCGATGATCTCGGCAAAAGGGACGCAGAGGTAGAAAATCAAAAGGACAACGCCGGACCAAACAGCCAGTTTGTGGCGTTTGAACTTCCACCACATGATTTGCCACTGGGATGCCTGGTAGAACTGCTCCTGTTCCGGACTGAGTTCTTCCACCACAGCCGGATTGAACGGCTCGGGATCAACATAATGCTCGACGTCACGCACTGGCGTCTTGTTCTTGAGGTCGTCGCTCATGACGAGGCCCTCCCGCCAAGACGAATTCTCGGATCAAGGACAGCCAGAAGCAGATCGGAAATCAACATGCCGATCAGTGTCAGGACAGCCACAAAGAGAAGCACAAATCCGGCCAGGAACTGATCCTGCGACTGCAGAGCGGACAAGAGGACTGGGCCGACTGTCGGCAAGCTCATGACAACCGACACGATAACCGAACCCGAAACAAGCGAAGGAATAAGATTGCCGATGTCGGCGATGAACGGGTTGATTGCCATCCGCAACGGATATTTGACCAGAAGCTGGCCTTCTTTCAGGCCCTTTGCCCGGCCTGTTGTTACATATTGCTTATGCAATTCATCGAGCAGATTGGCCCTCAGGCGCCGGATCATACCGGCCGTCCCTGATGTTCCGATCACGATGGTCGGCACAATAAGATGCGCCAGAACCGACATCGCCTTGTCGAAACTCCAGGGCTGGTCGATGTACTCCGGCGCCATCAACCCGCCGACAGACAAGCCAAACCATTGATTGAAGAAGTAAAGCAGGATCAA
>CALDSI010000194.1 GCA_937911395.1 uncultured Labrenzia sp.
GGCATCATGATGTTCTCCTGCGCGGTGAACTCCGGCAGAAGATGATGAAACTGGTAGACGAAGCCGATGTCATTGCGCCGGATCGCGGTCCGCTCATCATCCGACAAATCCGTGCAGTTAACACCGCCGAGATAGACATCGCCGCCATCGGGTTGCTCCAAGAGCCCCGCAATGTGTAACAGCGTCGATTTACCGGTTCCCGAGGGAGCAACGAGCGCCACCATTTCACCGGCTTCAATGCGCAGGTTCGCACCATTTAAAACATGAAGCTTGTGGTCGCCTTCATCATACGCACGGGAAATTCCGGACAGCTCGATGGCAGCCGGTTGGAGACCGGGAGCCCGGCGCGGATCTACAGCCTGGTTCATCCGCCCTCTCCTATTCGTACCGCAGGGCTTCGACCGGATCGAGCCGGGCCGCCCGCCACGCCGGATAAAGCGTCGCCAGAAGAGACAGGGCAAGCGCCATCAAGAGAACTGTCACAGTCTCGCCGCTGTCGATTTCCGCCGGCAGTTTCGACAGGAAATAAAGCGTCGGATCAAACAGCTGCGTCGACGTCAGCCAGGAAACGAATTGCCGGATGCTCTCAATATTGAGGCACACGATGAGTCCAAGGAAAAAACCCGCCAGCGTGCCCACACAGCCAATACTGGCGCCGGTGATCAAAAAGATCCGCATAATGGACCCACGCGTTGCGCCCATGGTCCGCAAGATCGCAATGTCATGCCCCTTGTCCTTCACCAGCATGATCAGCCCTGAAATGATGTTGAGCGCAGCAACCAGGACAATGAGCGTCAGGATGATAAACATCACGTTCCGTTCAACCTCCAGCGCTGAAAAGAACGTTACATTCCGCTGCCGCCAGTCGGTCACGAAGGCCGGACGGCCGGCAGCCTCTTCAACGGCGGCCAGCATGGTTCCAACGTTGTCCGGATCGACCACATAAAGCTCGATGCCTGTCGTGATGCCGTCCATGTTGAAATAGGCTTGGGATTCGGGAAGCGGCATGAACAGAAAAGTCGCGTCATATTCGCTCATGCCGATCTCGAAGATCGCCGTCACCGGATAGGCCTTGACCCGCGGGGTCACCCCCATCGGGGTCACACTGCCGCGTGGCGAAATGATAGTGATGTTGTCACCAAGCGTAATGCCGAGCTGCTGCGCCATGCGCGAGCCGATGGCAACGCCTTGACCAGCATCAAAACCATCGAGCGTCCCGGCGCGCAAGTTGTTGGCAACCAATGGGATCCGGCGCAAATCACTTTCTTTGAGGCCGCGCACCAGCGCTCCGAGGTTGCCGGCAGGCCCAGAGACAAGCGCCTGACCTTCAACGAAAGGAATGGCGCTGATGACCTCCGGCACCCCCTCAAGGCGTTTGGCCACCGGATCATAATCGGTGAGCTGCTGGTCAATCGGCTGGATCAGCATGTGACCATTGATCCCGAGGATCTTGCCCAAGAGCTCAGAGCGAAACCCGTTCATCACCGCCATGACGATGATGCGCGTTGCAACGCCAAGCATGATGCCTGCGAAGGAAAAACCGGCAATTACTGAAATGAAGGTTTCCCGACGGCGCGAACGCAGATACCGGCCGGCGATCATCCATTCAAAGGGCGCAAAGGGGCGTGTCGGCTCTGCCGTCTCCCGGTCCGCGCCCTCGCGGGCAGTGTCTACTGCTGTCATCTTCCATCCAATTCAGCAATGCCCCGGTGGCCGCAGTTTCCAGCAGCCGAATCCCCACCCCAGAGGATCACCGGACTGGATCAGTCCGTCAATGCCGCGGTGAGCTTGTTCAAGGTCGCCTCTGGGGTCAGCATTTCCTTTTCCCCAGTTGCCCTGTCCTTCACCTCCAGAACACCATCTTTCAGCCCGCGCGGACCGGCCACCACCTGGAATGGCAGACCGATCAGATCCATCGTGGCAAATTTCGCACCGGCCCGGCTGTCCGTGTCGTCGTAAAGGACCTCAACACCGGCAGCTTCCAGCATGGCGTACAGATCCTCACACACAGGGTCGGTCAAATCATCGCCCGGGCGCATATTGATGATGCCAACATGGAACGGTGCCACCGATTTCGGCCAGATGATTCCATCCTCATCATGATTGGCTTCAATCAAGGCACCAAGAAGACGGGATACGCCGACACCATAAGAGCCCATGTGAACAGGCACTTCCGTTCCTTCAGCAGTGGCGACCTTGGCGCCCATCGCGTCAGAGTACTTGGTGCCGAAATAGAAAATATGTCCGACCTCAATACCGCGTGCAGATACGCGTGTGTCCTCTGCCAACGCTCCGAAAGCTGCTTCATCATGCATTTCATCGGTTGCCGCGTAGGGGGTCGTCCAGCTTTCAACGATTGGCGACAGGTCCGACCAGAAATCTGTGTCCTTGGCCGGGATCGGCATTTCAAGAAGTGACTTGTCCAGGAACACTTCGCTCTCGCCGGTTTCCGCAAGGATGATGAATTCATGGCTGAGATCGCCGCCAATCGGGCCCGTGTCGGCCTTCATCGGAATCGCCTTCAAACCCATCCGGTCAAACGTGCGCAAGTATGCAACGAACATGCGGTTATAAGCGTGACGCGCCGATTCCTGATCAAGATCGAAGGAATAAGCATCCTTCATCAAGAATTCACGCCCGCGCATGATGCCGAACCGCGGCCGGACTTCATCCCGGAACTTCCACTGAATGTGGTAAAGGTTCAGCGGCAGATCCTTGTAGGAGCGCACATAGCTGCGGAAGATGTCGGTTATCATCTCCTCGTTGGTCGGACCAAAGAGCATCTCCCGCTCATGGCGGTCAGTTATCCGGAGCATCTCCTTGCCATAAGCGTCATAGCGCCCGCTTTCGCGCCACAAGTCTGCTGGCTGAATGGTCGGCATCAGCAGCTGAACAGCCCCTGCCCGCGCCTGTTCTTCTTCCACAATCCGCTCAATCTTGCGAAGCACCTTCAATCCCAGCGGCAGCCAGGAATAGATCCCGGCGGACTGCTGGCGGATCATGCCGGCACGCAGCATGAGCCGGTGGGAAACAATTTCCGCTTCCTTCGGAGTTTCTTTCAGGATGGGCAGGAAGTAACGGGACAGACGCATTTATGCACTCTCAAAACTGTGGCATTGCCGGATTTGTGCGCAGTCAAAGCGCAAGCTGACCTTAAACACAAGAGCAATCGCATTTTATGGCCGAGTTTTGCAGGATTTGCGGCCAGACAAAGGGTCGCCAGCTGGATTGCAGGACTTAGCCAACTCAGTTTTCAGCGCCATTTTCCGGGTTCCACGTGTGTTTTTTTGACGCATCGGAAATAGGCAAGCAAAAAATATAGGCTCTCCAAGACAAATAGGTGACAAGGCGAAAACAATCAGTTAGGTTCCGATCCCATAACAAGAAGGCCCTCGGCAGAAATGTCAGGAGCTTACGGACATCGCGGTCTGAGTCTTGGGAGGAAGGACACCAGGCGCGCCTTACGGCAGCAGCCGCCCCGTCAAACCGGAAAACCGGCACGCGAGGGAACGGAGTCAATTTAGACGCGGAACTTTATCAAGGCAGAGCATCAAGCTCTGCCTTTTTTCTTTGTGCGCTGATGGTTCGGATACTGCCGACATGGGGTTTCCTAGACTTTCGAAACGTCTTTACCCCTCGCAGAAATTGGTGTTTCGCTGCGACTGTGGCTGCATGCATTTCTGCCATGCTTGAGGAACATAACTGGGCGCCCCCGTCTCCTTGCGAATTATGACGAATCGACCTCCGCCATTCCAGCTCGAAAGCACCGCAGTTTAGACACCGTCCCTGTGTCCATTTTATTTCGGACACCAGAAAACCGGCATTCAGATCAAGATCTTGCCAAGAAACATGAAGAAATAAACTCTCGGCATATTCCTCTCCTTAACCCTTCTTGCAACATAGTCATTTCTAACGTTACGTTTTTGTGACACAGAACACAGTGTAGCAGCCACGTGCCGGGCTACGCAGGAAGTGTGACGGCGCTGGTAAGACCCGCGTGCCGGGACAACAAGAATGAAGAACAAAACTGGAGAATAAAATGGCTCTGCACGATTGGGCACATCCGGGGAACCCTATGGCACCGACACACACGCAGCCTCAGGAAATTCCGCAACTCCCATCAGAACCTTGTCTCCCGATTCATTTGAACCGCAATGTTTTTTATCTGGTTCCGTCTGACACAACCGACACTACAAAAGATGACATCGGCGCGTTCTTCCGCCTCGGCGAATACTCCGAAGTCGAGCGGACCGCATTTGAGAATGACCAACATGATGAGCTCTTCCCGGCTCAACATATTTCCGATGAAGGTGACGACACCTCTGTCTACTCAAATGCTGCCGGGGGCTCTCAAGGTATTCTCTTGGCCTGCGATGGCCGGGTGCTGATTAAAGCTGCTGAGAAAATGTATCTTGAAACTGCCGACTATCATCAGCAGGTCAACGGCGACTACACACTCGACGTGGACGGCGACTATACAGCTGCGATCGAAGACAGCATCAATGTCTCCACGGACAACGGCGGCATTACCGTGACAAGCGGCCGGAATCAGCAGATCAAGATCAATGCTGGCGACGGCACCGGGCGCCTTGAAATCAAGTCACAGGCGGAATCGAAAAACATCAAGGGCAAGTCCGATCACACCTACCACAAGTGGCACACGATAAAATACAAGGACTCCTATGAGTGTCATAAGTTTGGTTGGGACTTTAACAGCATTTATGGGCTTTCAATGACCACCTTCTACGGCGGCGTCATGGAGTCCGTTTACGGCATCCGCATGCAGTTCGACAAATTCAACTTCATGTCCGATTGGGTGTCCTTGAACTGGAAAGGCACACAGATAGATCTGAAGGGCATCGTGATGAAAAAGCTCACGGCCAAGTTCGGAATGACGGACTGTTCGGCAGAGTGGGATGAGATCATGGTTGGTCTGCAGGGCCTGAAAGCCGAGGCAACGCGACTGGAAGCAAAGCGCAAGGAACTCGCCGTTCAAAGCGGCAACGTGGATCTGAAAAACCACGGCACCGGTGCCCGCCTGGTCGGGATCGAGTGCGTGCTTTAAAGACTGAAAAACTGCGGGAAAAACAAAGGGGAGCAGCAACAGCGGCTCCCCTTTTTCATTGCATTCACACCGGGCTTCACCCGCCAGGCGTGGAGTAACTCTCGCTCGGAGGCATAAAGAAGGGAATATCATCCAATCCGAAGCCGCTGGAGCGCAGCCACATGTACCCGGCAAAGAGAACGCAGGTGACAACTGTTGTCATCAGCAGCACACGCAGCATCCGGGGGCGTTCAGGGGCACTGGCCTCAGAGCCCGGGATCACCTCGCCTGCTTCCTCCTGTGTCCGGCGCATGCCGAACGGAAGCATTGCAAACAGGATGATCCACCACATCATGAAAAAGATTGCCAGGCTGAACGCCAAAGACATGTGTTTACGCCTCTTCCAATTCCGTCAAGGTGCCGAGAAAATCCTTCGGGTGCAGGAACAGCACCGGTTTGCCGTGGGCACCGATTTTCGGTTCGCCGCTGCCAAGAACACGCGCGCCGTCCGCCACCAGTTTGTCCCGCGCCGCGATGATGTCATCGACTTCATAACAGACGTGGTGGATACCGCCGGACGGGTTCTTTTCCAAAAATTTGGCGATCGGCGAATCTTCGCCAAGCGGTTCTAGCAACTCGATCTTGGTATTCGGCAGGTTGATGAAAACGGTCGAAACACCGTGGTCTGGCTGCGCTTCCTTGGCAGAAACGTCCGCACCAAGCGTATCCCTGTAAACGGCAGTCGCCGCCTCGATATCCGACACTGCAATGGCCACGTGGTTGAGCCGACCGATCATTCCAAATCCTCCACAAACAGGCAGACCGTGCTTTGAGCGCGGTTTGCGGTGTAACTTATAGCCGGGTCACCACCACCTTGCAGAGCGTCTTTTTGCCCCAGACATCAAGGATTTCCGAGCGGGCAGCACGGCGTGCCGCTTCCGCTATCAGATCCTTGTCCTTGCGACGGGCTTTCGGAATGCTCGTCACAGCGCCAATTACGGCCTTTTTAACGATGTCTTCCATCGGCTCGCCGTCGTCATCCGTATCCGGCAATCCGAGCAGAACCGCATGCGGATCATCGAGCAGCTCACCGGCGCGGTTGACCACCAGAGTGATGATCGCAGCACCGGCAAACGACAATTTCCGCCGCTCCTTCACCCCAGTGACTTCCGGATCATCGAGGATCCGGCCATCCTTCACCAGAATGCCAAACGGCGCCTCATCGATGATTGCAGCCCGGCCGGCCACAAGGCGGATAACGTCCCCGTTCTTGCCGCGAATGACTTCCGGAACGCCTTGCTCCTTCGCAAACGCAGCATGAGCTGCAAGATGCAATGGTTCCCCGTGGACGGGAAGCACGACTTTCGGCTGTACCAGTTTGTAGAGTTGCTCGAGTTCGCCGCGGCGCGGGTGTCCGGAAACGTGCACCAGGGCATCTTTGTCGGTAACGATTTCAACGTCCCTGTCCGCCAGGTTGTTGAGGACAGCTCCAACTTCCTTTTCATTGCCCGGAATTGTTCGGGACGAGAAGATCACCATATCGCCTTGAGCAAGGGCTATATTCCGGTGATCACCGGCGGCAATCCGTGCAAGTGCGGCGCGGTTTTCCCCCTGTGATCCGGTGCACAGCAGCACGACCTTGTCACGCGGCAGATAGCCATAGGCTTCTTCGTCATGGAAGGCCGGGAGGTCATCCATGTATTCCAGCTCGTTGGCCACCTCGATGGCCCGGTGCATCGACCGGCCAACCACAACGACATCCCTCTCATTCGCAGCCGCAGCACGCGCGATTGCCCGGATGCGGGCGACGTTGGAAGCAAAGGTTGTCACGGCAACGCGATGCTTGGCACGGCCAATCACCTTGGTCAGTTCAGCCGCGACATCGGCCTCGCTTGGGCTGACACCATCACGAACCGCGTTGGTGCTGTCACAGACCAGCGCCATCACCCCTTCGCGGCCAAGCTCTGCCAGCCGGTCAAGGTCGATCGGTTGGCCGATACCTGGCGATCTATCGATCTTCCAATCGCCAGTGTGCAGCACCAAACCTGCCGGAGTGCGGATTGCTAAAGCACAAGGTTCCGGGATCGAGTGGGCCATTGCAATGAATTCAACGTCGAACGGACCAATCGTATGGCGTTCGCCTTGGCGGACCACCGTAACCGGAACCTCTTCAGCACCCGGCTCACTCTCGGTCTTGGCCGCCAACAGACCGGCGGTAAAGGCCGTTGCGTAGACCGGCACCTTCAGGAAAGGCCACAGGTGCAAGATCGCGCCATAGTGGTCTTCATGGGCATGGGTGATGACCATGCCGACAATGTTGTTGACCTCGTCTTCCAGAAACTTGATGTCCGGCATCACCAGATCGATGCCGGGAAGTTCCGGGCCCGCAAAGCTGACGCCACAATCGACGATGAGCCATTTCCGGTTGCCCTCCGGCCCGAAGCCGTAAAGGCCGAGATTCATGCCGATCTCGCCAACACCGCCAAGCGGCAGGAACACAATGTCGTTTTCTTTATCTTTGGCCGAAGCCATCAAATTCTCCTACCCCTCACACTTTTCGAGGGAAATGTCCGGCCGTCATTCTCCGGATAAAAATACATCACCGGCGTAGACCGTGCGTTTTTGGCCGTTATCCAGTCTTAGGACCAAATGGCCGGACGCATCCAGATCGTCAAAAATGCCGGTTATTTCTTCCTGGGCAGCCCGGACAGTGATCTTTTGTCCCAGATGTGCCGCCCGCTTCAACCATTGGCGCCGGATCTGATCAAAGCCGTCCGGCTGGTGCCAGATTGCCAAATACTTTGCCAGTGTTTCTGCCAGCGCCGCGAACAAGCTGTCCGCCGACACTTGAAAGCCAAGGCTGCGTAAATCAGTCGCCCGGTACATCGCTGGATCCGGATGGGATACGCAATTGACGCCAAACCCCATGACTGCAGCCAGCCTGCCGTCCTTGAGTGTCTCGGCTTCCAGCAAGATGCCGGAGAGTTTTGCTCCGTCGACCAGCAGATCGTTCGGCCACTTCAACGACACCAATTGGAGCGTACCGGCAGCCTTGTCAACGGCTTCGGCGAGCGCAACAGCCGACAAAAGCGGCAATTCGCCGATCCGGGCCAAAGAAGCTGGCTCGATCAGAAGCACACTTGCAAAAAGATTTCCCTGCGGAGAGGTCCAGGCCCGCCCCCGCCGGCCCCGGCCTGCCGTCTGAACGCCAGCCCTAATCCAAAGGTTTCCAGGATGCCCCGACACGGCCCGCTCCAGACACAGAGCATTGGTCGAGCCGACCGTCTCATAAGCTTCATAGAGAAAATCCGGCGCTCCGGGCGCCGGACCTTTTGTCTCAAGATGGGGAGCGGGACTGTTCAATCGCCAAACCGTTTATCAAAACAACGACTGCGCGGCAGCAGTCGCAGCTGTTACGACCGGGCCAGGCATGACCCAGAAAAAGACTACGAAAACCCCGGATAGACCAACCACGACTTTGAGTTCAGTCGGCATAGGCTGGAAGGCCTCGGCCGGCTCATCAAAGAACATGACCTTGACGATGCGCAGGTAATAGTAACAGCCAACCACGGATGCAAGCACACCAATCACGGCCAGCGGATAGAGACCTGCCTCGACAGCGGCCGCAAACACGAACCACTTTCCGAAGAAACCGATCAGCGGCGGAATGCCTGCAAGCGAGAACATCAGCAAACCCAGAATCACCGCCATTGGCAGGTTGGTCTGAGAAAGGCCGGAAAGATCGGAGATCTCTTCAACCATGCCGTCCTTGCGGCGCATGGACAGGATGCAGGCGAACACCCCTAAGGTCATGCCGAGATAGGCGACCATATAGAAGATCACGCCTTCAACACCGGTCTGCGTGCCTGCTGCAAGACCGACCAGCGCATAGCCCATATGCCCGATGGACGAATACGCCATCAGGCGCTTCAGGTTGGTTTGGCCAATTGCGGCGAACGCGCCGAGCGCCATGGAGGCAATCGATACGAAGACAATGATCTGTTGCCAGTCGCTGGTGACCGGATGGAACGCATCAATGACGATCCGCACCAGCATCCCCATGGCGGCAACTTTCGGCGCTGCTGCGAAGAACGCGGTCACAGGTGTTGGCGCGCCTTCATAAACGTCCGGTGTCCACATGTGGAACGGTACGGCGGAGATCTTGAAGGCGAGACCTGCAAGAATAAAGGTCAAACCGATGATAAGCCCGATGGACGCACCTTCTTGCGAAATCAGATCGGCAATTGCGACGAAGGAAATCTGACCGGAGAAGCCGTAAACCAGCGACATGCCGTAAAGCAGCATGCCGGAGGACAGCGCGCCGAGAACGAAGTACTTCAAGCCCGCTTCTGTTGACCGGACACTGTCGCGGTTGATCGCCGCCACCACGTAGAGCGACAGGCTCTGGAGTTCGAGACCCATATAAAGCGCGATCATGTCGTTTGCCGACAGCATCAGCATCATGCCGAGCGTCGCGAGGACGATCAGGATCGGATACTCGAAATGGTCAAACGACTGGCTCTTTGCATAGGCCCAGGACATTGCGATCGCAAAGAAAGAGCCGACAAGGACCACCAGTTTTAAAAAGTAGGCGTAGTCATCAAGGATGAAAGAACCGCCGAAGGTTTCACCGAAGCTTGGCACCAGCAACAGCACAAGGAACGTGCCGCCGAGAAGTCCCATAGCGCCGCCAAAGACCGCGTAGCTGATGTTCCGGCCGCCGAAGGCACCGACCATCAACAGCACCATCGCTCCGATCGCCAGAATGATTTCCGGCAGGGCCGGCATGAGATCTGGCAGTTGGGTCACGTCTGACATAGCTCTGTCTCGCCCTCGAAACTCTTAGTGCGCCGTGGCCGCATGCTGGGTGACCCCAGCAGCTTCAAGGGCCGCGGTATATTGATTGATCAGGTTATCGACGGATCCCTGGGTCACATCCAGGATCGCCATCGGATAGAAACCGAAGAAGATCGTTAGAATGATCATCGGAACCAGGATGACCTTTTCGCGAAGATCCAGATCAAGAATCGACTTGAGGCTTTCCTTGTCCAGCGAGCCGAACACGACCCGGCGGTAGAGATACAGCGCATAACACGCCGACAGGATAACGCCCGTTGTCGCGAACACGGCAACCCATGTGTTGACCTGGAACGCTCCCATCAGAACGAGAATCTCACCGACGAAGCCGGAGGTGCCGGGCAAGCCGACATTGGCCATCGTAAAGATGAGGAACGCCACGGCATATTTCGGCATCCGGTTGACAAGGCCACCGTAGGCCGAGATCTCCCGGGTGTGCATCCGGTCATAAATGACCCCAACGCATAGGAAGAGCGCGCCCGACACGATACCGTGAGAGAGCATCTGGAAGATGCCGCCCTGAACGCCCTGTGGCGTCATGGTGAAGATCCCCATGGTCACGTAACCCATATGCGCAACCGACGAATAGGCGATCAGCTTCTTGATATCTTCCTGAGCCAGCGCCACCAAGGAGGTGTAAATGATCGCAACGACCGACAGTGTGAACACCAGTGGTGCAAACATATCGGAAGCAAGCGGGAACATCGGCAGGGAGAACCTTAGGAACCCGTACCCGCCGAGCTTCAGTAGAACACCCGCCAGGATGACGGACCCGGCCGTCGGCGCCTCAACGTGGGCATCCGGCAACCAGGTGTGCACCGGCCACATCGGCATCTTCACCGCGAAGCTCGCGAAGAACGCTATCCAGAGCCAGGTCTGCATTTCCGCCGGGAACTGATACGTCAGAAGTTCTTGAATATCCGTCGTACCTGCCGTCCAGTACATCGCCATGATCGCGACCAGCATCAAAACCGACCCGAGCAGCGTGTAGAGGAAGAACTTGTAAGACGCGTAGACCCGCCGCGCGCCGCCCCAGACGCCGATGATCAGGAACATCGGGATAAGGCCCGCTTCAAAGAAAACGTAGAAGACCACGATATCGAGTGCGCAGAACACGCCGATCATGAGCGTTTCCAGGATTAGGAACGCCACCATGTATTCGCGCACACGTTTTTGAACACTGTTCCAGGATGCCAGAATACAGAACGGCATCAGGAATGCGGTCAGGACAACGAACAGTACGGAGATGCCGTCGACGCCCATCTTGTAGGAGATGTTGGAGCCGAGCCAGTCGCGCTGCTCGACAAACTGGAAACCGGGGTTTGAGTAGTCGAAAAAGGCCCAAATGACCAGCGACAAACCGAAGGTCATGCCTGTGGTGACAAGAGCCACCATACGCATCTGGCCCTTTGCTTGGTCATCATTGCCCGACACCATCAGGACGAACACAACACCCAGTAAAGGCAGGTATGTCGTGAGTGACAGAATTGGCCAGTCAATCATTAGTGTGCACCCCCGCCGGTGCCCGCACCGGTGAACATCGACCAGGTGATCAAGGCTGCCACACCGATCAGCATCGCAAATGCATAGTGATAGAGATATCCGGTTTGCAGTTTCACGACCCACGTCGTGACACCTTGCACCCGCGCGGCGATCCCGTTCGGCCCATAGCCGTCAATCACGGTGCCATCGCCCTTCTTCCAAAGAACACGGCCAAGCCACATTGCGGGACGGACAAAGATGAAATCGTAGAGCTCGTCGAAGTACCACTTGTTTAACAGGAACTGGTACAGCGCCGAATGGCGTTCGGCCAACTGTTTCGGCATTTCCGGCGAGCGGATGTAGAACTGGTAGGCCACCAGCAGACCGGCCGCCATCATGACGAATGGCGACAGACGCACCCAGGTCGGAACGTAGTGCATGTCATGCAGCACATGACTGTCGGCAAATGCCGGCAAGGACCCCGCCCAGAAGGCTTCATAAGCCGCTTCGTCGTAGAAGAACGGGCCGTAGAAGACCATACCGGCCAGAACCGCACCAACGGACAGGACAAACAGCGGCACCGTCATCACCAGCGGCGATTCATGAACGTGTTTCATCACATCAACGGAAGCGCGCGGTTTTCCGTGGAACGTCATGAAAGTCAGACGCCAGGAGTAGAAGGACGTCAGGCCAGCCGCGATCACTGTTAGCCAGAAGCCGTACAGCGCCATCGGGTTCGGATGATCTCCGCCGCCGGCTGCAAACGCTGCCTCAATGATACCGTCCTTTGAGACGAAGCCGGCAAACCCGATATGGGTCAGCGGAATTCCGACACCGGTCAGCGCCAGCGTGCCCAGCATCATGGTCCAGTAGGTGATCGGAATATGTTTGCGAAGACCACCCATTTTACGCATGTCCTGTTCGTCGGACACAGCGTGAATTACCGAACCTGCGCACAGGAACAACAGCGCCTTGAAGAACGCATGTGTGAACAGGTGGAACACCGCGATGGAGTAAGCTCCAATCCCAAGCGCAACAAACATATATCCCAGCTGCGAACAGGTGGAGTACGCGATCACACGCTTGATATCGTTTTGAACAAGACCAACGGTTGCCGCAAAGAACGCGGTGGTTGCGCCGAAGAACACGATCACGGCGAGTGCGAAGTCGGAGAGCTCGAACAGCGGCGACAGGCGCGCCACCATGAAGACACCCGCGGTGACCATGGTCGCAGCGTGGATAAGCGCAGACACCGGGGTCGGGCCTTCCATCGCATCCGGCAGCCAGGTGTGCAGAAGGAACTGCGCCGACTTGCCCATTGCCCCCATGAACAGCAGCAGACAGATGACGGTCATCGCGGCCTGGGCATCAAGGTGATAGCCCATGAAGTTCATGACTTCGCCCTGCTCTTCAATGAAGGACGGGGCATCGTTGAAGATCGTTGTGAAGTCGATGCTGCCAAACAGGTAGAACACGCCGAAGATGCCGAGCGCGAACCCGAAGTCGCCGACACGGTTGACGACAAACGCCTTCATCGCCGCCGCATTGGCGGACGGTTTCTTGTACCAGAAGCCGATCAGCAGATACGATGCAAGACCCACGCCTTCCCAGCCGAAGAACATCTGCAGAAGGTTGTCAGCGGTCACCAGCGTCAGCATGGCGAAGGTGAAGAGCGACAGGTAGGCAAAGAAGCGCGGGCGGTGCGGATCGTGATGCATGTAGCCAATGGAATAGACATGCACCAGTGCGGACACCGTGTTGACGACGACCAGCATGACGGCTGTCAGCGTGTCGACGCGGATTGACCAGGCGACATTGAGATCGCCGGCGCTCATCCAGCGGAACAGGTGAACAACCTGGGCTTCGGAGCCTCCGAGCCAGAATCCGATGAATGCTCCCCAAGACAAAAGTGCTGCCAGGATCAACAGACCACTTGTGATGTACTCGGATGCCTTGGCACCGATCGAGCGGCCGAAGAGACCAGCAATCAAAAATCCGATCAATGGCAGGAACAGGATCGTAGCGTAGTACATCAGCCCCTACCCTTTCATCACGTTGACGTCTTCCACGGCGATAGAGCCGCGGTTCCGGTGGAAGACCACCAGGATTGCAAGTCCAATCGCAGCTTCTGCGGCCGCGACGGTCAAAATGAGCATGGTGAAGACCTGTCCGATCAGATCGCCGAGGAACGACGAAAAGGCGACGAAGTTAATGTTCACCGCGAGCAACAAGAGCTCAACCGACATCAAGATGACAATCACATTTTTCCTGTTCAGAAAGATCCCGAAGATCCCGATCACGAACAGGATCGCCGCGACCGACAGATAGTGCGACAGACCGATTTCCATGGGCGCCTCGCCGTGCTCCCCTCATTTACTCCAACCCTGAACCACACGGAGGAGCGTGCCGGTTGCAGGACTTATCGAACGACGCGGACGTTTCGCGTCAAATACCCTTGCCGGTTTCGACCTTCCGAACCTCGACAGCGGCTTCACGTGTGCGGCCAACCTGGGTCGGAATGTCCTGACGTTTGACATTCGGCTTGTGGCGCAGTGTCAGAACGATTGCGCCGATCATGGCCACCAGCAGGATCAAACCGGCGACCTGGAAGAAATAGATGTACTTGGTGTACAGCACAGAACCGAGCGCCTCGATGTTGGTCATCTCGGTCAGCGGTGGTGTCGGCTCCACGGTGTTCGCAGTCAACTCCGGCAGAATAACCCATGCTCCAAGGCCCATCAGCAGCTCGACCAGAAGAATCAGCCCAACGAGGCCACCTACCGGCAGATACTGCAAGAAGCCTTGGCGCAGTTCTACAAAGTCCACATCCAGCATCATGACGACGAACAGGAACAGAACGGCGACCGCTCCGACATAGACAACCACCAGCAACAACGCCAGGTACTCAGCACCGAGCAGAATGAACAGACCAGCGGAATTAACGAAGGCCAGGATCAGAAACAAGACCGAGGTCACCGGGTTCCGGGCCGCGATCACCATGAATGCAGACGCGACTGTTACGCCTGCAAACAGGTAGAAAAAGAGGGCTTTCAGGATCATTTCAAAGACCTGCCTGTCGTGTGGCCGTTTGGCCAGAAGATGCTGGGCCCGGCCGGATTGCCAGGCTGAACTTGAAGTGTGCGAATAAGCTCCTAACGGTAAGGAGCATCCATTTCAATGTTTCGAGCGATTTCACGTTCCCACCGATCCCCGTTCGCAAGCAGCTTTTCCTTGTCGTAGTAAAGCTCTTCGCGGGTTTCGGTGGCGAATTCGAAGTTTGGTCCCTCAACGATTGCATCCACCGGGCACGCCTCCTGGCAGAAGCCACAGTAAATGCATTTCACCATGTCGATGTCGTAACGGGTCGTACGGCGGGTGCCATCGTTGCGGCGCGGGCCGGCTTCAATCGTGATCGCCTGAGCCGGGCAGATCGCTTCGCACAGCTTGCAGGCAATGCAACGCTCTTCCCCGTTCGGATAGCGGCGCAACGCATGCTCTCCGCGGAACCGCGGGCTTACGGGGCCCTTCTCGAACGGATAATTGACCGTTGGCTTCGGTTTGAAGAAGTAGCGCATCGCCAAGAAGAATGCCGATACGAACTCTTGCAGAAACAGCGATTTGACGGTTTGTCCAACCATCGCGTTAGCCTCTCTTTACCTCAGCCAGCCAGCAGGCTGGCGGCCCAATAGCCGACAATCGGAAAGCCGATCACCGGAATACCAAAAATCAGTGCACCGATTGGTGCCCGGTATCTGGCAACGACACCACCGTCGCCGCCAGCTTGTCTGTTTTTCGTCTCCACCGCCTGAAGGATTCCCTTCAGGATCTTCCAATCGAGCCAACCGACATAAAGACCAACGGCAGCTCCGATCACTCCGGGGAGCGACACTTCCATATACGATCCCCTTACGCCGCGCCCGGCGCCCAGCCTGTGATCATCAGCACGGTTGCAACCACAAACACCATGGCGAGCGAAAGCGGCAGGAACACCTTCCAGCCAAGACGCATCAGCTGATCATAGCGGTAGCGCGGGACCATCGCCTTGACCATGGCGAACATGAAGAAGCAAAGCAGACATTTCAGGATGAACCAGATGACGCCCGGCACCCAGGTGAACGGTGCAAAGTCGAACGGCGGCAGCCATCCACCCATGAAAAAGATGGTCATCAGCGCGCACATCAGGCAGATGGCGACATACTCGCCAAGCATGAACATCATGTACGGTGTAGAGCCGTATTCCACCATGAATCCGGCAACCAGTTCTGATTCTGCCTCTGCAAGATCGAAAGGCGGACGGTTGGTTTCAGCCAGTGCCGACACGAAAAACACCACAAACATCGGGAAAAGCGGCAACCAGTACCAGTTCAGGATATTCAGCCACGGCACGCCCAGCATATCCGCGAGACCGGTTTCCTGCGCTAGCACAATGCCGGTCAGGTTCAAGGTGCCTGCACACAGGAGTACAGTTACGATCACGAAGCCAATGGAGACTTCGTAAGACACCATCTGCGCTGCGGACCGGAGGGCTGACAGAAACGGATATTTGGAATTCGACGCCCATCCGCCGATGATCACGCCATAAACTTCCAAGGAAGATACGGCAAAGACAAACAGGACACCAACATTGATGTTCGCGATCACCCAACCGTAATCCACCGGAATAACCGACCAGGCCGCTAGTGCTAGCAAAACCGATATCAGCGGCGCCAACAGGAACAGAACCTTGTTTGACCCCGACGGGATCACCGGCTCTTTCAAAACAAACTTCAGAAGATCGGCGAAACTCTGCAGAAGCCCCCAAGGCCCGACGACGTTCGGGCCGCGGCGGATCTGAACAGCCGCCCAGATCTTGCGGTCCGCATAAAGCACGTAGGCGACGATCACCAAAAGCACGACTAGCAACAGAACGCTCTGGAATACTATCCAGAGGAACGGCCAACCGTAGGTGGTCATGAACTCAGCCATTTCGGTCCCCTACCCCTTATTCCGCAGCTTCTGCGGCACGCGTTTTCGCGAGCGCCGAACACTCGGCCATCACCTTGGAGGCGCGTGCGATCGGGTTGGTCAAATAAAAGTCCCGGATCACGTTTGCAAACCCGGCGCTGTCCATCTTGGCTTTGCCATTGGCCAGCTTTTCAATGTCTGCAGCATCGCCGGCTTCGATGGAATCAATTGCCGCCATATGCGGAACGGATTCAAAGAGCTTGGCGCGCAGCTGTGGCAGGGAATCGAATTCCAAAGGCTGACCGAGAACGGCAGACAAGGCTCGCAGGATTGCCCAATCCTCGCG
>CALDSI010000195.1 GCA_937911395.1 uncultured Labrenzia sp.
GGCTGATGGTCGCCGGTATCAGGCCAAGCCGAACCTCGGTCAGGCCGAACTTCGCAGTGTCGACGGCAACGACAGTATCGCAGACGCTCATCATGCCGATACCGCCACCGAAGGCCTGGCCCTGTACGCGCCCAATCACAGGTTTCGACAGTTCGTTCAGAGCCTTCAGCATCATGGCGAGTTTACGGGCTTCTGCCATGCGTGTTTTGCGGTCAGCTGCCATCTGCTCGCGCATCCAAGCAAGATCGCCCCCGGCGCAAAAACTTTCCCCTGCACCTGTCAGGACAACAACACGGACCGAACCATCAGATCCGAGTTGGTCCGCTCCTTCCGTGAGTTCGTCTATCATTTTGGCCGACAGGGAATTGTGCTTTTCCGGGCGGTTCAGGGTCAGCGTTGCAACGCCGCGGTCATCCGTTTCAATCGAGATCGTCTCAAAACTCATGCGGTGTCACTCCGAAGGGATTTTGCAAATTCGGCAAGCTCGGCCAGTTTCTCAAGTTTGAGCCCGGTCTCAAAACCACGGGGCTGCATCAGCTCTGCAACGGCCTCTGTGGCGACGTTGCCCTTGGCGCCGGGGGCATAGGGGCAGCCGCCCAGTCCGCCAATTGTACTGTCGAAGGTGCGCAGGCCTTTCTCAAGACTGACCTCGATGTTCTCCAGCGCCCGGCCCTTGGTGTCGTGATAATGCCCGGCGACCTTTTCAGCTGGCACCACGGCGAGAACTGCGTCGAGCATCCGGCCGATGGTTTCCGGTGTTCCAGCACCGATCGTGTCCCCAAGAGAAACCTCGTAGCAGCCAAGCTCGTATAGGATCTTTGCGACTTCGGCGACCTTCTCGGGCGGCGTTGGACCATCATAAGGGCAATCGGTGACACAGGAAACATAGCCGCGCACCGGCATTTCGTCGTGACGGGCTTTTTCCAGCAGCGGCTTGAAACGTTCGATGCTCTCTGCGACCGAGCAGTTGATGTTCTTTTTTGAAAAGCCTTCAGATGCCGAGCCGAAGATTGCCACCTCGTCCGCCGAGACCTTCAGAGCGGCGGTGTAGCCTTTGACGTTCGGTGTCAGAACAGAATAGACAACGGCTGGATGGCGGTGGATGCCTTCCATGACCTCTTGCGCATCGGCCATTTGTGGCACCCATTTGGGGCTGACAAAGCTCGTGACTTCGATCTTGCGGAAACCGCACTCGGATAGGCGGTCGACAAGCGCAATCTTGTCTTCCGTCGGGACAAACCGCTTTTCGTTCTGGAGCCCGTCGCGCGGACCCATTTCGAAGATGGTGACAAACTCGGACATGGTGTGGTCTTCAACCTGCGTTTCAGTGGCTCAAATCTTTATATTCACTCCGTCATTGCCGGGTGTGACCCGGCAATCCATGCCGTAACCTCGTCGCAGCAGAAATGTGCGGACAGGAAACGGGATGGATGCCCGGATCAAGTCCGGGCATGACAATGGCGGGGATATGCTCCCCTTCATGAGTTCCCTGTGTCATCGGTCTCAATCGCGCGGGCGCGGAGCTCACGGCGGATGACCTTGCCGGTGGTGGTCATCGGTAGAGCGTCAACGAACTCGATTTCACGTGGATATTCATGGGCGGCGAGCCGGATCTTGACGAAGTCCGCAATTTCCTTTGCCAAGGCATCGGACGGTTCGACATCCTGTTTCAGGATGATGTAGGCCTTGACGATCTCGGTGCGCTGGGCATCGGGTTTGCCGATGACACCGGCCATCGCGACGGCGGGATGCTTGATCAGGCAGTCTTCGATTTCGCCGGGCCCGATCCGGTAGCCGGAGGAGGTGATGACATCATCATCCCGGCCGACAAAACGGATCCAGCCATCCGCAGCCATCTCGCCGGTGGCACCCGTCAGCAGCCAGTCCCCGGCGAACTTCTTTTGTGTGGCGTCCTCGTTGTTCCAGTACTTCAGGAACATCACGGGATCCGGCCGTTTAACGGCGATATTGCCGAAGGTACCGGATGGCAGAACCTCACCGGCGTCACTGACGATGGCCAGCTCGTGACCTGGAACCGCCTTGCCCATGATACCGGGCCGCGCGTCCATGATTTCAGAGCAGCTGGAGACGATCATGTTGCATTCGGTCTGACCGTAGAACTCGTTGATGGTCCGGCTGAAGGTTTGGCGGCCCCAGTCAATAAGCTCGGCACCGAGGGTTTCGCCGCCGGAGGCGACGGTCCGTAAATTCAACTGCCAGCGGTCTTCCGGGGCATCCAGCTGGCGCATCATTTTCAGCGCCGTTGGCGGGATGAAGGCGTTGCGGATGTTTTGGTCTTGAAGCAGCTGGAAGGCCGCTTCCGCCGTGAACTTCTTGAAACGGCAGGCGACCACCGGCACGCCAAGATACAGAGCCGGCATCAACACATCCAGAAGGCCGCCGATCCATGCCCAGTCCGCAGGTGTCCAGATCCTGTCGTCTGGCTGGCCAAGAAAATCATGGCTCATCTCGACCCCGGGAAGGTGCCCGAGCAAAACCCGGTGCCCGTGGAGTGCACCCTTCGGCTGCCCGGTCGTGCCGGAGGTGTAGATGATGATGGCCGGGTCGTCTGGCTGCGTATCGACGGGTTCGAAAGTTTCTTCGTGACCTTCCATTGAGGCCCAAAGATCATCAGCGCCATGGTGCGCGCCATCTGCACAAAAGACGGTTGTCAGTTCGGGCAAGCTGCCGTGGATTTTTTCAAGCTTCGCCGCACCGCTCTCATCCGTAATGACGGCCTTGGCACCAGAATCCTTGAGCCGGTATTCCAGTGCTTCTTCGCCAAAGAGGACGAACAGCGGGATGGAAATCCCGCCGAGTTTCAATGCTGCGATATGAGCAAAGGCCGTTTCCGGGCGCTGCGGCATCAAGATGCCGATCCGGTCGCCCTGCTGAATACCCCGGCTCTTCAGAAGGTTGGCCAGCTGATTGGAAAGCCGTTTCAACGCGCCATAGGAATAGCTGTGGGCGAGTTGGCCTTCTTCGGCATAGACCAAAGCTTCGCGGCGTGGGTCCTTGTCGGCCCAGGCGTCACAAATCGCGACACCGATATTGAACCGTTCCGGGATCTGCCACGAAAACCGATCGGTCAGCTCCTTGTAGGTTTTTGCCTCAGGCAGCAGCATCGGCTTCCTCCGCCAGAACCAGAAGGATCGTTCCGTCGGTCACTTGTTCACCCTCATTGACCATCACTTCACCAATGACCCCATCGCGCGGGGCTTTCAGCGTGTGCTCCATTTTCATGGCTTCCAGTATGATCAGGGGTTGATCCTTGGTGACCGAATCGCCGACCTTGGCGTTCAGCATTTTGACAAGGCCCGGCATTGGGGCAATCAGTTGATCGCCCGCACCGGCAGCTTCCTCGTCAGAGCTCAGCGCGTCCGGTAGTCCAACCGTAAAGGCATGACCGGACATGAAGACCGTAAGCCCCTTGCCATCGTGAACCACGGAACCGGAAGCCCGGTGGCCGTTGCTGTCATACGTGATGGTGCTGCCATCCACCTGAACCAGGGTGAAATCCTTCCGGCCGCTGCTGAGATGCACGGTGAACTTGTTTTGGCCTTGGGCGTGAACCTCAACATCCCTGCGCTCACCGGCAATTTCGAGAAGCGCGAACTGACGTGAGGCACTCCAGATGCGCCATCCAGCGAGTGTTTCGAACGGATCGTTGCCCTCTGCTGGACGTGTGAGACCAAGTGCGGTCAGCGCGGCAAGCGCCATTGCGTCTTCCGGCATTCCCGGTTCCGCGATCAGGCTTTCCAGCTCGCGGTCGATCAGGCCGGTGTCGACGTCCCCTTGGGCAAAGCCTTCGTGGCGGCAAAGCGCGGCCAGGAACCCGGCGTTGGTCACGCACCCGGCAACTTCCGTCGCCTCCAGGCTGGCGAGCAACTTGCCAAGCGCAGCGTCACGCGAAGGACCGTGTACGATCACCTTCGCGATCATCGGATCATAGTAGGGGGAAATCTCGTCTCCTGCCCGGACGCCGCTATCGACGCGGGCCTGGGTTTCTGGGAGAACGAGGTGCTCCAGCGTGCCAATCGCTGGCAGAAAGCCTTTTGGCGCATCTTCTGCGTAAAGGCGGGCCTCAAAAGCCCAGCCGTTGATCGAAAGATCGTCTTGCGCCTTCGGCAGAGGCTCTCCGGAAGCAACGCGCAGCTGCCACTCGACGAGGTCCTGTCCGGTGATCAGCTCCGTCACAGGGTGCTCAACTTGCAGACGGGTGTTCATCTCCATGAAATAGAAGCGGTCGGCGCGCAGACCTTCGGAGACGTCAACGATGAACTCGATGGTGCCGGCTCCGGAATAGTTGATCGCCTTGGCCGCCTTAACGGCCGCCTCACCCATGGCAGTGCGCATCTCTTCCGGCATGTCGGGGGCTGGAGCCTCTTCGATGACCTTTTGGTGACGCCTTTGCAGCGAGCAGTCGCGCTCAAACAGATGCACGGCATTGCCATGGTTGTCGCCGAAGACCTGTATTTCGATGTGCCGCGGTTTGGCGACATATTTTTCGATCAGAACCCGGCCATCGCCGAAACTCGCCTCGCCTTCGCGCTGGGCGGATTTGAGGGCCGAGATAAAGTCTTCCGCCCGTTCAACCTTGCGCATGCCCTTGCCGCCGCCACCGGCGCGGGCCTTGATCAGAACCGGATAGCCGATCTTGCCGGCCTGGATCTGCAGGAACCCGGGATCTTGTGTTTCCCGGTGGTAGCCCGGCCCGACCGGAACGCCAGCCTTTTCCATCAGTGCCTTGGCGGCGTCTTTGAGGCCCATGGCGCGGATGGCATCTGCGCTCGGGCCGATGAAGGTGATCCCGGCTGCGTCCAGTGCATCCACAAAATCGGGGTTTTCTGACAGGAAGCCGTAACCGGGGTGGACCGCCTCTGCGCCGCTTTGTTTGCAGACCTCGATGATCTTTGCGATCTGCAGATAACTTTCAGAGACCGGAGCCGGACCGATGCGGTACGCTTCGTCGGCCATCGCAACGTGTTTGGCGTTTGCATCGGCGTCGGAATAGACAGCCACGGTTTTAACGCCCAGTTCGCGGGCTGTTTCCATGACCCGGCAGGCGATTTCACCACGGTTGGCAATCAGGATTTTCTTGAACATTGTCAGATGCCTTCCGTCTTAAGGTCTTCAACCATTTTGAATCGTTCGCACACAAGCATCATTTCCGGATCAAAGCCGCCATTGCGCTCGAAATAGCTCTGGTGGTCTTTTTGCCAGCCTTCGAGTGTGTCGTTCTCACCTTCTGCAAGTGCAAAGTCCGCCGACACATCGCAAAAACGGATTTGGGTCAGTTCGAGCGTTTCAACGACAAGCGCCGGAGACCCGTCCCAGTTGAGAACGATATCCGTGCGTCCGACCTCGGGCATGGCTTCGTCGCCGTCTGCAAAGTCGCGCAAAGCACCGCAAGTCGCAGTCTTTTTGCCGGAGCGGACCAAGCCGATCAGAAGGCTGCTGAGTTCGGGTCCGTCGCCGAACTTGAAGGTTTCTGCCCCGGGATATTTCTTTTTGAGTTCTTCCAAGGTCATCACATCACATCCGGAACAGGCCAAACTTGGTGTCTTCGATCGGGGCGTTCAGGGACGCCGACAGGGAAAGACCCAGAATGTCGCGGGTTTTGCGCGGATCGATGATGCCGTCATCCCAAAGCCGGGCTGAGGCATACAGCGGGTGACCCTGTTCCTCGAACTGGTTGATGATCGGCTGCTTAAACTCGGCTTCGTCTTCCTTGGACCAGCTGCCGCCCTTGCGTTCGATGCCGTCGCGGCGAACGGTTGCCAGAACGCCAGCGGCCTGCTCCCCGCCCATCACGGAGATGCGCGAGTTCGGCCATGTCCACAAAAAGCGCGGCGAATAGGCCCGGCCACACATGCCGTAGTTGCCGGCACCAAAAGATCCGCCAACCAGCATGGTGATTTTCGGAACCTTTGTTGTGGCAACGGCGGTCACCAGTTTGGCACCATCCTTCGCGATCCCGCCACTTTCGTATTTCTGGCCGACCATAAAGCCGGTGATGTTCTGCAGGAACACCAGAGGGACCTTGCGCTGGGAGCAGAGTTCGACGAAATGCGCGCCCTTGACCGCGCTTTCGGAGAAGAGAACGCCGTTGTTGGCGATGATGCCAACCGGCATGCCGAGAATATGGGCAAAACCGCAGACCAGAGTGGTACCGTAGCGGGCCTTAAACTCGTCAAAGCGGGAGCCGTCGACCACGCGGGCAATGACCTCGCGGATATCATAAGGGGTCTTCAGGTCCGCCGGGACGACGCCGAGGATTTCCTCCGGATCGTAGAGCGGATCTTCGGGCGTTTGCAGGGCAAGCTGTGATGCCTTGGTGCGGTTGAGGCTGGCGATGGAGCGGCGGGCGATTGCTAGCGCATGCGCATCATCACGCGCAAGGTGGTCGGCGACGCCAGACAGACGGGTATGGACGTCACCGCCGCCAAGGTCCTCCGCGGAGACTTCTTCCCCGGTGGCCGCTTTCACCAGTGGCGGACCGGCAAGGAAAATGGTGCCCTGGATCTTGACGATAATGGTCTCGTCGCACATGGCCGGAACATAGGCACCGCCAGCCGTGCAGGAGCCCATCACGACCGCGATCTGGGCAATGCCTTTCGCCGACATGTTGGCCTGGTTGAAGAAGATCCGGCCAAAGTGGTCACGGTCCGGGAAGACCTCGTCCTGGTTGGGCAGGTTGGCACCGCCGCTGTCGACCAGATAGACGCATGGCAGGTTGTTCTGCTCGGCGATTTCCTGGGCGCGCAGGTGCTTCTTGACCGACAATGGATAGTAGGTGCCGCCTTTGACTGTCGCGTCATTGGCCAGGATCATGACGTCCTGTCCTTCAACCCGGCCAATACCCGCTATCATGCCGGCCGACGGTGCTGCGCCGTCATACATGTCGTGGGCGGCCAGCATGCCGACCTCCAGAAACGGCGAACCTGGATCCAGCAGACGGGAGACACGTTCGCGCGGCAGGATCTTGCCGCGGGAGACATGGCGCTCACGGGCGGTTTCTCCGCCGCCGTCCAGCGCTGTTTGTGCAGCGGCCTTGATTTGCGCCATGGCGTCTTCATGCGCGGCCTTGTTGGCAGTGAACTCGGCGCTCTTGGGCGATAGGCTCGATTTGAGGATGCTCATGCCATCCGGTCTCCGGTGTCTGGATTGCCAGGATTATTCTTTGTTTCTGCGGCGATGCTTTTGCGCACCATGTTCAGGTAAAGCGTTTCGATTTCTTCTTTCGACAGATCGCCGCCGGGCCGGTACCAGGCCGGAATGCCGGTCAGCATGGCGATGATCGCGCGGGTCGTTACTTTGGCGTTGTCGATGTGATAGCGGCCGCTTGCTGCGCCTTCGCTCAAGATCTCTGTCAGAATGGTTTCATAGCGGCGGCGCTCGGCCTCTACGAACGCGAAGTTCTCGGCATCAAGGCTGCGCAGCTCCATATAGGCAATGAAGACTTCATCCGCGCGTTCCAAGTGATACCGGATGTGAAAACGCACAAAGCGTTCGATCGGGTCAGTTCCATCCGGGAAGTCTGCGGTGTCCCAAGCAGTCAGCAAGTCGGCCATGTGGCTCAGCATCAAGTCTTTCAAGATGTGCTGCTTGGTGGGAAAGTGGTTATAGAGCGCACCCGGCTGAACGCCGACCTGGGTTGCGATGTCCCGCATGGAGACGGCTGCGTATCCTGACGCCGCAAAGAGCCGCAGGGCCGCTTTTCGAACCTTTTCTGCAGTTTCCAGGCCGCGTTGCCGCGGCTGCGGGCGTGCTGAAAGCGCCATCACGTCTCCTCCACCTTCACCATATTAATGAACGTTCATTCATTTAGCAAGCGGATTCCGAGGTATGGACTTTGAGGGAGCGCATTGCGACGGTTCATCGACTGACGCTAGTGTCAAACTCCTGTCATGGATTTCGGGCTCTCAGTGCAGGTGAGACGCGTTTAAATTATGCATAAGGAACAGTCGGATGAGTGAGGACGCCAAGACCTGGGTGGAAAACGAGTGGGCCGACAGCATGGATGAAGAACTCGAGATGGAAATCGATGATTTCTTGATCGCCAAGGATCTTCAGTACATTGCTGACAAGAAGCACAAGTCCCCCCTCGACCGGAAAACCTATTTCCACGAGCTGTTGATGCTCCAGGCCGAATTGGTGAAGCTGCAGGACTGGGTCCAGCATACCGGCGAAAAAATCGTCGTGATATTCGAAGGCCGGGATGCTGCAGGCAAAGGCGGTGTGATCAAGCGCATCATGCAGCGCCTTAACCCGCGGGTGGCCCGTGTCGTTGCCTTGCCGGCGCCGTCTGACCGCGAAAAGAGCCAGTGGTATTTCCAGCGCTACGTGCCGCATCTTCCGGCGGCTGGTGAGATGGTGCTGTTTGACCGCTCCTGGTACAACCGGTCGGGCGTTGAACGCGTCATGGGGTTTGCGTCTGAAGATCAAGTCGAAGAATTTTTCAACGACGTTCCGGAGTTTGAGCGCATGCTGGTCCGGTCCGGCATCCGGTTGATCAAATACTGGTTCTCCATCACCGATGAAGAGCAGCAGCTACGCTTTTTGATGCGTATTCATGATCCTCTGAAGCAGTGGAAGCTGTCGCCGATGGATCTGGAATCCCGCGTGCGTTGGGAAGACTATACCAAGGCCAAAGAAGAGACGTTCGAGCGGACCAACATTCCCGAAGCGCCGTGGTTCATCGTGGAAGGGAACGACAAGAAGCAGGCTCGTCTCAACTGCATCAGCCATCTCTTGTCGATGTTGCCGTATGAAGACGTCCCGCATGATCCGATTACCCTGCCGGAACGCCGTTTTAATCCGGATTACGAGCGTAAAGTGCTGCCGGAGCACCTTTACGTACCTGATAAATACTGATTGTTTTGGTAGAAGAAATTGGCAATCCCGGCCATTGGCCGGGATTTTTGTTTGAGTGGCAGGAGACAAACATGAGCGGCACGAAGCAAATCCGGTGGGGCGTTCTGTCAACGGCAAAAATTGGCCGGGAGAAGGTCATTCCGGGGATAAAATCGTCCCAGACCGGACATGTTGCTGCTATTGCTTCCCGCGGCCTCGAGCGTGCCCAAGATGCGGCCGATCAGCTTGGAATTCCCAAAGCCTATGGGACCTACGAGGACCTACTGGCCGATCCGGATATCGATGCGATCTACAATCCGCTGCCGAACCATTTGCATGTGCCTTTGACACTGCAGGCGGCAGCTGCCGGGAAACATGTCCTGTGCGAGAAGCCGATTGCCCTCAACGCGAACGAGGCACGTCAGCTCCTGCGTGCGCAGGAAGGCCGGCTGATTGCCGAAGCCTTTATGGTGCGGGCCCATCCGCAATGGATCCGTGCTCGTGATTTGGTTAAGTCTGGAGAATTGGGCGAGTTGAAAGCAATTCAAGGATTCTTCAGCTACTTCAACGCGGATCCCGCGAACATCCGAAACAATGCCGAAATCGGCGGTGGCGCGCTGCTCGATATCGGGTGCTACACGATGCTGGCCGGCCGGTATTTCTTTGACGCTGAGCCGCACCGTGTTGTTGCGCTGATCGACCGGGATCCGGAATTCGGAACCGACCGAACGACGAGTGCCATGGTGGACTTCGGGCAGGGCCGTCATTTGAGTTTCACCGTCTCCACCCAATTGACGCCGCATCAACGTTTCCAGCTTGTTGGAACGAAGAAACGGCTCGAACTTCTTGTTCCCGTCAACGCTCCGCAAGGTGGCGCTACTGAATTGAGGCTCGATGATGGTTCAAGGCTCGGTGATGGGTCCGCGGTGAGCGAGACCATCGCGCCCTGCGATCAGTATGCCGAAATGGCAGATGTCTTTGGCCGTGCCATTCTTGGCGAAACGCCTTTGCCTTATGCGGTCGAGGACGCAATCCAGAACATGGCTGTTCTGGATGCGTTGTTTCAATCCGCAAAGCAGGGTGGTTGGGTGTCTCTCAGCCAGAGTACCTAAGCCAAAGGCTCGAAGTGATAGCCGCCGCTACCGGTTGCTGTCAGAGTGCCGAATTCCGAGGCTTCAAGATGGGTTGCCGCGAAAGGGATCTGCTCGGCGGCGAGTTCTGCAAACAAAGTTTTCCGGGTTTCTGCCGCTGTTTCAGGAGCGCTGTCCAACGCATAGTGGACGTCAGGATTAGCAAACTGCAGAACGCCGGACACCAAGGCATCCCCCAGCAGCATCATCTGTTTGCCGCCACTTGAGATCCTGACGATCTGATGGCCAGGCGTGTGTCCGGGGGCACTTGTGGCATGAATTCCATTTTCCAAGTCCGCATCCCCGTCATGAAGTTTGACTTGGGAGGCGATTGGGCGCGCCAAGGATTGGATCAGTTGGACGATGGGCTTTTTGTCTTCCGGGACCGCCTCCGCCAGGTTTTCGTCGGTCCAGAACGCCCACTCGCTGTTCT
>CALDSI010000196.1 GCA_937911395.1 uncultured Labrenzia sp.
GGAGTTTCGCCTTAACGGAGCGTTGTTGCACCAACCGCAAGCCGTGATGTGGCCCCAGCCAAGGCAGGACGTGTCGCTGTTTGAGCAGCCTGCTTCTTCTGGAAAAGCCCACGCTTGCCTGGAACCGGTTTGAAGGCATCAGTCAAGCCGACCACCGTTTCAGCAGCGCCTAGAACCAGGAAACCATCGTCTGGAAGAGCCTTGGCGATCCTGTCGAGGATCTCCGTCTTCGTCGGTTGATCAAAGTAGATCAAGACGTTCCGGCAAAAGACGATATCGAATTCCCCGATGTGGGAGAACTGCTCCAGAAGATTAAGTTTCTTCCATTCGATCATGGCCCGCAAACCGGCATTGATCTGCCACATGTCGCCCTTTTGATCGAAGTATTTCAACAAGAGCTGGATTGGAAGACCGCGCTGAACCTCGAACTGGCTATAAAGGCCAGTTTTCGCCTTTTCCAGCACTTCCTGCGAGAGGTCTGTGCCCAGGATGCGAATGCGCCAACCGCCGACTTTTGCAGCCGCCTCTTTCAGGCAAATTGCGAGCGAATACGGTTCTTGTCCGGTAGATGCCGCCGCGCACCAGATTTTAATCTGTTTACGTGTTGCACGGTTTTGCAACATCGCCGGAAGCATCGTCTCTTTAAAATGCTCAAATGGCGTCTTATCACGGAAGAAGAACGACTCATTGGTCGTCATGGCTTCGACAACTTCCGTTTCCAAAGCCCGGTTGCCACCCTTTTGCAGCGACTGAATCAGCGCACTCAAGGTTTCCAACTTGGAACTACGCGCGATCGGCAACAGCCGGCTTTCCACCAGATATTGCTTGTCGTTTGACAGAACGAGACCGGAGCGCGTCTTCAAGAATGTCTTGAGAAAATCAAATTCCATAGGGGTCATCGTGTGCTCCCCTTCAAGACGCGGGACACCTTCGGTCCGATTGACTTCAATGGCAGAACCTCAGAGCACATGCCTGTGTTGGCGGCAGCTCCCGGCATACCCCAAACAACACTTGTTTCTTCATCCTGAGTGATAATGCTACCGCCTCCTGCGGCAATTGTCCGGACGCCATTGGCCCCATCGGAGCCCATACCGGTCAAAATCAAACCTAGGCAGGCCGACCCATAGGCTTTCGACACACTGTCAAAAAGCGGATCAACTGCTGGCTTACAGAAATTGACAGGCGGTCCATCATTGAGCCGTATTTTTACAGCTCCACCCTCTTTTTCGACTGTCATGTGCTTGCCACCCGGAGCGACATAGATATTTCCGGGTTTCAATACCTCGCCATCCTCGCCTTCCTTTGACGGACGCAGCGCGGCTTTTCCCATATGTTCGGCGAGGATCGCCGTAAACGTCGGCGGCATGTGCTGTGTTATGACCACCGGCACATCATTCATTGCCGTGCCAATTTCCTTCATAACTTCCTGCAAAGCCTGAGGTCCACCGGTAGACGACCCGATTGCCAGGATCCGCGGACGCGCTGAGGAATACGGCCGGAGTTTGAACTTCGGCGCTGCGGCTGCCCCTTGTGGACCAGCTCCGCGAAAGCTTGCACGCGTATCAACAGCTGGGCGGGCAGCCGGAGATGCAGGTGCAGATGGCCGCGAAGTCTGGCCAGCACGCGTCTCCGCACGCATCGTCCGCACTGGTGCACGCATCCGGATAGCGCGGGCACCCAGTGCTTTGACCTTGTCGATCAGTTCCCGGCGGAAATCGACAGATGTAGTGACTTCAGAAGTCGACTCCGGCTTTGGGACGTAATCGGCGGCGCCCAATGACAGGGCCTTAAGACTGACCTCCGCGTTCCGACGCGTCAGTGTGGATGCCATGATGACAACCAAGTCCCGTTTCTTTGCCAACATAAGCGGCAAAGCAGTCATCCCGTCCATTTCCGGCATTTCAATATCGAGGACCACAACATCAGGGTTGCTTTTCTCAATATCCTCGACGGCTAACCTGCCGTTCCGGTGAGAGCCGACAACCTTGAGCGCCTTGTCCTCACCGAGCCACCTGGTCAAAAGCCCACGGATCACAACGGCATCATCCACCACCATGACCTTTATCGGGTCTGCACCCGGCGTGACCCCAGCCGTCACATTTCGTTGAGCAAATGCCATATTGATCGACCAACTCTGTACTTAGATAAGCCCAACTTCTTGAAACTTGGCTTCCACGATCTCACGATCAAACGGCTTCATGATGTATTCGTTTGCACCCGCACGAATTGCCCGAGCGATATGAGCGACATCATTTTCCGTCGTACAAAACACGACCACGGGGCTTTCGCCGCCTTCCTCTGCGCGCAGACTTGTCAAGAACTCCAGCCCATCCATCACAGGCATGTTCCAGTCCAGCAGGATGGCATCCGGCATTGTCTTCCGGCATTCTTCAAGCGCCTTCTGACCGTCCTCTGCCTCGACAATCTCGAAGTTCATATCTTCAAGGATCCGGCGTGCGACCTTTCGAATGACGCTAGAGTCATCGACGACAAGGCACTGTTTCATCGGGCGTAACTCCACTATCGACCTTCTTGGAGGTCTTTTATGCTGCTGCCATGGGTTCGGTGAACATTGCGCCAAGCAAGCGGTCCACGTCCAAGATTACCATCAATTGACCATCAAGCCGATGGACACCGCCTGCGATTTCCGCCCAGCGGCGATCCAGGTTCGATGGGTTTGGTTCGGCTGAACTGGAAGGCAGGGTCAAAACCTCACCCACCGTGTCGATGACCAATCCATAGCTCTCATGTTTGTATTCGATACCGACAGCCATCATCTGCTCGTCCTGAAGCGGTGGCAGATGCAGCCTGCGCCGCATATTGATCGCAGTGACAATTCGTCCGCGCAGGTTCAACACGCCTTGTACTTCCGGCGCTGACATCGGGACACGTGTCACACTCTCAGGAACAAACACATCATGAACCTGAGAGATCGGCAATCCAAACAACTGACCGCCTATCACAACGGTCACATATTGGATCATGTCGTTGCCGGCATTTTTATCTCCGGCAACCTTGTTCTCCAACATACTCATGCGGCAGCTCCCAAATCACCGGCAAAGATATCTTTCAACGCTGCGATCAGACCTGGACGGTCGAATTTTGCGACGTAATCATCAAATCCAGCCTGACGGCCGCGCTCGATAGACGCGGGTGTCACGAGCGAAGACAGTGCTAGGATTGGCATCTGCCGGAAACGCGGATCACGGCGGATTGCTTCGCAGAACTCGAAGCCGTTGATTTCAGGCATCTCGATATCGCTGACAATCGCGTGGAACTTGTCACCGTTTTCCAACAGTTCGAACGCTTGCGATACACCGACACAAGTGGTCACATCGTAACCGGCCGCTTTCAGGACGGGTGTCAGCATGTTGCGGAAGAAAGACGAGTCATCGACAAAGAGAACTTTCTTCGTCAGCGCCTCAATGTCCATTTCTTTGCGCATGAACCAGTCTTCGAAGGCCTGCGGCAGATAGAAGCCAAGGTCGATGATCTCGGTCGCACGTTCTTTGACGATCGCGGAGCCGAGAACGCCCGGGCGCTCCGAACCGACCTCGATGTTCATCCGGTCCTCGACGATGTCGACGATTTCGTCGACCACAAGGCCCATGGACCGACCCGCATCGGAGAACACCAGCATTGGCTGGGTACCTTCCGTTTTGTGGCTGTCGCCGTCGTTTACGTAAACTAGCGGCATGAGCGCACCGCGGTATTGCACGAGGTCGCGGCCATTGGAACGCTCGATCTTGGAAATATCGAACTCTTCCAATCGCGTGACCAGCGACAGCGGAACTGCCTTCGGTTCTGGAGCACCGGCGCGGAAAAGAAGCAACGAAATCGCGTTCTGTCCGGTCATTGCCTTTTGCTGCAAATCCTCTTGTTCGTCTTCGCTGTTTTCTGCGACGGCACTGGATGCATGGCTTGCCATTGCGCCAGCAATGCCGTTCGGGTCGATGATCATGATCACCGAACCATCGCCGAGGATGGTGTTGCCCGAGAACATGTCGAGATTGCGCAGCATTGTGGACATCGGCTTGACCACGATTTCTTCCGTGTGGAAGACACCGTCTACGACAACACCGAAAGTCTGACTGCCGACCTGCATCACAACGATGAAGCCGTTATCAGCATCAATCGCCTCTTCTGCGTTTTCGCCCTCATAGATACCCAACAGCTGGGACAAGTGGACGAGAGGAAGCAGCTTGTTGCGCAACCGAAGGACCGGCGTGTCCTTGATGCGTTCAATCCGATGCTCGGAGTTCTTTTGAACACGCACCAATTCCACGACAGAAAGCTGCGGAATTGCAAACCGGTCACCACCGGCTTCAACGATCAAAGTAGAAACGATCGCGAGGGTCAGCGGGATCTTGATAATGAAGCTCGAACCCTTGCCCGTAACAGACCGCAGATCAACGGTTCCGCCGATCAATTCGATGTTGTTGCGGACAACGTCCATCCCGACACCGCGGCCAGAAACGCTGGTCACTGCCGCCGCTGTCGAGAAGCCTGCATGGAAGATGAACTTCTGAACCTGAGCATCCGTCATCTTCTCGACTTCAGCCTCGGTCGCAAGACCACGCTCGATGATCTTGGCCTTTACACGCTCAACGTCGATACCCTTACCATCATCACGAACTTCGATGATGATGTGGCCACCTTCGTGATAGGCAGCAAGGGTGATGATGCCCTTCTCCGGTTTGCCCGCTGCGCGGCGCTCTTCCGGACGCTCCAATCCGTGGTCAGCGGAGTTCCGAACCATATGCGTCAGCGGATCCTTGATCATCTCAAGAACCTGACGGTCAAGTTCGGTGTCAGCGCCGATCATTTCCAGTTCGATCGGCTTCTCCAGATCCTGGCTCAAATCGCGAACGATCCGAGGCAGTTTCTGCCAAGCATTGCCAATCGGCTGCATGCGGGTCGCCATCACGCCCTCTTGCAACTCGGCAGTCACGTTTGACAGGCGCTGGAGCGGGACCTTGAATTCACTGTCTTCATGGCGGCGTACAATTTCCAGAAGCTGGTTCCGGGTCAGCACCAGCTCGGACACCATCGTCATGAGGTGTTCAAGCGTATCGACCGCAACACGGATGCTCTGGTTGGATACACCACCGCCGGATGCTTTCTTCTCGCCGCCCTCACCAGAAGGCTTGGCTTTTGCCGCCGGCTGTGCCTCTGCAGGCTTTTCAGGGGTTTTTGCTGCCGCTGGAGCCGGGGCCGGCGCCTCAATTTCTTCCGGCTGCTCGTCAGGCGCCTCATCTTCAGCGCTTTCGGCAACCTCGACTTCAATCTCGGTCTCACGGAAGGCACGCTCAAGCTCATCGAGCGAAACTTCGCCTGGCCGCAACGGTCGTTCGATGGTTTGCTCAGGCAGTGTAAAGTCGTCGCTGTCAGTCGCAGCTTCGGCTTCAGGCTCAGCATCCGCCGCCGGTTCATCGGCTGCGCCGCCGCCGGCCATCGCGGCATCAGCCGCTGCAGACATCTCTTCCAGCTTTCCGATCAGCTCGCTGTCATCGCCTTGCGGTTCTTCGCCTTCAGCAGCTTCCAACTCACCAAGGATGTCTTTAATCTGGTCAATGGAAACCAAGATCAATGACACCGCGTCTTGGGTGACCGGCGCACCGTCGCGGAACTTGCCCATGAGGGTCTCAGCCGCGTGTGCAATTCCTTCAAGCCGGGGAAGGCCCAAGAACCCACAGGTACCCTTAATCGTATGTACCAGACGGAATATGTTGTCTAGAATCGTAGCGTTGTTCGGTTCTTGCTCGAATTTTACGAGCTCCACGTCTACAACGTCGAGACTCTCATTGGTCTCGGTAATAAATTCCCTGAGGAGGTCGTCCATGGCCTGCTCTCACCCGACTTGTTACTGGTTCCGCACCCTGAAAAGGATGTCTGGACCGGGAAGTCCATGAGAGTAGATTGGCGTCAAAGCGTTAAGATACGCTGAAGCAAAAAGATTCTTTTCGGGTCTAAGTTATTCGGTCGGAAGAGCTGTTATTTTTACGCATTCTTCGTCTTTATCTATTGTTAACTCCATCCCGCACTCACGCGCCAGAAGCAATGAGTAAATCGGCTGAACAGAGTGTGCATCAACGCGCTCAGGCTCTTCTCCGCTCAAGGTTTCCTTCATTCCAAGTGGAATTCGCGGGTTCAAGCCAGCCGCATTCAAAGTAAAGGACGGAGATTGTGGTGTCCCACTCATTTCAACCTTGATCTCGCCGCCACGCGGAACGCACTGATTGGCGATCAGGATGAGATTGAGAAGCAACTTCACAAAATTTTTCGGCATCAAGTGCCGGTCCAGTTGCCAATTCAGGTTGGATTTTTCATTTTCCATAAACCCGGTGGCAACCACTTGGGCATCGCCAAGATCAATCTCTGCGCCAGCGGATCCGGCAGCACCAAAGGCAAGCCGTGCAAACTGCAGCTTGGCAGACGCCTGTCGCGCACTTTTCCGGATCAGATCCATGGCGAATTCGCGCATGTCCTCAGACCCTTCTTCATCCAGCACTTCCAGTCCATTGGTGATCGCACCAACCGGACTTATGATGTCATGACAGACCCGGCTTGCCACCAGGGCTGCAAGATCCATGGATGAAAGCTCTTTAAGTGCGGACATTGCTCGACGCTGCTCTTTGTAAAAACCTGCCAAAACGACCTGATTCGCAAGCCGATACGTCAGCGTTACACATCCGCAAAGGCCCTGCCAAGGCGGCAAATCAGCCGATTTCCCGGTCATCCAAGCTATTTTTGGAGATACGTCATCCGAAACCGGCAAACCAAACTCAAATCCGACCCAACAGCCACATCAACCGTCATTCAGGCAGGCAGCCGACAGCCTTAGCATGCGAACGGGCTTCGGTGAGCCTTTGGGTGCCATTCACAATGAACAGAAACCGGTTGACCACCGAATAAAAGAACATCAGCCGCCCCTCGACAATTGCATAGATAAAAGGATTTCCGGCGGTCGCGAAGCCTTCCGACAGGCCATATCCGCCGCAAGCCGCAAACATCGGGGCATAGGCATTGGGGTGCAGCTTGAAGGCTTCCATATTGCCCTTGTTGACGAAGACCCACTCAGTGTTGCCCCATTTATATGTGTATTCCCTGCTTCCCTTACGCGGATATCCATCAACAAAATAGCTAACTGGGTCGTGCCCACCAATTGCGTACCCAGTAATCGGATCCGGCACAAAGCTCCTTGGGCGGGCCTTTCCGTCGATGCTCCACAGGCAAATAACTGCTGCAAGGATTGCAGAAAGACACATCCAGGTCTTTTTTGGGGGCCAACGTTTCATTGATTCGGCGGACACGTCTTTCATCAATTGAACTGCGAATCATCACTGTATTCGTTAAGTTTAACATCGAAGAGACGCAACGCAGCGAGAAAGACGTCGCTTGTCTGGCGACAAGGAGTTTACTGGATGGCACATATGTCACGGCTCATATTATCAATTCTTCCAGCCGCCGCAGTCATTCTGCTTTTGTGCGTTGGCCCCAAAGCTGCGTTCGCACAGACCACGACCAACACGCAGTCGCCCCCCGTCAACACTTATGACCAAGATCAGATCCTGCAAACGGGGCATCAGTTCTTCGGATCTGTGTCTGGTGGGTTGGCCTCCGTTGTTGAGAGAGCTTTTGCAAGTTATGGCGAACCAAATGGGTACATCCTTGGGGAAGAAGGCTCTGGTGCATTCGTTGCAGGTGCCCGGTTTGGAGAAGGTCAGCTTTACACCCGCAATGCAGGCAACCACAAAATATTCTGGCAAGGCCCGTCTATCGGTTTCGACTTTGGGGCGGACGGCGCACGCGTCATGATGCTGATCTACAATTTGCCGAGCATTGACCGGGTTTACGACCGGTTCAGCGGCGTCAATGGGTCCGCCTATCTGGTTGGCGGCGTCGGCATGACAGTCCTTGCAAAAGACTCAGTCTTCGTGGTCCCGATCAAGGCCGGGGTCGGCGCACGCCTTGGATTGAATCTCGGTTACTTGAAATTCACAAGAGAACCGACTTGGAATCCTTTCTAGAGACCTGCAAAAACTATCAAGGTTCGGCCTCAGCTGGAGCCCAGACTTGGCTATTAAACCGATGTCCTCTAATGATGTTGTAACGTCTTGATGCTTTGAACGGCCACCGGGAGCCTAATGTGATAGAAGCGGCGATGTATGTGGCACTAGGGTTTTGCACGGCCGGGCTGATTTGCCTTGCGATCCTGCCAGCTTTCTATCGCCGTGCCGCGAGACTGACCGAAGAGGCTCTGCGGGCTGTCAATCCGTCCAGTTACGCAGAGGTCCGAGCTGCGCAGGACCAGGCACGCGCACAACATGCCGTCGATCTGCGCCGCGTTGAACAGTCTCTGAACACCGAGCGGGAAAAGGCGGTAAAATGGCACGTGGATGTGACACGGCTGACAACAGAAATGGCTGCGCTGGAAAAAAGCCACGAAGGCGAGATTTCCAAACTGAAAGAAGAGCTATCTGCGAAAGCCTCCGATGAGAAATCAGCTGACATGCTGTCCTCGGAAGTCGCACAACTAAAGCAAAAACTCGCCGAAGCTGAGAAGGCTCTAGCGGAAAGCTGGTCACAGAAACCAGAAACCGGCGAAGATGTGCCCGCAAAAGGCGTGCAAGGCGAAGACACTTCCGATTGGCTGCCTGCCACAGACACGATGGCGCTTGCGACGATCACGGGGCTGGAAGCTGAAGTTGCAACCTTGAAAGCGCGCTTGGCCAAGGCAGAACCGTCTGTTGCCGGTGAGCTCGACGCTGAACGAACAGAGACTGCGCGTGCCCGCCTTGCGGACCTAGAGGCCCAGCTCGTAGATACTGAGGCAAAGTTCATAACTGCTCAGGCGGAAGTGACCCGGCTTTCCCTGCAGCTGGACGCAGCCGACATCAAAGACAGCGATCTTCAGAAACATTTGACCGAGCAGTTGGAAGCTCTGGCAACAGAAAACGCACAAAGACTTTCTCAGCTAAAAAACAAGGACCGCACGGTCAATCGGCTAACTGGGGAGATCAAGAAGCTTCGGCAAGACCTTGCCGCCACCTCTTCCCTTGCGCAGGTGCGGCAGGATTTCCGGCAGCTGGTTGCTCAAGTGTCAACGGATCCTAACGATAAGAAGAAAGCCGTTTCCAAGCCCTCCTCCAAAGCAGCCGGCAAATCGGCACCTGTGCCCAATACAGCTGGTGACATGAAGCCCAAGAGAAGAACACGCCGCGCTGCTACCAGTGCCGAAAAGCCAAACACAGCGCCTCCACCAAGTTCCAAAGCCGCAGAAAGCTCGTCTACTACAGAGATCGCCAACGCGGCGGAAGCCCTTGTTAGCCGAATTGTTGCGTCGACCCGAAAGAAAAAAGAGCCCTCGAGTGACAACGATCAAGTGCCACCCGAAAAGACAGATCCGCCGACTGTAAAAAAGCCGAAACAGCGGCGGACCGCGGGGGCTGCCTGACAAGAGTTCTGCTGTGACAGAGAGCATCAATTTGTGTGCGTTTTGAATTTTTGAACTTACTTCCTACCGGACCAATACCTCATGCTTATCGAACGCCATAACGCCATTCTCGAACTGGCCCGCCAGATGGGCCGTGTCAGCGTGGACGACTTGGCGAAAAGATTCGAAGTCAGTCCGCAGACCATCCGTAAAGACTTGAATGAGCTGTGTGAGCGCCGCCTTCTCGCACGCACGCACGGCGGAGCCTTGCTCTCATCTGGTATTGAAAACGTCGGCTATGAAGCAAGACGCATCATTTCCAGCAAGGAAAAGGCTGACATTGGCTCCAGTGTCGCTGCACTCATTCCCGACAATGCGTCTATTTTCATCAATATCGGCACGACAACTGAGGCGGTCGCACAGGCGCTGTTGCAACACCATGGACTGATGGTGATCACCAACAACCTGAATGTCGCCAGTTTGATGCGGGGTTATTCCCAGATTGAAGTTGTTGTTGCCGGCGGTGTTTTAAGGCATGCGGACGGCGGAATTGTCGGAGAAGCCGCAGTTGATTTCATGCGCCAGTTCAAGGTGGATTTTGCGGTGATAGGCGCATCCGCCATTGATCCGGACGGGTCTTTGCTCGACTACGATTATCGGGAAGTCAAAGTCACCAAAACGATCATGGAAAATGCCCGGCATGTGATCTTGGCGGCGGACAGCACCAAGTTTGAGCGCACCGCGCCGGTCCGGGTTGGCCACCTCTCACAAGTTACGACGCTTGTAACCGACCGTTGCCCGAGCCCGGAATTCGCGACGATTGCCAAAGACTCAGATACGCAGCTTATCGAAACTGAAAACCTGCCGGCTATCTAGAAGCGGCCAAGTGGTAAGGCTTTTCGAAACCAGCCACTTGTGACCAGTTGGTATATTAAACCTTAGATGCGGAGAGAAAGTTGGCACGCCCAACGGGACTCGAACCCGTGTTTCCGCCGTGAAAGGGCGGCGTCCT
>CALDSI010000197.1 GCA_937911395.1 uncultured Labrenzia sp.
TGCGACCCTCTGGTCCCAAACCAGATGCGCTACCAGGCTGCGCTATACCCCGACGGCTGGTTTGGGCGGTTTATCCGCGTTTGCATCGTTCGTCAAGTAGCGAAAGTCACGCCCTGAGCTCATGCTTGTGGACAGTCTAATCCAGGGCTGTGATGCGCTTCGAAAGACTCGGGCTTTGTTAAGCGTCGTTCACTCCCATCGAGCTGGCAACAACTTCGTCTCCCGGTTTGATGCCAAGCTTGGCCGCAGTTCCGGCATTCAGCTCAAGAACGAATTTTGCCGGCGCGCCGGACGGTATGACTTTTTCAGAATAAGGCGTTGTGTCCGCGGCAATGCTGACGATCTTCCCTTGCGAGGAAATGAAAATGATATCGAGTGGCAGCGGTGTGTTTTTCATCCAGAAATGGCGCTCGAATTCGCCATCGAATATGAACAGCATGCCGTGCTCTGCCGCCATTTCTTCCCGGAACATAAGCCCCTTCGCCCGCTGCGTATCAGTTGAAGCCACTTCCACCGTGAACCGATGTTCGTTCGCGCCGGAAATGACGGTCAGCGGTTCGGTTGGAAGCGTTTGACTGTTCCCGGCAAGCGAGCCGTTGCTGACGGCGCTCAAAAAGATGGCAAAGCCTACACACAAAGCCATGGCAACGGATCGGGGCAATTGGTACGCGTTCATGAGAGCTCCGGTTGCAACAGGTCCTACCCAAATACACCATTAAAAAAGGCCGGAACATGTCCGGCCGTAAACTGTGATGCGCCTTGGTTCAATGAGACGCTGGAATATGCGTTCCGCTACCGACCGGCCGGATTTCGGCGGCCATACGTCCTTTCGGACCGGTACCGAATCGCACAAGCACCTCTTGGCCTGGTCGAAGTTCGGCAATGCCATAGCGTCGGAGTGTCTCCATATGAATGAAGATGTCTTCGGTCCCCTCACCTTGTGTCAGGAAACCAAAGCCCTTCACACGGTTGAACCACTTAACGGTCGCGGTTTCAAAACCGGTCTCCGGGACCACTTGGACGTGGGTCCGCGACGGTGGCAATTGGGACGGGTGAACGGCCGTGCTCTCATCCATGGAAAGGATACGAAACGCCTGAAGCCCGCGTGGGCGGTCCAAAACCTCACACACGACACGTGCACCTTCATAAGCGGTTTGGAAACCGTCCCGCCTGAGGCATGTCACGTGAAGCAGAATGTCTGTCTCGCCACTGTCCGGTACGATAAAGCCGTAGCCCTTACCGACGTCGAACCATTTAATCGTTCCGGCAACCTCGAAAACATCAACGGCAACATCTTCCGTCAGGTCTTCGAGTGCGCGGGGATCCCGTGCGGCTTTAACCCCCATAATCAAATGTCCCGTCTCTGGTGCACATCTACCAGCTATGGGCCCGACAACCACGCACCCGTCAGCTGATTCCTAACAAAAGGATAACACCGCACATTTTGCCGGAAAGAAAAATTAACAGACTAACCACAGACCATTTCAACGATTTATGCCGATTTCATAGGAAAATTTGCAAAAGTGGCCGCGAGTGGCGTTCGCAAGATGGCTTTGGCGATCGAATCGATCGGCGTTTCTTCCCGGTTGAGAATCACCAGGTCTGCACCGCTGCGGGCTGCGACAACGGGCAATTGCGCAGCCGGGTGCACCACCAGCGAAGATCCGAGCACGAGAAACACATCACAGGATTGGCATGCGTCCAACGCCCGCTCCATTTCCTCTTCCGGCATTGCCTGACCAAAACTGATGACCGCTGCCTTCAAAAGCCCGCCACACGCCGTGCAGCGCGGACTTGTCCCAGCCTCGACTGCGGCTTTTTGATCATCCAGGGCGGCCTCACGTCCACATGCCAGACAAGTGGCAAAGGTGGAATTGCCGTGCAGCTCGACCAGCGTGTCCGCTGACACTCCCGATCGCTGATGCAGTCCGTCGACATTTTGCGTGATCAAAATAGACAACTGCCCATTTGCATGAAGACTGCTCAGCGCAAGATGCGCAGCATTTGGTTCTGCGGCCGAAAAAAACGACTGCATTTCGAACCGGCGGTCCCAGTCCTCAAGACGGCTCTCTTCAAAAGCCAGAAAATCCTGATATTGAACAGGAGCACGCTGAGACCAAATACCACCGGGTGACCTGAAATCCGGGATGCCGGAATCAGTTGAGATACCTGCGCCCGTCAAAGCCACGATAGATCCAGGCGGCATTTCGGCGAAAGACGACACAAATTCCTGTGCTTCGGCCAGTTCGGTAATGATCTTCATGAGCCGGTCCGTCGCTCCATCAAATTTAAACGCTGCTAAAGAGGGTAAGACATGCGTTATTTGCACACCATGGTTCGTGTTTCCAATCTGGAAGAATCGCTCGACTTTTACTGCAACAAGATGGGAATGACCGAAACCCGCCGCTATGAAAGCGAACAGGGCCGGTTCACTCTTGTGTTCCTGGCAAGCTCTGATGACGTTGACAGCGCGAAGGAAAACGCCCGTCCGGTTCTGGAACTCACCTATAACTGGGATCCGGAAGAATACACCGGTGGCCGCAACTTCGGTCACCTCGCTTATGAAGTCGACAACATCTATGAGTTCTGTGAAGCCTTGCAGAGCAAAGGTGTCACCATCAATCGCCCCCCGCGCGACGGCCGCATGGCTTTTGTTCGCTCCCCGGACAACATCTCGTTTGAGCTTCTGCAAAAAGGTCAGGCCCTTGAAGTCAAGGAACCCTGGGCGTCCATGGGCAACACCGGCGAGTGGTGATCCGGCTAAAGGCATCCCCGCCGAGCAGAGACGATTGAAGTTCGGCTGATCGCTGGTTTTGAAAAAGTGCAGGCCCGAGTTTCCGGGCCTGTGAAATTTTCTCCAAAAGGCACTTGCGGGCCAATCATTTCCCGCCTATAAGCCTCCCCACGACGCAACCGCGTCGACCGCGCGCCCATCGTCTAGCGGTCTAGGACGCCGCCCTTTCACGGCGGAAACACGGGTTCGAGTCCCGTTGGGCGTGCCA
>CALDSI010000198.1 GCA_937911395.1 uncultured Labrenzia sp.
GTCAAAGGATCCTGGGTCATTGGCACTTCCTTATTCCAAAAGCATTACCTTGGCTCAGAGCTTAGAGTATTGCGGATCGTTTCAAACCTGCAATGGGGCTTTATGCAGCAAAACAGATCAACACTTCAGAGCTGTTCTGACTTGAAAAGAACATTTGCCTTTATAGGGGACGGTCAACAACCTACATCCAGCCGAACCCACATTTATTGAAAAAGGATCTCATCGGCGTGACCACACAGAAAACACTCAATATTCGCGTGCCCAAAGATCCTTCAGAAGCGATCACGGCCATTGTTGCTTATGCGGGCATTGCAAAGAGGCTGCATGTCGAACTCAGCATGCATGCAGAAGCGATCGGACTGGATATGGATCAAATCAAAACCGACCTCATCAATGAAGCCAAGAAGGCGGTTCCGCATAGCGATTTCTCGGACCATGAGATCAGGAACTACAACATCATGTTCGAAGCCATCGATACGATCTTCAAGCCGATCGACTGATATAGACTGCCTCTGAAAGGCCTACGCTGTTTTCGCTACGGCTTTTCCCCGCCTCTGCTCATCAAGCATCACCATGAGCGACGCTCCGACAATCACCAAAGCCCCCGGCCAAAATGCACCCGTCGGCGCAAAGCCGAAAGCAATGAAGCCAACAGCAATGTTGAGCGGCAGCTTCAGATGATCGAACGGCTGAACAAAGGTCGCGTCCGCCTTTTGATAGGCCAGCGTCAAAAGATAGTTCGCAAGAACGGTCAAGAGGCCGGCCCCGACGAGCAAAACAAGCGCCGGACCGCTGACGACGAGACCACCATCGGCGAAGGCCAGCACGGCATTCACGGGCGTCAAAAGGAGCAACAGATAAAGCGTAATGGAATCGGCCGCCTCCCGCTGTGTCAGCTTTTTCGTCACAAGCGATGTTCCGGCCCAAAACGCAGCAGCCGCGACAGGGAGCAAAGCGCCCCAATTGAACGCCTGCGACCAGGGCTCGAGGATCACCATCCCACCGGAAAAACCGGCAATGGTGGCAAGCCATCGCACCCAACCAACCTGTTCCCCAAGAAAGATCCGGGCTCCAAGAATGACGAAAAACGGCGACGTCATTACAAGGGCAATTGCCTGCCAGATCTCCACACGCGCCAATCCGGCAACCCACAGCTGGATGCCGATGACTGCCAGGATCGCTCGCAGGAGGTGCAATCCGAGCTGTTGTGTTTTCAAGGCGGTTCGCCCGCGCCGGAGCACCCAGGGAAGCGCAAAGCCGAGACCAAGCGCATACTGCCAGAAAGCTGCCGACGTTGACGACACACCGAGCCGCATCGTCGATGCCTGCAGGGCGCCATTTACGAGCGCAAATGAGGCGCCTGCGCCGACCATAGCAAGCGCTGCCAGCACCGGCTGCGCCTGAAGTGAGGAGGATTTGGTGTCCATCGTCTTCAAGTCCGTTCCAGTTTTCATCCAGAACAGTCTCAATAAGACCAATACACTGCACCACTTGAGAGAAGCGGTCCAGCCAAGCTCTCTATCATCCGGACTATAACCGTCGGCTCCGGCGTCTCACCGGATCTGCTGACCCTTGGCAAACACGAATTGCCGAGGCGCTCGCGGGCTCCAGGTTTCCCTGATACCGCCGGTGGGGACTTTCACCCCGCCCCGAGAACTGTTCCTGAAGTCCGTATTTACCCGGCTCAACCGATCGGCGCAACGGCTGCTGGCCGGAAAATTCAGTATGACTGAAAATAAGCCTTGAGATGTTGCCATCAACCGCAACCTTAAGCCCTATCTCAAGTTATCTTTGCAGCTCAAGCAGGATTTGTGAAATGAATTCTAGCGATCAGGCAGTGAAAGTGGAGGCACTTGGAACCAACAAAACTTTAGCGCATTACTCGCCAATAAATTAATTCATCGTAAATAGATGAATAGAAATAAATACGCAAACAATGCATACATTATCATAATTCATCCCAATATATTACTTTGAAATAAACAAATAATGGAAATTATACATGAATATCTCAGAAATAAACAATTTTGAAACCTTTAGAATTCCCACTGTCAGTATTCACAATAAAGGGCGAGTAGCAGAACTTCGTCATGAGCAAAAAACCGTCGATAAGAAAGAGGTTTGTATGGGAAACAAGCGTGTCACTCTTGGCGTTTGTCGCCCTTGCAACTCTGTTTTCATCCGTCGATTTGTTTGAATGGCTTTATGAATTTTCACGCGCTCATGAAGACTACGAGTTGGATGATGTGTTCGCAGCGTTTATGGCGTTGCCTGCAATACTGTTGATCATCGTGGTCCGCCGGCTCGTTGACTTAAAGCGCGAAATGGCTTTGCGTGTGAATGCCCAAGAAACAGCGCGCCATCTTGCGTCGGTCGATCCATTAACCGGTCTGGCAAACCGGTTTCAGTTTTTCATAGACATCAAACAGACACTCGGCTTTGGCCTTAGAAAAAAGGCCTGCTACGCACTGTTCCACATTGATCTGGACCGCTTTAAGCAGATCAACGACCGTTATGGTCCAGTGGTCGGCGATGGCGTACTCAAGCAAGTTGCAAACCTTATTGAAGATCGGCTTGACGACCATGACCTACTGGCAAGAGTAAGCAGCGATGAGTTCTTGCTTCTCAAGCCATACAAGAAACGGTCGGATGTCACTGATCTGGGGCAATATCTTGTCAAATTGCTTGATCGGTCGTTCCATTATCAAGGGGGCGAGCATTCCGTGACGGCTTCGATTGGAATCGCAATAAACGACGATTTTACGCCTCAGCATTATTTGAATTCCGAACGTCTGATGACCAGCGCAGACATTGCGATGTTCACGGCCAAATCCAATGGCCGGAACAGATACGAAGTCTATCATCCGACAATGCGGCAAAAATTCGAAGAGCAGACGATCCTGGGCGATGACCTGATCAGAGCATGTGAGCAAAAAGAGTTCGAGGCTTTTTTTCAGCCACTTGTCGATGGGCAAACATTTGACGTCGTTGGCGCCGAAGCGCTCGTCAGATGGCGCCATCCGACAAGAGGCCTTCTTGCACCAGCAGATTTTTTGGACACAGCTGAGACCCTTGGCCTCATCAGCCAGATCGACCAAGCCATGCTGGAAGAAGCCATAAACATCCGTCACAAGATTGAAGCCAGCGGTCTGGTCGCACCGCGAATATCCGTCAACATATCTGCAGACCGGCTGAAATCACCGCTGTTCTTGCACATGGTTCGCAACATAAAGGTTGATCCGGCGTCCTTGATCTTCGAAATCAGTGAAGCTGTCACCTTTGACACACTGGATGACATGTCCCGATACAACCTTGAAGCACTCGCTGACCAAGGTTTCGAAGTAGAAATCGATGACTTCGGATCTGGACGCGCCTCCATCCTCAGTCTTCTTGAGATGGAACCGAAACGCCTGAAAATCGACAGAAACCTGATCGCCCCGATTGTCAAATCTGAAGGCTCCCGCAAACTTGTAAAAAGCGTTGTCGACATGGCCACCGCTCTTGGCGTGGATGTCGTTGCCGAGGGTGTCGAAACCCTTGAACATGCCAACATTCTTGCCTCACAAGGCTGCAGCCTTTTGCAGGGGTACTATTTTGCCGCCCCCATGCCATCTGATCAGTTTATTCAGTTTCTGCATGAGAAATCAGGATCGAAACGGGCAACCGCGGAACTAAGCGCGTAAGCCCCGGACAACGGACAAAAAACCCGCCGTGTTCACGGCGGGTTTTGTGTGTTCAGAAACATTCACGTGGTGGATCAAGAGAACTCCATGATGACGGCGTCGACAGCGAGGCTGTCGCCCGGCTCTGCCTTGATGGCCGTCACGACACAGTCCCGCTCGGCACGCAAGACGTTTTCCATCTTCATCGCTTCAACGATGGCCAGCTGTTCGCCCGCTTTGACTTCCTGACCTTCGCTGACGGCGATGGATACGACCAGACCCGGCATTGGGCACAGCAGCATTTTCGATGTGTCCGGCGGAAGTTTTTCCGGCATCAACTCATCGAGCTCGGCAACGCGCGGCGTCATGATCTTGGCAGTGACGGAATAGCCCTGCCAATCGAGCCGGTAGCCTCCACGAACCGGACGGACCTGAACCGTGATGTCCTTGTCCCCAACGCGACCACTCCAGAGCACAGCGCCCGGCGCCCAATCCGATTCCACATTGACAACAGGCCCGTCGCCAATCGCGACATCAAGCTCAATCGGCGTTCCCGGATAACCGGCAGCGAGGCGGATCGGAACATAAGCCTTGTCCAGCTTTACAACCCAATCCTCGCGGATAGCGCCGGAGTGCGGCCGCATACGACCAGGAAGATGGTCAAGACGTTCGCGTTCAATCGCCGCCATAGACAGCGACACGGCCGCCAAAACGCCCCGCGCGTCGTCATCCGGCTCAGCCGGGAAAAAGCCGTCCGGGTATTCGTCGGCAATGAAACTGGTCGCAAGTTCACCGGACCTCCACCGTGGATGGTTCATCAACGCTGTCAGGAACGGCACGTTGTGCTGGATGCCGTCGACGTAGTACCCATCCAGCGCCTTGCTCATGGCGTCGATTGCTTCCTCGCGGGTCGGCGCATGGGTGATCAGCTTGGAAATCATCGGGTCGTAGAACATGGAGATTTCCGAACCCTCGACCACACCGGTATCATTCCGGATGGTCAGCGCATCGCTTTCCAGTTCTTCCGGCGGCACGTAGCGCACAAGCCGGCCAATGGACGGCAGGAAGTTCCGATAAGGATCCTCGGCATAGATCCGGCTTTCCACCGACCAGCCGTTCAGCTTCACGTCGTCCTGTGCAATTTCAAGCTTCTCGCCATAGGCAACGCGGATCATCTGCTCGACCAGATCGACCCCGGTGATCAACTCGGTAACCGGGTGCTCCACCTGAAGTCGGGTGTTCATTTCAAGGAAGAAGAAGCTCTTGTCTTGGCCAGCCACAAACTCAACGGTGCCCGCGCTGTCGTAGTCAACGGCTTTCGCCAAGGCGACCGCTTGTTCGCCCATGAGCCGGCGGGTGTCTTCATCCAGCAGCGGCGACGGCGCATCTTCAATGACTTTTTGGTTCCGGCGCTGGATTGCACACTCACGCTCGCCCAGGTAAATCGCGTTGCCGTGTTTGTCGCCAAGCACCTGAATTTCAATGTGCCGTGGGTTCTCGATGAATTTTTCAATGAAAACGCGGTCATCGCCAAAGGAGGATGCGGCTTCTGACTTGGAGCGGGTATAACCGTCACGCACTTCTTCGGCGTTCCAGGCGATCCGCATGCCCTTGCCGCCACCGCCGGCCGATGCCTTGATCATCACAGGGTAGCCGATGTCCTCTGCGATCTCGACCGCTTGCTCCGGCGTTTCAATGACACCGAGATACCCTGGAACCGTGCTGACTTTCGCCTCGTTGGCAAACTTCTTGGATTCGATCTTGTCGCCCATCGCTTCAATGGCGCGCGGGTTCGGACCAATCCAAACGATACCTTCCTTTGCAAGCGCCTCCGGAAAGCTTGCCCGCTCAGACAGGAACCCATAGCCGGGATGCACCGCTTCAGCACCGGTCTCCTTGCAAGCCGCGATGATCTTGTCGGCAATCAGGTAGGATTCAGCAGCCGCTGCCGGACCGATGTGAACGGCCTCGTCAGCCATCTCCACGTGCAGTGCATTCCGATCGGCATCTGAATAGACCGCAACGGTTTTGATCCCCATCTTCCGTGCTGTCTTGATAACGCGGCACGCAATCTCACCCCGGTTAGCGATCAGTATTTTCGAGAACATGCAATTCCACCCAGCTGGATCTGTTTTCTGAGTTGTAGGCCGGTCCTCCCCTCTAGTGCAACTTATCCAAAGGGTGGTCAGACGATGTGAGAACCATCTTTCTACGGCCGTTCAAGCAAAACAATCGATAGGTTTGGACTACGGTCTATTGCGGCAAGGCACTGATTTTCCTTTTTCTTAACAAATATATTGCAAATTCTACCATGTATTTGGAGGAAGACGGCGTGGCAAAAAAACTAATAACATCACTGATCATCGGCTTTGCCCTGACGAGTTCTGTTCAGGCGAAAACGATCGAAAAGTGGCATGCCGGAGAAGTCGACGGCTTCACCCGTTATTGGACCACAAACAACATCGGCGCGAGTTTCGTCGTTTGGTGCCATCCGCAGCGTCCGGTCAACGGCACTTTGTTGCATGTCGTCATTGACGGCAAAACACCCACTCCAAACACACGCATGAAGCTGATCATCGACAACGAGATCATGGAAATTCCGGTCAACGAACAGGGATACATCGACACCGGATGCGCAACCTGCGCCGACACGTTCGAGTATGTCTGGCACCGGCTCCGCGCCGCAACAGCAATTGCGGTGAAGTTCAAGGACGACAGCTACGCAGGTTTCTCGCTCAAGGGTGCGAAGGAAATTCTTCCAGCAAATGTCTGCCCGACTGACTGGAAAAAAAAGCAAGCGTCTTGAGCGGTATCAAGACAAGAGCGGTAAGTGTCATTTCAAGGCGTTTCTACTCAGCGGAATTAGCTAAAATTTAAGACAACCCTCGGTATTTTCAGCAGTGCATACATTGGGGCTCCAGATGTTCACTCGCCTGTTTCTATTTGCAATGTTTATCGGTCTTTCCGTTACGCCAAGCGTTTCGGAAACCGTGGGCAGTTGGCACAGCGAAAAAGTGAATGGCTATCAGCATTATTGGACCAAGAACAAGCTCGGTTCGCGGTTTTCAATTTGGTGCCCTGATAGCAAGAAGGCCGTACTTCCGCTGATCAGCATTGATATTAAAGGGCGTCTTCCGGTCCCGAGAACCTTGATCCGGGTCGAACTCGACCACCGTTTGATCAAATTTACTGCCGACAGAGACGGCTACATCCGCCCGGACTGCCCTGCCTGCGCCGACAACATGCGCTACTTCTGGCAGCTTCTTCGCAACTCAGCACGTTTTGCCGTCCTGTTTGACGAGGATCGGCGGTATGCGGGCTTTTCAACCCGCGGCGTTGGCGAAGTGATCCCGCCAACGGTCTGTGAACCGGACCCGGGCCTTCAGGCCAACCACCAATAGGTCTTCATCCCGTAAAGCAACGCAATCCGTGTTGCCGGTCACATGTCCTGCGGTTTGATCGCGCTATATTCCTGCTTACCAGGCCTGCAAAGTGCGGTGTCTGAAACACGCTGGAGGTTCGCATGAAGCCGCATGTCTTACTAATCCCCGCCGCTGTTCTTTCGCTCCTATCAGCCGCGAACGTTGCAGAGGCTCGGCCGGATTTACGTCAGATGACCTGTGCCCAGGCCCAAAATATGGTGCTTAAACACGGTGCAGTGGTCTTTACGACAGGCCAGTACACTTATTCCAGGTTCGTCGCGAACCTCAGATATTGTGAACGTGATAAAGCTCTAGCACCGCAGTATGGCGCAACGCGCGATAATCCGCAGTGTTATGTTGCTTATGAATGTAAAGACCCGGATTTGCTGTTCATCGATTGAGCCACCGCCCCCCGGGCCAACTTGTGACGCGACGACGGCAATGAAGAGCGCCTAAAAACGAAAAACCCGCCGAGGTCTCTCCCGGCGGGTTTTGAAACTAAACATCTTTCGCAATCAGAGCGGAATGTTGTCGTGTTTTTTCCAAGGCGTTTCGACTTTTTTGGCGCGCAACAAAGCCAAGGCTTTCGCGACACGGCGGCGGGTCGAATGGGGACGGATCACATCATCGATGTATCCACGCTCAGCAGCGACGAACGGGTTTGCAAAACGGTTCTCATAGTCTTGCGTGCGCTTCTGGATCTTTTCCGGATCCCCGAGTTCAGAGCGGTAGAGAATCTCAACAGCGCCCTTTGCACCCATCACGGCAATTTCCGCCGTCGGCCAAGCATAGTTGATGTCCCCACGAATGTGCTTGGAACTCATAACGTCATACGCCCCACCGTACGCCTTGCGGGTGATGACCGTGACTTTTGGCACCGTGGCCTCGGTATAGGCGAACAGAAGCTTCGCGCCGTGTTTGATCAGACCGCCGTACTCTTGAGACGTGCCTGGCAAGAACCCCGGCACATCGACGAAGGTGACAATCGGAATATTAAAGCAATCGCAAAACCGGACGAAGCGGGCTGCCTTGCGGCTTGCATCTGAGTCCAGAACACCGGCCAGAACCATCGGCTGGTTCGCAATGACACCGACCGTACGCCCTTCCATGCGGCCGAAACCGGTGATGATGTTGCCCGCAAAGTTTTCCTGGATTTCGTAGAAGTCCCCCTCATCCAGGGTCTTCAACACAAGCTCTTTCATGTCGTAGGGCTTGTTTGGATTTTCCGGGATGAAAGAGTCGAGGCTCATGTCGATCCGGTCCGGATCGTCGTAGTTTGTGACTTCGGGCAGCTCTGCCTGGTTGTTCATCGGCAGGAAGTCGATGAGACGCCGCATCTCCAGAAGCGCCTCAACATCATTGTCGAATGCACCGTCGGCGATTGAGGATTTGGTTGTGTGAACCGACGCTCCGCCGAGTTCTTCCGCAGTGACCGATTCATTGGTCACGGTTTTGACGACATCCGGTCCGGTGACAAACATGTAGGACGTGTCCCGGACCATAAAGATGAAGTCGGTCATTGCCGGCGAATACACGTCACCGCCCGCACACGGGCCCATGATCAGGGAAATCTGCGGAATGACGCCAGATGCTTGAACATTGCGGGTGAAAACCTCGCCGTAGCCGCCCAGCGCCGCAACCCCTTCCTGGATACGCGCACCGCCCGCATCGAAAAGACCGATGATCGGTGCCCGGTTCTGCAGGGCCATGTCCTGCAGTTTGACTATTTTCTCAGCATGGGCCTCGGAAAGTGAACCACCGAATACAGTAAAGTCCTTGGAGAACACATAGATGGTTCGGCCGTTGACCGTGCCCCAGCCGGTGACAACGCCGTCGCCAGGTATGTGCTGCTCATCCATGCCGAAATCGGTGCAGCGGTGCTGCTTAAACATGTCAAACTCTTCAAACGAACCTTCGTCCAATAGGATTTCGATCCGCTCCCGAGCGGTCAGCTTGCCTTTGGAATGCTGGGAGTCGATACGCCGCTGGCCGCCACCCATCTTGGCCGTTTCCCGCCGCTGCTCCAACTCCACCAGAACGTCTCTCATCTGGGTCTCCCAATGTCTTTGTCTTGTTTGGTCCTAGCATGCCCTCCGAACCCGGCAAAGTCAGCACAAGGGAGAATGGCCGGTGTGATCCCGCAGTCTGAATTCGGCGCGATTTGGTGAGTTTCCCGCCTTCCTCCGCCTGCAGCCCTATCAATTTTGCCTAGAAATTAGGCAGAATACGCCGTTAAAATGACCTTGGGTTGTCAGATCCGGCCTGCCATCCTAGTCTCAATTAACAAAGCAAGCGGGGAGGCAATGTCTGACAACTCTGGGTTTTTCAATGAGATGCTCGAAAAGGACGGCAGTCCGCGGGCCCCATATTCAAGAATCGCCAGTTGGCTTCAAGACAAGCCAAACAGTTTTTTATCTAAGAAGAGCCGTGATGCGGAAACCATCTTCCGCCGCCTCGGAATTACCTTTGCGGTTTACGGTGCAGAAGAAGCAACAGAACGGCTTATTCCCTTTGATCCGATACCCAGGATCATCTCTGCTTCGGAGTGGCGCCGCCTGTCGGCGGGCATCGACCAGCGGGTTCGCGCCCTCAACGCTTTCCTTCACGACATTTATCATCGCCAGGAAATTATCCGCGCCGGGCGCATTCCGGCGAACCTGATCCTGCAGAACGAGGCATTTTTGCCGGAAATGGCCGGGTTCACCCCGGCGCGGAAGGTTTATTCCCACATTATCGGGACAGATCTGGTCCGAGTTTCTGAGAACGAGTTTTACGTGTTGGAAGACAACACGCGGACCCCGTCCGGTGTCTCCTATATGATGGAGAACCGGGAGACGATGATGCGTCTCTTCCCGGAGTTGTTCCAAACCCACAATGTGGCACCCGTCGAACGCTATCCGGAAAATCTACGCCAGACGCTCGAAAGCGTCGCCCCGGATCCGGCAAAATCAGAGCAGACCATCGTCGTCCTGACACCTGGTATCTACAACTCCGCCTATTTTGAGCATGCGTTCCTGGCCGACAGCATGGGCGTAGAGCTGGTTGAAGGCCGCGATCTGTTTGTCGATGCCGGTAAGGTCTTCATGCGCACGACCCGGGCGCCAAAACAGGTCGACGTGATTTACCGCCGGATCGACGATGCGTTCCTCGACCCCCTCACCTTCAATCCGGACAGTATGCTGGGCGTCCCCGGACTGTTTGATGCCTATCGGGCTGGCAATGTGACGATCTGTAATGCGCCGGGCACAGGAATTGCCGATGACAAGGCCATCTACGCGTATGTGCCGGACATTATTGAGTTCTACACCGGTCAAAAACCGATCCTCAACAATGTGCCCACGTGGAACTGTTCGCGGGAAGATGATCTTGCTTATGTGCTCGACAATCTCGCCGGTATCGTGGTGAAGGAGGTTCACGGGTCCGGTGGCTACGGCATGTTGATCGGTCCAACGGCTTCCAAAAGGGAGATTGCAGAATTTAGGAAGGTTCTCCAAAGCAACCCATCCAATTACATCGCCCAGCCGACACTCGCCTTGTCCGCTTGTCCCACCCATGTCGCTTCCGGCATTGCACCCCGCCACGTGGATCTGCGCCCGTTTGTCCTGATTGGCGATCAAGTGCGCATCACACCTGGCGGATTGACCCGCGTCGCATTGAAAAAAGGCTCCCTGGTGGTCAACTCCAGCCAGGGCGGCGGCACCAAAGACACCTGGGTTCTGGAGGACTGAGACAACATGCTAGGAAGAACCGCCGCCTCCTTGTTCTGGATGTCGCGCTATCAGGAGCGGGCTCAAAATATCACCCGGCTGATGGAAGTCGCCTATCGCGGGGCCATTATGGCGTACGACGGGCAAGCCGAAGGTCACCATTGGCAGTTTGCTCTTGCCTGTTCAGGCGCAGAAACCGGGTATAATGATAAGCATGACGAGCTGCACTCACGGCACGTCACCAATTATATGGTCTTCTCAAAGGACAACCCGATCAGCATCCGCAATTGCCTGGAGCTGTCGCGAAACAATGCCCGTGCCGTGCGAACTGGTATCACCGCCGAGCTCTGGGAAGCCATCAACACGACCTGGATCGAGTTTTGCGACACCAGCCCGCAATCAATGACACAGGAAAAACTGCCGGACTTTCTGGCCTGGATCAATCAGCGGTC
>CALDSI010000199.1 GCA_937911395.1 uncultured Labrenzia sp.
CAGCTTCGAAGGGGCGCGATTGTGCAGCGTTCTTGGCGTGCAAATACCGCGCGGCGATTTCCTTGCAGGTGCCGGTTTCTCCAATCAGCAGAACGGGCAAATCGATCCCCGCCAGGCGGTCCAGCATGGAGCGCACACCGCGCATGGAGGCCGAAAGTCCAAATGTTGAAAACGGGTCATCCAGTTGCGGCGCCAGCGGGCGAAGCAAAAGCTCCTGAATGCGGCTGACAAGCTCATCCAAGTTGAAGGGTTTCGCAAGGTAATCCCTGGCGCCATCGCGAACGAGTTCCACGGCCTGATCGACAGAACCATAGGCTGTCATATAGACAATCGGCACCGCACCGTGCTGGCTGAGCACCTCCCGCAGCAAATCGGCGCCGGACCCGTCCGGCAATCGGATGTCCGACAAAACAAAGCTCGGAACCCGTTTGCCAAGAAACTCGCGGGCGGCTGCCAATGTGGTGGCATGAACGACGGAAAACCCCTCCAGCACAAGCCGTTGTTGCAAGGAGGGTCCAAGCACCGGATCGTCTTCCACCAACAATATCAGTTCAGACATTCTCCGCCTCGTCGCTGCGTTTTGGAATGGTGATGGTGATCACTGTGCCGCTTTGCGGACGTGTCGAAATCGCCAGCCGGCCATTCACATCATCAATCAGTTGGTGAACCAGCCAAAGTCCAAGGCGCCGCGTTTGTGGCTTCTCCGGAGTGGTTCCGCCGGTCAGGACATTCAGGGCTTCTCCTGGAAGACCGGGGCCGCTGTCGGAGACCTTGATGGTGAGTTGCTCTTCGATCAGCTTGGACTCAAAGGCAACGAAACTGCCAACCGGAGTGGCGTCTATGGCATTCAAGAGCAAGTTGAGCACGATCTGGCGCACGGCTTCCGCACTGGCAGGGTAGGTTTCCGCGAGCTCCGATTTAAAACTCAAGTCCACCTGTTTGGCGCGCACCTTCGGGTTGATCAAGGTCCGAAGATCATTGAGATCGTCGGGCTTGAGATCTCTGTTGCCTTCCGGTGGCCGGTAGGTCGACAACATGCTGGCCGCCACATGATCAATGCTTTGCAGGCCCCGGTCGATCAGGTCAATCGTCTGTTCTCGCACGGCTTTGTCGTCCCCAAACCGGCGCAATGTCGATGTGGCCGCGCTCATCCCGGCAAGCGGATTGCGAACCTCATGCGCGAGCCCTGCTGCAAGGCGAGCCAGCGTTGCCTCCCGCGCATGTTTGTTTTCGGTTTTTGCGATCGCGTCAGCTCGTGCCTGAAGCTCGGCCCGGGTTCTCAGCGCATTTTGCAGACGGCCGATCTCTGTGTTCGCAGACACTGGATCAACCTCAGTATTTGCATCGTAGGAATCGTCGTCGAGAGCCTTGGTGAGGTCATCAATGGGGCGCAGGCTGTATTGCGCGATAAAAAACGTCAGGATTGCCGCGAGGACAGAAAACGCGACATCCACGGCAAGAGCGACACGGCGCCGTTCTTCTTGCTCGGCGCGTTGCCATTCGAGATCAAAGGCCGCACCAAGCAGGATCGTTGAGCCATCGCTCACGGGAAAAGACTGCACAATCAGTTGTTTGTTTGTCTCATCGACAATTTTGATTGCGGCTTCGTTTGGCGGCAGACTGCGATTGGCGTTGAGCCAGTCTTCAAGAGCAAGCTCGGTTGTTCGCGGTTTGGAGCCATTTGCGGTATCATCGGGGTAGGAGGATGTTATCAAAATTGAGCCGTCCGCCAGGCAACAAACGGCAACAGCTTCGTTGCGCAAAGAGGGTTTGAACCTGGCAGAGGCCGACAGCAAGCCTTCAATTTCCGATAACGGACCACCGGCGGCAACGGCTGGTGTGATCAGCCCGGCCAAGGTGTCGAGAAATGCCCCGCCAACTTCGACGCGGAGCTCGGCTTCCCGACGTTCCAGCTCTTGCAAACCATACATCGTCAGAACAACCGCAAACAGCATAACCACCGAAGCCATAGCCACCGGTAGCCGCCACACCAACGGCCAAGATCTGAGTTTTTTTGCACCCGGTCCGGCTAGGCCGGTTCTGTTTTGGTTTTCCGAAGGTGCGTCAGATGGCATATGAGGCCCAGCTAAAGAATGGGGATGGCGCTGCCGCCATCCCCTTGATGTTTTTCAAGAACGTTTGCCATCCTAATAGCTAGGACCGTCTTGGGCTAGGTCCAAACCAGAACGTCTCCCCGCCAATTTGGCGAGATCTTGTCCTGCCAGAAGGTTCCGTACCAACGGGTCCGCAAAGGTCGTGGCAGGTCCGGAAGGATCACAGCGACGGCATCAGAGACCATTTGTTCCGGCAACAGGGCTTCATCCGGTGCGGTCAGTTCCGGGTCCGCGAAGATGACAGGTGTATTGGCATCAGCGGCACGTTGCTCAATTTCCGCCCGGCTGGCCGCGTCAACATACCCAAACACCCGGAGTTCTGTTGCAGTCCAAAGCCGTTCGACGAGCGCAAGATCAAGCGCACGCCAGACATCATAAGACCCATCGAACAACACAGTTACGGGACCGGCTCTGGGGACATCGACCGCGTAAAGTGTCGGCCCGGGGTGCATGCTGGCAACACGCAGCAAGCCATCGGGTTGCTTGGTCGCATGCGGGGTTGCAACGCCGACACCATGGTCTGCCCATCCGTCCGTCGGTAGAACCAAAAATTCGCGCACGTCGCCAACACCGGCCATTGATGCAGCCGCATCACCTTCCTCGTAGACGAGCTCCACTGAAACGCCGAGATCGTCTGAAAGCGAGCGCAGATCAGGCAGCCAATGACCAACCTTGTCGCGGATCAGCCGCATCGTCTCGGTGCTGTTGTCTGTTGCATCCACATATCCAGTGTCGACAGCGACAACCGCGATGAGCGGGAGGTCTGTGCGTGCCGCGAATTCCGCTGCGCGGCGCGCAAGCTTCGGCGCGGCATCGCCAACTGCTGCAAAGCGGACGCGCTCAGGCGCAACCACATCCTTGAGAGATACAAAACCTGATTTTTCGGCGTCGCACAGGACAGGATCTGCTGATACCGGCACTTCTGTTGCAATGTCTGCCTCAGCAGCGGCCGTCATTCCTTGCAGGTCCAAGCGTTCAGCCTGCTTTTCAATCGGCTGTTCTGGCCGTTTCAGGACGTCGCGCAAGGCATCGTCCGCATCCCCGATCCCGGCCAGCTCAGCTCCGGACAGGTACGCCGCCCGTGCAAGCAAATGACTGGCGACCGGAATCGTCAGGATCAGGAACAACAGGGTCATGCCGCCCATCATCGTGGAGTCCAAGCTGGATTTGCTGAGCATGGTCCCGATCAGGACCAGACCCGCACCCAGCGTGCCCGCTTTCGTTGCGGCGTGCATCCGCTGGAAAGAATCGTCAAAACGCAGCAATCCAATCGTTGCGATCAGCAAGAAGCCGACGCCAACGAATTTCACCAAAAGGGCAATAAGTTCAACCATCACGATGCCTCCTGCTGCGCGGCTTTGTTGGCTTTTTGTTTGCCATTGTCCCGGAAGCGGTCATCGGTGACAGCGACCTTGCGTTCCAGGAAAGCTGCAAATGCTGCCGTTGCAACAAAGGCGATCAGGGCCAGCGCAAATGCCACATCAAGGAATTCGGACCGGCCGGTTGTCAGCGCGGTCAAGGCGCAGGCGGCAACGGCCAGACCCGTCAACATATCGATGGCGACAAAACGGTCCGCATAGCTCGGCCCCTTCATGAGACGCAGGGCTGTGAGCGCGAAGGCGCCGATGATCAACAGCACCAGAACCGTGTTGAGTGTCTCAGAAATACCCAGAATGCTCTCGATGCTCATGCGACGGCTCCTTTCTTGTCTACAGCTTCGCCGGGAGCTGGTCCCTCGACAGCCAAGACGCGGGTTTCAAACGTGTCCTTGATGGAACGGATCACGTCCTCGTCGCTTTCCCGGTCCAGGACATGAACATAGAGCGTCTTGCGGTCATCTGAGATGTGCAGCGAGGTGGTTCCTGGCGTCAGGCTCACGATGTTTGCAAGGGTGGTGATCCCCATGTCGGTCCGCAGGTCGAGCGGGACCGCAACAATGGCTGGCTTTAATTTCTGCTTGTTGGACAAGACAGCGACCGTCACGTCCACTGAGGCTTTTACCAGCTCGATGATAAAGACGCCGCACAGAAGGCCAAAGGCGCCCAAACGCTTCAAAAGGCTAATCATTGGTCGATCCTTTCAAGAGCAGCTTCACCAACCTGGGTCTCTTCACCGAAGAAGGCTGCGATGTAGACATCCGGTTGCGTGAGTGTGATGGAGGCTTTTTCCGCGAACTGAACGAACGGTTCGGCGTAAAAGCCAATTGTGAGTGTGATCGCCCCCAGAACGGCGATTGGAGCGACCATCAGAACAGGGACCGGACGCGTTTGAGAGCGCTCGATGCCCGGTGCTTTCCAGAATGCTTCCATCCAGATCTTTGTCATGGAGTAGAGCGTCAACAGACCGGTAAACAAGGCAACGGCTGCCAGCCACGCCATGTCGCCTTTGAACGAGGCGTCAACGACAAGGAACTTCGCCCAGAAACCCGACAGCGGCGGCAACCCTGCCAGTGACAGGGCAGGAATAAGAAAGAGCACCGCCAGCCACGGGTGGCTTTTCAACAGGCCGCCAGATTTCTTCAGATCGTCTGTTCCACTTGCCTGACGAATGGCACCGGCCAGCAGGAACAGATTGGCTTTCACGATGATGTGGTGAACTATGTAGAACACCGCTCCTGCAATGGCTAAAGGTGTGGCGATCGCAAGGCCCATCAGGATGTAGCCGATCTGGGAGATGATGTGGAACGACAGGATCCGTCGGATGTTCCATTGCACTGCAGCTCCGAACACACCGGTTACCATGGTGAGCGCGGCAACAACGGCGACGATCTCGCGGATGCCGGATTCTTCGACCGTGAACAGCAGTGTGAACACGCGGAACGCTGCGTAGACACCGACCTTGGTCAAAAGACCGGCAAAGATCGCGGAAATCGTAAAGGGCGCCGTGTGGTAACTGGCCGGAAGCCAGAAGAACAGCGGAAACACACCTGCCTTGATGCCGAATGCGCACAAAAACAGGATCGCTGCTCCAACCAGGCCAGGTGTTGGCTCAAGCGTTGGCAGTACGCGGGCAAGGTCAGCGAACGCAAGGGTGCCGGCGGCACCATAAAGCAAGCCGATGGCCATCAGGAACAACACGGTCCCGACGAGGTTCAGCAGCGCGTATTTGATTGCCCCATCGATCTGCGCCTTCGTGCGGCCAATCACCAGCAGTCCGAGTGACGTGATGAGCATCACCTCGAACCAGACATAGAGATTGAACAGATCGCCGGTCAGGAATGCCCCATTTACACCAGCAACCATGCCGAAGAAGAGTGGGTAGAAACCTGCGCGCATATGGATCTGGCGCATGTCGCGGAGGCTGAAGATGCCAACGCAAAACGCGAGAACGCCGGTGATCATGACCAGAGCCGCTGCAAAACGGTCCGCTACAAATGAGATGCCGAATGGCACAGCCCATGAGCCAAACTCTACTGCGAGGATGTCGTAACGGAGCACGGCCATTGTGAGCAGGACTGAGCAAACCACGATCACGCCAAGGCCGGCGATCGCAACGACACGCTGGGCCTGGATGTTGCGCCAGAGGATTGCTGTGATCGCAGCAAGTGTCAGCGGAACCAGTACCGGAAAGGCGAGAACAAGCAGGTTATAGGATGTTTCTGTCATTTAACTCAGCCTTGTTTTGGAGCTGATTTTGCTGCGAACGGCGATCCGAGATCCTCTGCGTCATGCATCTGGCTCGTATCCATGGTGCCCAGCGACTTGTAGCCTTTCACGGCAAGCGCAACGGCATAGGCGGTGAGGGCAAAGCCAATCACGATCGCCGTCAGTACCAGGGCTTGCGGCAGCGGATTGGCGGCATAACTGCCCAACACTTCCGCGTCTTGCCGGATGATCGGCGGCGTGACGGAGCCAAGTCGGCCGGACAGAAAGATCAGCAGGTTGGCCGAGGCGGCGAGCAAGGCGACGCCCAATATGATCCGCACGATGTTCTGTGCAAGGATCATGTAGATCCCAGCTCCTGCAACGATGGCGATGGTAGCCGCATAAACGTAGATCATGCCGACGCTCCTTGAGTTGAGATGTGGGATTTCGTGGCATCGTCAGCAGCGGTGGTGGTGTCTTCGCCGCCACTGTTTTGCTGTTGAACCCGAATCAGGAAGGCGAGAACGCCGCCGATCACAGTCAGGTAGACACCAATGTCGAACAGATAGGTGGTGCCAAGCTTCAGCGAGGTCACGCCAAGGTTCAGGCTGACCCATTGGTGTGTGAGGAAGGACTCGTTGATGATGGCGCCCGGGACACCAGACAGGATGGCCAGCGTCAAACCGATACCCATCCATGCGACTGGATGAAGCAGCAGTCTCCGGCGTGCGAAGTCGACGCCCAAGGCCAGTGCGAGCACTGCAAACCCGGCCGATGCAATCAAACCCCCAATGAACCCGCCGCCCGGCTCGTTGTGACCGCGGAACAGAACCCACACAGACACGATCAGCATCAGGAAGAAGAACATCCGTGCCGTCGTTTCGAAGATCAAAGAGGGCACGGCGCGGTTCGTGGCAACGCCAGCTTTTGCGGTCTTCGATGTTGGATTGCCGCCGGTCAGCACTGCCCAGGCTGCGATGGCCGCGAATGCGACAACAGCAATCTCACCAAGCGTATCCAGAGCCCGGAAGTCGACCAGGATCACGTTGACCACGTTGCGGCCGAACGCTTCCGATAGACTTGTGACGGCGTAGTATTCGGTGACCGTCGGATTGAACGGCTTGGCCGCGATTGACAGGAGCACGACAAACAATGCACCGGCAAAGACGGTGGACAACAGCGCGTCCCCGGTCCGCAGGTCAAACTTGGAATAGCTGCGAAGGCCATCGGCAATCGCTGGCATCTTGACCAGGACCGCAGAGACAATGACGACCAGAAGTGTCTCGACAAGGAACTGTGTCAGAGCCAGGTCAGGTGCACCGTTCTTCAGGAAGACCAACGCAATACCGTAACCAGACAGACCCACCCCGACGAGTGAGACGACCATCGAGCGGGAGATCGCCGCAACGAGGCCCCCAAGTGCGATGAGCGTACAAACGATCAGCAGATACGGCCGGATTTCGTCTGCAGCGAGTGGCGGCAATGTCAGTCCAGCGGCTCCGGCAAAGGTTTCACCAGCAAGCACTGCATATGCCAGAGCACCCGTCACCACGGCAATAGTCACGGCGACATAGGTCCGCATTTGGCCGTTCTGGATTGTGCGCGTTGTGCTCTGCGCAAGGCTGAGGAGACCGCCAAAGATCGCGTCATAGCCCTTCTCAAAGGAAAAGCGATCGATGAACGACAGGCGCAGCATGGCCTCATGGATCGGTGTCCACTTCCAGACCAGCAGGCCGCCAATCAGAACAACCAGAGCGGACAGGCCAAGCATCGGTGTGATGCCATGCCACAGCTCGAAGGACACGTAGAAGGGAGCACCCTGCAGGGCGACAGCCGCTGGCCCGACAATGAAGTATTGCGGGATATCTGCGAACAGGCCGAAGAATACGCCGAGCGCTGCCAGAACAACCGGCCCGGTTGTCATCCCGATCGTTTCACCGTGTTTCGGTTTTTGAGTGGAGGCAGTAGCTTTGCCGAAGAACGGCCGAAGCGCGAAGATACCCGCAATAGCGACCAGCACCGAGTTCACCAGGACTGCAACGAACGTGACGATGGCTGCAAAGGAAGAATCGAGTTTTGCCTCGAAGACATATTCCTTGGCGATGAACCCAACGAATGGCGGCAGACCGGCCATGGACAAGCTGGCAAGAATCGCTGCGATTGCGGTCAGCGGCAGCAGGCCGAAGAGCGCTCCGAGATCGCGGACCCGCGTCGCTCCGGTCGCGTGAATGACAATGCCTGCACAGAAGAACAGCGCGGCTTTGTACAGCGAGTGAGCAAGAATGAACCCGGCGATGCCGATCGAGCTTCCAGGGCCCTGAAGGCCGATAAGCGTCACCAGAAGACCAAGGGAGGCCACTGTAGAATAAGCAAGAATGGCTTTCAAACCATCAGCCCGAAGTGCCATCAGTGCGGCAACCAGCATCGTGGTCAGGCCAACGGCAACCATGATCATGATCACGGTCGGCGAGGCGCTCAAGATCGGATCGAACCGGGCCAGCAAGAAGATACCCAGCTTCACCATTGTCGCGGAATGGAGATAAGCGGATGCCGGCGTCGGCGCCTGCATCGCATTCGGCAGCCAGAAATGGAACGGGAACTGCGCGGACTTGGTGAAGGCACCGATTAGGATCAGAGCGGCAATCACACCGAACCATGTGCTGTCAGTCACCAGGCCTGGGTTGCTTGTGATCTCAAGCAGCGAGAAGGTGCCGGCTTCCATACCCATAATGAGCAGACCGCCGAACAGTGCCAAACCGCCACCGGCGGTGATCACCAGCGACTGCAGTGCTGCCTTGCGTGCTTCAATCGAGGTGGAATTAAAGCCGATGAGCAGGAAGGACAAGAGGCTCGTCATTTCCCAGAAGACGAACATCACGATCACATTGTCGGACAGAACGGTGCCGAGCATCGCAGCCATGAACATCAGGATGTAGCTCAGAAAGCGTCCCCGGTCATCTGCAGGCTTTTCCGCAAAATAGGACCCCGCGTAGAGAACCACCAGGGATCCGATGCCTGTGATCATCAAGGCGAACAACAGCGAAAAGCCGTCCAGGCGCACATCGAAGTTGATGCCCAGCGAAGGAACCCATTGCACCGTTTGGAGGATTGTCGGAACACCCTCGCCATACGCCATGACAGGCACATAGGTCATGAAGGCCGCAAACAGGCCCGCTGGCAACAATGCGGCGACGGGGCCGGCAGACTTGCCGAGCCGCGGCAGGACCAGGAAGCTGAACGCAGCACCTAGAAAAGCGATCACCAGCAAGCTTGGAATGGCCTCTCCGGGCATCCAGCTGGCGATAGCCGAGCTATCAAGCGTGTTTGAAAACATGATGGCACCTCAATTGATCGTCTATCCGACGTTAGCAATTGCAGTGCCATTCGATCTTATTATGTAAATTCAATAAGTTACGAGTGGTGCTCTGTTGTCAGTGTTCTGGCTTCCGAACACCGTTTTCAAGCTCATGTTCGGAAACCTGAACACGCGTTTCCAACGGTAGTATGCGCCGGTGAAGTTCCGCTGTTCACTACTCTCAACGTATCCGCTTGCTCAAAAAGGGACCGCTAAACAATGCTTGCCCAGGTTCTGCAGTCCTCTCTGATGAGGGCGCGAAAGCGATCACGTGTTGCGCCGTTTCCAGGGCTTCAGAGTCGCCTGCACCATTTGGGCGCATGGCCCTTTGGGCACGCTGGCTCAGGCTTTCAGTGTAGTTGAGAAGGTTGCTGACTATGTCTTGTGTCGTATTCCGGTTCATTACGCCCTCCGCGTTTATGCGGGGCATGAACAGGAACAGAGTTGGAACCGGGCATTTGGCCCGTGGTCACGTATGCCATATCATCCTTCTCCGCCGGAGCACCCCGCCCGGGTTTGAGTTACAGAACGATGGCAGGTCTCCTGACTTGCGGGTCTTAGCTTCCCTGAGCCTTCCCGGGATCACCCAGTGGCCAGTTCAAGGTTGCTCTCCGCTCACAGTTGCGGGGGCAGTCACGGATTTGGCATTGAATTTATTGCCGCACCGTATTCCCTTTTCATCCCAAGGTGAGCGTGTCACCGCCGGGAACCATCGGCATCATCCTCACCTGTCATGTTGAGCGTGTCAACTCGTCCAAACAGGCGGCAAACGTAATCAATGAAGGCGACAGTAGTTCGTCGCCTTCATTTTTCATGTCGCCTAGCTTGCGTTCTCTTTGCCGAGCCCCTCGAGCAACGTGCCGAGATTGTGCTGGAACATGGCCTCGTAGCTGGTCGCAGGTCCGCCACGCTCCGACAGGGCGTCAGAGAACAGACGTCCGCCGATTTCGATGCCGGTTTCATCGGAAATCTGCTGGACGAGGGCCGGGCTGGTGATGTTTTCAACAAAGAGGGCTGCTGCGCCTTGTTCTTTCAGTTGCGCGATCAGAACTGCAAGGTCGCGGGCAGACGGTTCGGCTTCGGTGTCAATGCCCACGGGAGCCAGGAACGTCAGGCCATAAGCGTCGGCGAGATAGCCGAAGGCGTCATGCGCCGTGACCACCGTGCGGCGGTCTTCCGGAAGAGCGGCAAGCTTCTTGCGGGTTTCTTTGTCGAGGGCTTCCAGCCTTGCAATGTAAGCGTCCGCGTTTGCGGTGAAGTCATCGGCATGCTCAGGCAGGGCCTTGCCCATGGCATCGGCAATGTTGCGCACGTAGATGGCGCCATTTGTCAGGGAATTCCAGGCGTGCGGATCGGTTTCTCCGTCGACCTTCACCGGAGTGACGCCTTCCGTTGCCACAAAGACGGTTGCCTCCGTGCCGGATTCCTTGATCAAGGTATCGGACCAGGTCTCAAAACCGAGGCCGTTGACGAAGATCACATCGGCCTTTGCAACCGCTTTCGCATCCGCTACCGACGGCTGATAAACGTGGGCATCGGCATCAGGACCAACGATCGTGGTCACGCTGGCATAATCGCCCACCACTTGCTCCACCATGTCGCCAAGGATCGAGAAGCTGGCGACAACTTTCACGTCGTCATGCGCGGCAGCCGGCAAAGCGGCGAACGCCAGGGATGTGGCCGCGAAGCCTGCGGCCAGTGTCTTCAGTAGGGTCATTGTATCCTCTCTTTAGTGTAGGTTTGTTCGATTGAAGGTGTTGTTTTGGTTGACGTCTTGCGCAGGCGCGCGCCGAATCCGAGCGGTCCGAAGAGGGCCGAAATCAGGAAAAAACCACCGGCGACCAGGACGATGGCAGGCCCCGATGGGGTCTCGGGAAACAGATAGGATAGGGTCAGCCCGATCCAGCAACTGGCAAGAGCAAAGACGAAGCCCAGCACAAGCTGGCCGGTGATCGTGCTTGCCCAATAGCGGGCAGCTGTCGCTGGCAGGATCATCAAGCCGACCGCCATCAACGTTCCGAGCGTCTTGAAGGCGGCAAGCAGGTTCAGCACCAGAAGCAGCATGAACCCTTGGTCGACCAGCCACGGCCGCCGGGTCTGGGACTCAAAGAAGATCGGATCGCAGGTGCTGACGATCAGCGGCCGGAGCAGGACTGTAAAGGCGATCAGGGTTACGGTCGCAACACCGCCGACCAGCATCATAGACGCGTCGTCAATTCCGAGGATTGAGCCGAACAGGAAGCTCTTCAACGGTACGGCAGACCCGGCCGCTGAAAGAATGAAGATCCCGGCAGCCAGGGCAATAAGATAAAGGGATGCCAGGCTGGCATCGCTGCGCAGGATGGTTTTGCGCGCAAGTAGGGCGGTCAGGATCGCAACTCCGACACCTGCGACGAGCCCTCCGACCAGCAAGGACACCACAGACAAACCGGCCGTGACAAACCCGATGACGATGCCGGGCGTGATCGCGTGGGCCATGGCTTCTCCGGCAAGTGACAACCGCCGCAGGACCAAAAATGCTCCGATCGGGGCAACAGAGGCCGAGAGCACGGTGGTCGCGACAAAGGCCCGCCGCATAAAGGCGAAGTCCCACATCTCGGCGAAAAGCTCAAACATGGGCAGCTCCCATCTGTTGGGCATTGCCGCGGAACATCCACGAGGCCTGGCTTTCGGACATGTACCCCTGGGCAACGAGCCGGTCCGGCGTCAAAACCTCTTCAACCGTCCCGTGGGATGCCATCCCGCCGCCCAGAAGCAACGCATGGCTGCAGTGATCGAGAACGGAGGACAAGTCATGCACAACAAGCACGACCGCCCGGCCTTCCGCGTGCCACCGATTGATGATCGAAAGGAGGTGCGCTTCGGTGCTTTGGTCAACTGCCGCAAAGGGTTCATCGAGCAGGATTAAGGGCGCGTCCTGCAGGATCACGCGGGCAAAGAGGGCCCGCTGCAGTTGGCCGCCGGATAGCGTGTGCAGCGACCGGTCGGCCAGATCCAGTATGCCGGCCTCTTCAAGCGCTGCGGCCACCCGGTTCCGCCCCGTGCGGCCAAGGCCTGACCACAGACCGAATCCGCGCCAGGCACCCATGGCTGCCAGATCCCGGACCCGGATTGGGAATCGGCGGTCAAACTCCGTCAATTGCGCCAGATACCCTACTTCCTGCGGGCGTCCGGCCGGCCAGGTGAGGCGGCCGGCAAGGGGATCCATCAACCCAAGCAACATCTTGACGAAGGTGCTCTTGCCCGAGCCGTTCGCGCCAAGCACCGCCAGCGTTGTTCCGGCCTGAATGTCCAAAGACAAATGCTTGAACAACGTCAGCTCGGGATATCCGAGAGCAAGATTCCGGATTTCAACAACAGCCGTCATCAAAGCACGGCCAGAATTGCAAACCAGAGCGCGGCGGACAGAGCGGCAGCACCGCCAATGAGGGCCAGCAGGCTCATTTCCGTCAGGCACGGCAACCGGCTTGCCGGAAGCTCCTTTGAAGCGGCGCGCCGGGTCATCATGACAACCCGCAATGTTTGCAGATGGCAGGAATCAGGCCGACTGTGCTGACCCGTTTATCACTGTGGGCTGGAAAATTGTTTCGAATCGCAATCGGGCGCATCGCCACCTCCGATGAGCCGGGGGCATGGCGGGACCATATTGTCGAACGGCAGTGTTGGCCGCGTGGCACATTGGCTTCTCCCTCCGGGACACCCCGCCCGGGTTGTTGTGGTTGCGATGGCAGGTCTCCTGACTCGCGGGTCGAAGCTTTCCCGTACCTTCCCGGGCCATGCAGTCATGGGTCCAGTGGCGTCGTTCGGGGGCGCTCTCCGCTCACAGTTGCGGGGGCAGTCACGGATTAGGCGCCCTTTCGGCTCCTCCTCACCGTGTTCCCTTTTCATCCCGCAGCGATTTCTTTCTGCGGGAACCATCAGCGCGCAGATTATTTGTGCACACGCGAATGATCAATACGGAATTTATCTTATTCAAAGAGACCTTACAGACCAAGCAATTGGGCGTGCAAAATCCAAGATAGAACGCGTTAGAGACACAAGCTGGTGCCGTCAAGCGTCGCCCTGCAGTAGAGCTTCTGCCTCAATTTCCACCTTGTGATCGCCGATCAATCCGGCAACAACCACGAGCGTGTTTGCGGGCTTGATGTCCGCGAAAACGCGGCCATGGGCACGGGAGATATCAAACACATCGGCCTCATCCGTGATGAAGATCCGTGTCCGCACAACATCGTTTGCAGTCGCGCCAAGCGCTGAGAGCGCTGCGAGGATCTTATCGAGAATGAAGGTGGTTTGTGCGGCGGCGTCTTCTGGCGCAACCGCCCGGGACGCGCCGGCCACCGCGGTCGTGCCCGAGACAAGAATGCGGTTGCCAATCCGGTGGGCCCGGCAATATCCGGCGATCTCCTCCCAGTCCGATCCTGTCAGCACATGTGTTGCATCCGGCCGGTGAGGTGCCGGGGCAGCGTCATGAGCCCGAGGCATTTCAGACAGGTGATGACTGAGATCTCCCGAGGCCGTCAGAAAGGGCGGGCGGCGGTATTCATCGCCGCAGTCACCGGGGACTTCTGTCGTCTTTGAAAAAGCCTCGTCCAATAGCGCAGCGTCCTCGTCATCGAGGGCGAACGAGAACAGATTTGCATTGTCTGCCATATGCTCGCTTTCACCGAGCCGGGCACCCACGATGACACCAGCGAGGGCCGGTTGCTCCAAAACCCAGCGTGTTGCCACGTTTGCAAGTGAGACGTCATGTTTTTGTGCTATGGAGTTGGCCGCTTTCAAAATTTCCTGAAATCCGTCCCAGCCACCGGCAGCATCGATGAAGCGCTTGTACTTCATTTTCGACCAGTCCGTGATGTCTGCAGGCTCCGGTTTACCGAGCCAGCGATCCGACAGGAAGCCGCCACAAAGCGTGCCGTAACCAAGCAATCGGACGTCTCTTTCCGCGCAGAGATCGGACAAGGGGCCAAGCGCCCGGCGGTCGATCATGGAAAAAGAGACTTGATTGCTGACGAGCGGTATGCCGTCTGAGAGGGCAAGGCGCAAGTGCGCGGCATCAAAATTGGTGACGCCGAGTGCCTTGATCAGGCCTTCGTTCTTCAGTTTCGTCATTTCATGAAGGGCATCTAGCCAAGCCGGATGCTCAAAACTCCACCAATGAAACTGCAGGAGATCAACGCAGTCCGTGCCCAGCCGGTCGAGCCGTTCCTGAACGCCCGCGCGCACGACAGCTGCCGTTATCGTGCCTGGTTCCGGACACCATTTGGTGAAGACCTGGGGGCGGTCCTGTCCAACATGGCGCGCGAGCAAACGGCCGGAGATGATCTCAGCGCTGCCATAGTGATCGGCCATGTCGAAGGTGGAAAATCCGGCCTTCAGATAGGTTTCCAGGTGATCCGCGCCTTTTTCCGGGTCGAGTTCCGAACCGTCCTTTTCGATATCGGCGACCTGCCAGAGGCCTGTCAAAACACGGCTGATTTCCAGGCCGTCAGCTAGTCTCTGGCGCGGCGGATGGAGGGTCATGAGTGGATCCTTCAGGTTTCTGGCAGGAGCAGCTTGAAACTGCGTTCAATGTCTTGAGCAAGAGCCTTTTGCGCTGCTGCCCGGTCTTTGGCGCGCAACGCCGCTATGATCTCTTCGTGATGGATGTGTTCCGGGATTTCCGAGGCGGCCTTTTCCTGAACAACGAGGTTCAAAAAGGCGCCGTACTGGAGCCACAACGCCTCAACGAGCGGCAGGATGACCCGGGATCGAGACTGGCGGTAAAGGGTAAAGTGAAATTTGTAGTTTTGGGTGAGGTCCGGTAACTCGCCTTCAGGCCGCGACCGCGCAATGATCGCCGCGAGGGTGTCGATCGCTGCATCATCAATGTGGTCCATGGCTTCGTCGAGCAGGATTGCCTCAAGAGGCAAACGGGCGGACTTCAGCTCACGCATGCGGTCGGCATCGAAAGGCGGCACCTCCAGTGTCCGGCTGGGTGTATCCACCAACGCCCCCTCAGCAACGAGGCGGCGCACGGCTTCCCGCACCGGCGTCATTGAGGTGCCGAGCTGATCAGCCAGTGTGCGCAGGCTTACACTTTCGCCCGGCGCAAATGCCCCACGCGTGAAAGCGTCGCGCAGCGCTTCATAGACGCTTTCCCTCAGTTTTGACTGATCGATCCTGGCAATCTTTGGCTCGCTCATCCCTGTGCCTTTGGCCGCGTTGGCTTCTTGTCTTGACAATCCGGTTTTGAGACATGGTATAAAATATCACAGATCACAAGCAAGGCGCCAAAACAAAAAAGTGGGGAGCGCGGTGGCGGAAGAATTAGACGGGTCGGACCGTGTAGCAGCGGCTGAGGCTGGCGAGGGCTTCTGGCTTTATGACTTGAAAGTCGAGACGGTTCTGGATGGCCGTACGCCTGTGTGCCGGCATGTCGAAGGCGAGAGCTTTACCGTCGAAGGTGAAGCGCTGGTCTTCCAAGAGGGCCAGCGGGTGTCGATGTACGCGCTTGCTGCCGTTTTGCCTCTCCTTCCTGCCAAACAACGCCCGACAAGTCCAAACGACTGGATGAGCACGGACGCGGAAGTTGCCTGTCCAGATCCCCATTGCGGCGGGCGGTTCCGAATTACACGGACGAAAAAGCGGTGGTTCAGCCATTCCGAGACTACCGGATTGCCGGATCAGCGCAGCACACCTTACTGGCAGAAGGATGAGGCAGAATGACAGCTGAAACCGCAGACCTTCGGCCTGGGTATGCCATCTCCCGTGTCATCAAAGGTGGATGGCAACTTGCTGGCGATCATGGCCCGGTTGATCCATCTGCCGCTATTGCTGATATGGAAGCCTTTCTTGACGCTGGCATCACGTCCTTCGACTGCGCTGACATCTATACCGGCGTGGAAGAGATGATCGGCAGCTTTGTCTCCGACCTCCGGAAGCGGCGCGGCGCTGAGATTGCGGATCGGGTGCAAGTGCACACCAAACTGGTACCGGATCTGGAAAGGCTTTCCGAATTGACCGCAGACGAGGTGGAAGCCATTGTCGACCGGTCGCTTCAGCGGTTGAAAATCGACCGTTTGCATCTGGTGCAGTTCTATTGGTGGGACACATCGATCGGCGCGCCGGTCAAGGCGATGGAGACGCTCAAGCGTTGTCAGGAAAAAGGCAAGATTGCCCATCTTGGGGTCACCAACTGGGATGTGAAGGAAACCGCGCCTTATCTGGATGCCGGGATCGATCTGGTCTCGACACAGGTGCAGTACTCTGTTTTGGACCGCCGCGCTGCCAAGGTCCTGGCGCCATGGGGTGCGGCTCATGGTGTCCAGCTTCTATGTTATGGCACGTTGGCCGGCGGGTTCTTGACTGAAAACTGGCTCGGAAAACCGGACCCGGGCTTTCAATTCGAAAACCGCTCCCTGATCAAATACCGCCTTATCATTGATGAATTTGGAATCTGGGACAGGTTTCAAACCCTGCTTCTTTTGCTCAATGACATTGGGCGTCGTCACAGCGTGTCCTTGAGTTCTGTTGCGACCCGCTGGGTGTTGCAGCAGCCCCAGGTCGCAGCCGCTATTGTTGGTGCGCGCTATGCGCGCCACTTGCCGAAAACGCTGGAAGTCTTCCGATTTGAGCTGGATGCAGAGGATCTCTCGCGCATGGACGCATTGCTACAAACGGCGCCGGGCCCACAAGGTGACGTGTTTGGGCTGGAACGAGACCGGAACGGGCGTCATGGCCGGATCATGAAATACAATCTCAACACCCGCCCGGACGATGCCGTTTTGGGGGCGGTCAATGGGTGAGCCGATCCTAAGACTGGCGGACGTCTCACGCGCCTTCGGCGATTTTCTTGCCGTGGATGGAGTGTCGCTGGATATCCAAAGCGGGTCGATCACCGGTCTCATCGGGCCAAATGGGGCCGGCAAGTCGTCACTTTTCAACGTCATTGCCGGAGATCTTGCACCAAGTGCCGGCCGGGTGGTGTTTGATGGTCAGGACATTTCGAGCCTTGCACCGGAACGCCGTTTCGCCGCTGGTCTTGGCCGGACCTTTCAGATCCCGCGCCCATTCAAGCGCATGAGTGTTCTGGAAAATGTCATGCTTGCGCCGCTGGATCAAAGCGGGGAGGGGCTGCTGGCCCCGGTATTTGGCCGTACCCGGATCCGCCGGGAGGAAGCTGCCATTCGAAAGCGAGCTCTCGAGGTGCTTGACTTCGTAACGCTCCGTCCGCTCGCTGACCAGCCCGCCGGCAAAATATCGGGCGGTCAGATGAAGCTGCTGGAGTTGGCCCGGATCCTGATGGGCGATCCGAAACTGATCCTATTGGACGAACCGGCTGCAGGCGTGAACCCGGCACTCACGGAAGTTCTGATCGGCAAGATCGAAGAGCTCAATCGGTCCGGAAAAACCTTCCTCATCATTGAACACGATATGGATTTCGTGATGCGCCACTGCGATCCGGTCATCGCCCTTGCAGAGGGACGTGTGGTCTTTGAAGGTTCCGCGGAAGAAGCGCAGTCCAATCCTGTTCTATTGGATGCATATCTTGGAGCGCCGGTCGATGCCTGATGCGGTTCTTTCCGTTGAAAACGTAACTGCCGGCTATGTTCCGGATTTGCCGATCTTGCGGGATGTGTCCGTGACCGCCGAACGGGAAAAACTGACGGTCATTATCGGTCCCAACGGGGCCGGTAAGTCGACCTTGATCAAGGCAGTTGTCGGGCTTTTGTCGGTTTCCAGGGGAGGTATCACGGCTAACAGTCAAGACATCACGGGCCTGTCCCCAGATCGTATGACGAGTGCGGGCATTGCTTATGTCCCGCAAACGGACAATGTGTTCCGGACGCTGACAATCCGCCAGAACCTCGATCTGGCTTTGCAAAAACACGCGCACGCGTCTGAAAGGCTCTCTGAACTCTACAAGCGTTTCCCGGTTCTCGCAGACAAGCAACGCGACAAGGCGGGATCTTTGTCCGGCGGGCAGCGTCAGTTTCTTGCCGTCGCAATGGCATTGGCAGCAGATCCAGTTTTGATCCTGATGGACGAACCATCGGCCGGCCTTTCACCCAAGGCCGCCGAAGAGGTGCTCGATCATGCAAAACAACTCACGAGCTTCGGCGTGACCATTTTGCTGGTTGAGCAGAACGTCAAACAAGCTCTCAAGCGGGCCGATCATTGTTATGTGCTCGCCGAGGGCCGAAACCAGATTGACGGGCCTGCAACGGATCTCCTACAGGATCCGGCGCTTGGCCGGATCTATCTGGGCGGTGAAAGGCGGGTGTCGGCATGATCCAGCATCTTGTCGACGGTATCCTGGTCGGATCGTTCCTGTCGCTCGGCGCGATTGGTTTGACGATGGCCATGCACATCCTGCGTTTCGCGAATTTCTCTCACGCCGAGCTTTTGTCAATCGGCGCTTACTGCGCTTTGGTTTTTGACAAGTTATTCGAGAGCTTGTTGCCGATATTGGCCGCCAAAATCGGGCCGCTGTCCATGACAGGCGCACTCGCCATTTCGATCGTCTTGTCGATGGCGATCACGGGTCTGTCCGCAGTCCTAATCGACCGGTTCATTTTTCAGCGGGTGCGGCAAAAGGGCGAAGAGCTCTCAATGGTGTTTGCATCCTTCGGCATGGCGCTCATCATCCGCAACATAATCGGTCTGGTGTTTGGCCTGTCGGCGGAGCTTTATTCCAAGGACATTGCCTTCGCGATGATCCTTTCACGGGATCCGCTGCTACTCGTCAAACCGGATCAGGTCTTCGTGCTGATTGCGGCATTGATCCTGATGTTTGCGCTTCACCTTGTCTTGTCGCGGACAACATTTGGCTTTTCTCTGCGCGCGGTAGCCGAAAATCCAAGCCTTGCACAGGTGCATGGGGTCAATCTCAAACGCATGATCGCGGCCGTCTGGATTATTGGCGGCGGGCTCGGTGCGGTTGCGGGGATCTTCTATGGCCTCAGCTACCAGATCACACCCGTCATGGGCCGGGATCTGGTCCTGCCGATCTTTGCTGCGACCATTGTCGGCGGGATCGGCAGTGTTTACGGCGCGGTGCTCGGCGGGTTCATTGTCGGAATTGCGTCAAACCTCGCGTTGGTGATCCTGCCATCGGGGTACAGCCCGTCGGTGCCCTTCCTGATGATCCTGGCTGTCCTTCTTGTGCGTCCGAATGGTTTGTTCGGGGAGGCGCGGGCATGATCGGCGTCATTTCCTATCTGGTGTTTTTTTCAACCATCGCCGCGATCCTCGCGATTGCCGTTTTGGGATTGAACCTTCAGTGGGGCAATACGGGCCTGTTCAACGGCGGCGTTGTTGCCTCCTTCGGGGCAGGCGCCTACGGAACACTGATCCTCGGTGGCACGCCTCAAGATGGGCATTGGGGTGGTTTCGAGCTCTATTATCCACTCGCGCTCCTTGGCGGCATGATATTCGCAGGTGTGTTGGCCTGGGTGGTCGGCAAACTCACCTTGCGCCTCCGGCATGACTACCTGGCGATTGCGACGTTCGGGGTGGCCGTTGCCTTTGAAAACGTCATGCGCAACGCAACGACCGTTACCGGTGGGGCTCAGGGGATCAGAGGGTTCGAACGGCCGCTTCAAAGCCTTATTGGGAGTGGCTTCACATACAATCTGATGTTCCTGATCGCCGTTCTGACTTGCCTCGCCCTCGTTTATGTTTTTCTGGAACGCCTAACGGTTTCCCCCTTCGGACGTTTGCTCCGGGCTATCCGGGAGGATGAAACCGCAGCCCGATCTCTCGGCAAATCACCCGATAAGGTGAGGCTTGCAGCCTTCGTCACCGGATCCGTGATTATCGGGCTGGCGGGTTCGCTCTACGGAACATTCTATGCCTTTGTCAGCCCGCAAGATGTTTTGCCGATCCTGACGTTTCAGATCTGGGCAATGCTGATTGTCGGTGGAGCCGGCAACAACAAGGGGGCAATGGCTGGAGCGTTTTTGATTTGGGGTTCCTGGACGTTCTCAGGCTGGGCCCTGTCCCGCTTTGCGCCCGTCGAGGTTCAACTTTACACCGGTTCGATCCAGTTCGTTCTGATCGGCATGGTGATCGTCGGCATGCTGCTTTGGAGGCCACAAGGTCTGTTCCCCGAGCGGCTGGTCGTTTCGCAACCCGGAGGAGGAAGCCGGGGAAAGACACAAGCAGAGGGACTAACATGAAAAAAGCACTGGTTTTTGCCGCAGTCGCCGCGGGCATGACGACGTTGAGTACCGGCGTACAGGCTCAGGACTGCACCACAAAAATAGGCGCCGCACTGCCGACATCCGTCGACTGGGGACGGCCAATTGCCGAAGTGGCGCAATTTGCCGTTGATCAGGTCAATGAAGCGGGTGGCGCTGGTGGCTGTTCCATCGAGATGGTCTTGCGGGACACCCAAGTGGACCCAAAGGTTGGCGTCGATGCAGCGAAGGCGCTCGTTGATCTGGAAGGCATCAAGGTACTGCTCGGTGCCGTCTCCTCTGGTGTTTCCATGCCGATCCTGACTTCGGTCACGGTGCCTGCAGGCGTCATGCAGATGTCCTGCTGCTCCTCATCAACGGCGTTCACCAAGCTGTCGGAGGAAGGTAAGACCAACGGTCTCTGGTTCCGAACCTTTGCAACCACCGGCGTGCAATCTGCAATGGGCGCCAAGGTGGCTGCAGATAAGGGCTGGAAGTCTGTCGCCATCCTCTACAAGAACGATGACTGGGGCCAGGACATGTCCCGTCTGATCGCAGCAGACTTCGCAGCCGCGGGTATAGAAGTGACAGCGAATGTTGCAATCAATGACGCTCAGCCGTCGTATCGGGCCGAAGTCACTGAAGCTTTGACCAGCCAGCCCGATGCGCTTTACCTCGCTTTGTATCCAACGGAAGGCAAGTCGGCGGTTCGCGAGTGGATTTCGCTTGGTGGGACACAGAACATGATCCTTGCGAATTCTCTCAAATCCGATGAGTTCCGGGATAGCGTCGGGCTGCAGTACCTCGGGAACGCGCTGGGCACAGATACCGCTTCGCCTCGGGTCGAGAGCGCGGATGCTTTCAAGGCGGCTTATGAAGCGAAATTCGGATCACAGCCAAATGGCCCGGGTTTGGCAAACAGCTATGACGCAGCAATGATCGCCTTGCTCGCGATGGAAGCGGCCGGCAAGGATGCTTCCGGTGCCGACATCGCTGCAGCGGTTGCCAAGGTGACGGATCCGAATGGCACGGCGATTACTGCAGATACCGCCGGGTTCAAGGCAGCAAAAACCACGCTCGCGGAGGGCGGCACCGTAATGTACCAGGGCGCGACCGGGAATGTCCGGTTTGATGCAAACGGAGACGTCTCCGCACCGGCAGTCGTTTGGAAGTTCACCGACAGTGGAACGGAAGAAGTTGAATATCTGTCCTTGACCGAAGTGGACGCCTTCATCGCGTCCTTAAAGAAGTAACCACGGTCAAAGATTAAGATTTCAATCCGCTAAATAGTCATCCTCGGCCTTGTGCCGAGGATCCATATTTTCAATAAGTTATGGATGTTCGGAACAAGTCCAAACATGACTTCGGAAGTCGAGCTAGACTTTGTCAGCAACCTGGTTTTTCTGTTTTTGTCGCAGTCCAATCAGGCTGGAAGCACGGCGTCTATAGCTGCTTTGGTTGCGCTCACGACTGTGTCGGCCTCTGTCTGATTTATGCAGAGTGGTGGCGCAAACCCGAGAATGTCGCCCTGCGGCATAGCTCGGGCAATGACGCCATGTTTCACGAGTTCACCGGCGAGGGCCGGGCCGATCTTTCGCGCCGGGTCAAAGAATGCCCGTGAAGATCTGTCTTCAACAAACTCAATCGCCATAAGAAGACCTTGGCCGCGAATATCGCCAACATTCGGGTGATCACCGAGGGCATCTTGAAGGGCAGCTTTCATGTAAGAGCCCATGGCTGTTGCATTCTTTACAAGGCCAAGGCTGTCGACCAGTTCCAAATTTGCGATACCTGCGGCCGCTCCAATCGGATGTGCTGAATAGGTCCAGCCGTGGCCGATCGGTCCGTTTTCATCCGTTCCTTGCTCTAGGACTTTCCAGACCTTGTCGGACACAATGGAGCCGGACAAAGGCGCGTAGGCGGACGTCAAGCCTTTGGCGATGGTGATGATGTCAGCTTCGATGGTGTAGTGTTCGGAGCCGAACATCGATCCAAGCCGACCGAATCCGGTTACGACTTCATCGGCAATCAAGAGAATGTCGTGTTTCTTTAAAATGGGTTGGATTGCCTCCCAATAGCCCTGCGGCGGCGGCACAAGTCCCCCTGTTCCGAGCGCGGGTTCGCCGATGAAAGCGGCAATTGTTTCCGGGCCTTCCCGCTCGATCATGGCTTCCAGTTCGGCCGCACAATGGGCGACGAATTCCGCTTCGCTCATGGCTGTGTCGGGGCGGCGGAAATAGCAAGGAGCCGCCGTGTGAAGGACTTGCGTCAGCGGCAGGTCAAACTTCTTGTGAAAGAGCTCCAGACCGGTCAGCGACCCTGTCATCAGGCCAGAGCCATGATACCCGCGCCATCGAGAGATGATCTTTTTCTTTTCCGGACGACCGAGGATGTTGTTGTAATACCAGACCAGCTTGATGTTTGTCTCGTTGGCATCGGACCCGCCCAAACCGAAATAGACTTTCGACATGTTGTCGGGCGCACGGTCGAGGATCATCTTGGATAATTTGATCGAGGCTTCCGTGCCGTGACCGACATAGGAATGGTAGTAGGCCAGCTTCTTGGCTTGTTCCGCAATTGCATCTGAGATTTCAGACCGGCCGTATCCAACGTTTACGCAATAAAGTCCGGCAAACGCATCAAGCAGTTTGGTGCCGTTGCGGTCCTCGATATAGACCCCTGAACCGGTTTCTACGATCCGGCTGGGCGCTTCACCGCGCGCGTGTTGGGCGAGGTGCGTTGAGGGGTGAAAGAAGTTTTCACGATCCCATTGATCAAGCGTGTCGTTACGCAGCATCTTAGTCCTCATTTCCTTGAAGTTTTACGCCCAATCCCGGCAGACGTATTTGATGTCCATGAATTCGGCCATGCCCATGCGCGCACCTTCGCGGCCAAGGCCGGATTGCTTCATCCCGCCAAAGGGTATGGGAGCGCCGGTCACCTTGGTGCGGTTGATTGCAACCATCCCGAATTGGAGTTGCCGGGTCGCCCGGTAGATCCGATGGGGATCGCTGGTGTGGACATAGGCGATCAGCCCGTAGTCGGTCGCATTCGCACGGGCGATGACGTCGTCTTCATCGTCAAAGGGGCAGATCGCGGCGACCGGGCCGAAAGTCTCTTCCCGCATGATCAAGGCGTTGGCCGGTACGTCCTTTAACACGGTTGGTTGGAAGAACAGGTTTCCGGCAGGATGACGCCCGCCGCCACATAAAAGTTCGGCACCGTTATCCAGCGCATCGGCAATATGTGCTTGCTGTTTTTGGATAGCAGCCAAGTTCATCAAAGGGCCGATATCGGGATCAATGATGCCAGGTCCGACGGTAAGCTTCTGTGTGCGCTCGGTGAAACCCTGGCAGAATGCGTCGTAGATGGGTCGTTCCACGAAGAACCGGTTGGCGCCGAGACAGTCTTGTCCGGATGTTGCGAATTTCGCTTTGATCGCTTTATCAACTGACTGGTCCAGGTCGCAGTCAGCGAAGACCAGAAAGGGTGCATGTCCCCCAAGTTCCAGAACGAGTTTTTTGATTGTGTCTGAGCTTTGCCGATAGAGCAGGCGGCCGACTTCCGTCGAGCCCGTAAAGGAGACGACCCGCACACGTTTGTCGTCCATCCAGGCAGGGACAATCGTCTCCGGTTTCCCCGTGATCACGTTGAAGACCCCGGTCGGAAAGCCTGCCCTTTCAGCAAGCTCGGCCAAGGCGAGCGCGGAATACGGCGTTTCACACGACGGGTGAACGAGGACCGGGCACCCGGCGGCCAAAGCCGCCGCAGCTTTTCGTGTGATCATTGCATGTGGGAAGTTCCAGGGCGTGATCAGCGCGGCAACACCGGCCGGCTCCATCCAGAGTTCCACTTCTGCATCTGGTAGATGAGATGTGATTCCTTCAATGTTTGGGCGTTTTGCTTCTTCTGCATAAAACTCCACAAAGGACGCACCATAGTCGATTTCACCATGTGCTTCCGACAGAGGCTTCCCCTGCTCCAGAATCATGATTTGAGCCAGATCTTTCTTGTTCTCGATGATCAGCTCAAACCAGCGGCGCAAAATGCGTGCGCGCTCCTGCGGTAAAAGCGCAGCCCAGCCCGGAAATGCTCTCGTTGCTGCGTCGACCGCAGCGGTGCTATCCGGCGCGGTTAGCAGCGCTACATCCCCGATAACTACTCCAGTTGCCGGATCGGATACCTCAAAAGCAGCGTTGTCCGCGCCTGCCACCCAGTGTCCATCGACATAGGAAAAGGAGCGCAAAAGGCGCATGTCGGCCAAATTCGCTGAAGCTGGTTCGTGCTGCAGAGCTAAGGTCATCGTTCTGGTCTCCGATTGCGTGAGCAAACATTAGGCGGAGACCGATAGAGGAATGTTCTGTATTTGGATGGCGCGCAGGACGATTTATCTGTTTGATGCCGGGTTACTTACAGGATCGTCTTGCAAAAGGCTGTGTAAGGGGAGTTGAACCCGATTTTTCACCGGTTTCGTAACCACATAGGTGTAATAGCGCGCCAGCCCGGTTTTTCCGGCAAGGAGCGTGTCGATGAGCCGTTGATAGCTGTCGATATCTCTGGTGACGATGTTGAGGATATAATCCAGGCCGCCGCCGATCGCCCAGCAAGCAACGATCTCATCGTGTAGATCAACCATGCGTTCAAACTGTTGAAAGCTCTCAGACCGGTGATCTTCCAGCTCAACGGTGACAAACACTTCGATATGCGGTGCTACTTGTTTGAGTGAGATCTCGGCGCGGTAGCCTGAGATAATCCCGTGCTTTTCAAGGCGCTTCAGTCTCTCCCAAAGTGGGGTTGGCGAAAGATTGACGCGCTTTGCAAGCTCGGCTTTGGTAAGCCGCCCCTCCTTGGAAAGGGCGGCGAGGATTTTCAGATCGCGATCGTCAAGTTTCAAGGTCATAGTGTGACCATGAGCATGCAGTCAGCGCTTGTCAATTGTCATGAAAAAGATAAACTTTAAATCATGACAATATGGAATGTTCTACCAAAGAAACTTGATCGTCCGGCCTACCGGTCCCTGGCGGACTGGATCAGTGCGGCAATCAAGCGCGGAGATCTGGCAGACGGCGAAAAACTGCCGCCGCACAGAGACCTTTCCTACAAGCTTGCAATCAGTGTTCAAACCGTGAGCCGGGCTTATGATCTTCTGAGCCGCCGCCGGCTTGTCAAAGGAGAGGTTGGCCGGGGGACATATGTAAACGCTCGGCCGATGGAAACGTCGCCGCCGTATCTTCCGCATCTCATCTGGGATCAGCTTGTCGATTTCTCAAACTTGAAGCCAGTCACTGGTCAGTTGCATATGGATTGTATGCGCCGGGCTCTCAGTGGTCTTTCGAGCGACGTCAGCGAAAGCGCACTGCTCTCCTTCAGGCCAGCAACCACCTTGCGGCCGTATCTGCCGGCAGCCGTCTCCTGGTTGGAGCAGTGCGGGCTGATTTGTTCTTCCGATCAGATCATCATGACGAATGGCAGCAGCTCGGCCATGGCGATTGCCGTGATGACGGCTGTCGATGGCAGCGAGGTGATCGCGACCGACGCGGTCTGTCACTACCCGCTTTCTAGACTGTCGCAGTACATGAACTTCAACTTGGCCGGTCTGCCGGTGGACGAAGAGGGAATTTTACCGGCGGCCCTTGATGAGATGTGTCGTCAAAAGCCCGTTAAGGCATTATTCCTATTGCCGAATGGTCTGGGGCCGATGGCCTTGACCATGGGCTTGGAGCGGCGAGAACTGTTGGTCACACTCGCTCGGAAGTACGATCTTTTGATCATTGAAAATGACGCTTGGGGGCCTCTGCAGCCGCGCCGGTTACCGCCGATTGCAGCATTGGCTCCAGAGCGTACATTTTACTTCACCAGCTTCACGAAGTGCCTTTTGCCTGGCTTGCGGCACGGGTATCTGGTCGCGCCAGAGGTGTTTGCATCCGCGGCCTCGAATCGTCACTTGGTGATGGACTGGATTGCAACTCCGTTCATGGCTGAATTGGCCGCGCGGTGGATTGAAGATGGAACGGCTGGAGAGTTGCTGTCCTGGCAGAAAATGGCCCTCAAGCGGCGCAACACGTTGGCGCAGGAGCTTCTGGCGGGAATGTCATTCAACAATAGCCCAAACGGATTGCATATTTGGCTGCCATTGCCGGACGGATGGGGCGAAGACAGCTTCATTGAAGCCGCCCGCCAAAAAGGGATTGTGGTTGCCCCGGGTTCTGCTTTCTCCCTGCCTGGCGCGGCTGCGGCCCCCGGAGTGCGGATCTGCCTGGGCAATATGGCAGAGGAACAGTTCATTTTCGGAATGCAGCAGCTCGCGGTGCTGTGTCACAGCAAACCGGAAGGGGATGTCTTTGCACTTTAGGAAGGTTAAGTGATCAAGCTAAAATTGTCATGATTTAATGTTTCGATTGACCTGATATTTATTGCGCTTCACTCTCATTCCCTGAGAAACACGGGAGCGGATAGTGAGCAGCAGCTGGCATGCAGATCGCCCTCCCATTTGGATCAGGTGATCAGTGTGAACCATTGTATCGATCAGTTTGATTTTTTGGCGGCCGCAGAGCGGATCAAGCCGCACGTCCGGCGCACGCCCATGGTGCCCTCCGAGAGCCTGTCTGAAAAAGCCGGCGTGCCGGTATTCTTGAAGCTGGAGCATCTTCAGACGACGGGAAGCTTCAAACTACGGGGCGCGACCAACGCAATCTCAAAATTGACTGCGGACCAGCGCAAAAAAGGTGTCGTGTGTGTGTCTACCGGAAACCACGGCCGCGGATTGGCTTATGCAGCTAAGAAGGCAGGGATTTCCTGTACGATTTGCATGTCGCGCCTGGTTCCGCAAAACAAGGTCGATGCGATTGCGAAACTTGGAGCCGATATCCGGATAACCGGCGCGTCCCAGGATGAAGCGCAACTGGAGGCGGACCGCCTGGTTCTCGACGAGGGCCTTTTACTTCTGCCGCCGTTTGATCATCCAGACATTATCAGCGGGCAAGGGACGCTCGGACTGGAAATTCTGGAGGAGGTCCCGGAGGTTCAAACCGTTCTTGTCCCCTTGTCGGGCGGCGGTTTGATCGCCGGTGTTGCCGTTGCATTAAAGGCTGCAAGGCCTTCGGTGAAAGTTGTTGGGCTGTCCATGGAGCGGGGCGCGGCGATGGCGGCTTCACTGACAGCTGGCCGCCCAGTTCAGGTTACCGAAGAGCCCAGCCTCGCAGACTCGCTCGGCGGCGGCATCGGTCTCGACAATCAGTTTACGTTTGAAACCACCCGCGAACTCGTCGACGACATTGTTCTGCTCACCGAGGCCGAAATTGCAGCCGGAATTCGTCATGCCTATTGGCAGGAGCGCCAAATCGTTGAGGGCAGCGGCGCGGTTGGAATTGCTGAAATAATAGCCGGAAAAGTAGTTCCAGTTGGGCCCGTCGCTGTCCTGCTGACTGGCTGTAACATCGATATGAACCTGCACCATCGCGTTATCTCCGGAGAGGACGTTGATCTCGCGAAAAGCGAGGAAGCTTGACCCATGCCACAAATCACCATTCTGACCGAAAAAGAGCTGCGCAATGCGGTTCCACTCAACATCGAAGCCGTTGAGCGGATCGAACGGGCTTTCGCGGCACTCGCTAGTGGAAAGGTCGTGATGCCGCCGATCCTCTCCATGGAAATTCCCGACTTCAATGGCGAAGTCGACGCCAAAACAGCCTATGTTCCGGGCCTCGATAGCTTTGCGCTGAAAGTATCTCCCGGCTTTTTCGACAATCCAAATATTGGTCTGCCGAGCAATTCTGGTTTGATGATCTTGTTTTCGGCACGGACCGGGTTCGTCGAAGCCGTGATGCTTGATAATGGCTATCTCACGGAAGTTCGAACAGCTGCAGCCGGTGCTGTCGCCGCGAAACACTTGGCGCTGGAACAGGCATCAAGCGCTTGTATTGTCGGGGCTGGATTGCAGGCCAAGCTGCAGCTGCAGGCACTGTGCCTTGTGCGGCCGATTGATCATGTAGCGATTTGGGCGCGGGATGTGTCCAAGGCACAAGTGGCGGCAGACGAGTTGGTGTCTCATCTAGAAATCGAAGTCTCGCCTGTCTCGGACCTTGCAGGTGCTGTCGAAGCTGCCGATGTGGTCGTCACCACGACCCCGAGCACCGAACCGCTCATAAGGGCCGAATGGTTGCGAGCCGGACATCACATAACAGCCATGGGATCGGACCAGCACACAAAAAATGAATTGGAGCCGGCCTGTTTGACGCGGGCCGATCTTTATGTGCCGGATCGGCAATCCCAAACCGAGTTGATGGGAGAGTTGCGGCCAGCCTTGGCTGCAGGCTCTGTCAGTGCCGGGGCGAGCTTCAGTGAACTCGGAGACATCGTCTCGGGGAAGGCGAGGGGGCGTGCATCCGATGCCGAAATCACGATCTGTGACCTTACCGGAACGGGGGTGCAGGACACGGCAATTGCAACATTTGCCCGCGCGCAGGCTCTGTCGCTGCAAGCGGGAACGACAATCGACACATGATGAGCTGGGGATCGTTTGATGATTGAACTCACGCTTCGTTTTTCGAAAGACGAGTACCAGCGCCGTGTCGACAAGACCCGCAAGGCAATGGAAGCGGCAGGGCTGGAGCTGCTGATCGTTTCTGACCCGTCCAACATGAATTGGCTGACGGGATACGACGGATGGTCCTTCTATGTCCATCAGGCAGTGTTGCTGTCCTTGGATGGCGAGCCGGTCTGGTTCGGCCGGGGACAAGACGCCAATGGGGCACTACGCACCTGTTTCATGGATCCTTCCAACATCATCGGGTATCCGGATCACTATGTGCAGTCCACGGAGCGGCATCCGATGGACTACCTGTCTGCGAAGATTGAGGAGCGTGGCTGGGCGAATCTGAAAATCAGCGTGGAAATGGACAATTATTATTTTTCTGCAGCCGCATTCGCCTCGCTGCAAAAACACCTGCCGAACGCGCGCTTTCAAGACGCCAATGCGCTGGTCAACTGGCAGCGAGCGGTGAAGTCCTCACCGGAACTCGATTACATGCGTATGGCCGGGAAAAAGGTCGAAAAGATCCATTCCCGGATTTTGGAAAAGGCAGAACCGGGCCTTCGTAAATGCGATCTCGTAGCGGACATCTATGATGCCGGCCTGCGCTACGATGCACTCCTGGATGCCGGTGGAGACTATCCGGCCATCGTCCCGCTTGTGCCCTCAGGCAGTGATGCAGCCGCCCCGCATCTGACCTGGGATGACCAGCCGATGAAGGCCGGTGAGGGAACCTTCTTTGAGGTGGCGGGCGTTCACAATCGCTACCATTGTCCGCTTTCGCGCACGCTTTACCTCGGAAAGCCACCGCAAAAGTTCCTAGATGCGGAAAAGGCCGTGTTGGAGGGACTGGAAGCAGGGCTTGAAGTCGCAACGGCTGGAAACCGGTGTGAAGACATCGCACATGCGTTTTTCCGGGTCTTGAAAAAACACGGCATCACCAAGGACAATCGCACTGGTTATCCGATCGGGCTGTCCTATCCCCCGGATTGGGGCGAGCGAACCATGTCCTTACGCAGCGGGGATATATCTGTTCTGGAAGAAAACATGACCTTCCATTTCATGACCGGCCTCTGGATGGAGGACTGGGGGTTTGAGATCACGGAAAGCATCGCCATTGGCGAGAATGAACCGGAGTGCCTTGCCAATGTGCCCCGGCGCTTGTTCGTGAAGGACTGACCGATGACCGGAAATCCGATCAGCCCGACCATTCCATTGGATCAAGATGGCATTCATCACGGTTTCTTGCGTCTTCCCTACAGCCGGGACGACTCGGCCTGGGGATCTGTGATGATCCCGATCACTGTTGTGCGAAAGGGTGATGGTCCGACCGCTCTTTTAACCGGTGGCAATCATGGTGATGAGTACGAGGGGCCGATTGCGCTTCAACAGCTGGCGGCAACCCTACAACCGGAGGACGTTCGGGGCAGGGTCATCATAGTTCCGGCTCTCAATCATCCGGCCTTCCTTGCTGGATCGCGGACGTCGCCAATCGACCAAGGCAATCTCAACCGGTCCTTTCCGGGGAAGCCGGATGGAACCGTCACCCAGAAAATTGCCCATTACGTAGATACGGTTTTGATCCCGATGGCAGATATCGTTCTGGATTACCATTCCGGAGGTAAGACGCTGGATTTTGTGCCCTTTGCAGCCGCGCACGTTCTGGGTGACAAAGACCAGCAGGCCGCGTGTGTTGCTGCTATGCAAGCGTTCAACGCGCCGTACTCCGCGACCATGCTTGAAATCGACAATGTCGGCATGCTCGACACGGCAGTCGAGCAAAAGGGCAAGGTGTTTGTCACGACCGAGCTTGGCGGCGGCGGCACAGCCACATCGCGATCGATCGGCATCGCCAAGAAGGGCGCGCGCAATCTTCTAAAACATGCCGGCATCCTCTCAGGCGAGTTGGAGTTGGGCTCGAGCGTCACGCTCGACATGCCGGATGGTGATTGCTTCGTTTTCTGCGAACAAGGTGGCATGATCGAGCCCGTCATTGATCTGGGAGACGAGGTCGCGGAAGGCGACGTCATTGCACGGGTCTGGCCGCCGGAGCGAACCGGTACCGCTCCGATCGAGTATCGGGCGAAACGGTCCGGAATCCTGATGGCCCGTCATTTTCCAGGGTTGGTCAAGATGGGAGACTGTCTGGCGGTCATCGCTAAGATAGTCTAGTCCCGAGTGTGGGGACGCACACCTATTGCACGGCCCCACGCCCTCTATTCTGCAGCTTGCGCCATCTCTGGAAACAAGCCGGCCACGCCCTCTGACGATGCTTCGCAAATCCCGCGCTCCGAGAGCAGTCCTGTCACAAGCCGGTTGGGTGTCACATCAAATGCGGGGTTTCCACCGGAAGTCCCATCCGGCGTAACCTGCACAACGGCAATCGGTCCCTCCTCCGACTTCCCCTGAATGTGGGTTGTCTCGCGCTCAGAACGTTCTTCGATCGGGATTTCGGACACGCCGTCACTCACGCTCCAATCGATCGTTGGAGAGGGGAGGGCGACATAGAACGGCACATTGTTGTCGCGGGCAGCCAGTGCCTTGAGGTAAGTCCCGATCTTGTTGCATACATCTCCGCGCCGGGTTGTCCGATCTGTGCCGACGATGACCATGTCGACCAGCCCATGCTGCATTAAATGACCGCCGGCGTTGTCGGTAATGTAAGTGTGTGGAACACCGTGGCTCCCCAGCTCCCACGATGTGAGTGCCCCCTGGTTTCGCGGCCGTGTCTCATCGACCCAAACATGCAACGGGATACCCGTATCATGGGCTTGGTACATGGGGCTCGTCGCAGTTCCCCAGTCAACGGTAGCAATCCATCCGGCATTGCAATGTGTCAGCAGTCGGACAGGCTCGCCATCCGGTTTTTGTGCGGCAATGTCACGGATCAGCTTCAACCCGTTTTCGCCGATACGGCGATTGATCT
>CALDSI010000200.1 GCA_937911395.1 uncultured Labrenzia sp.
GGATGGCTTCTCTGCGAACGGTGTAGATCGAGGCCGCAATGACCACGCTGGCACCGATGAGTGTTTCAACTCCGGGCCACTGGCTGAAGATCAAGGCCCCGAACAAGGTGGCGTAGAGCAGGCGGGTGTAGTCGAGCGACGCAATGGCTGTGGCTTCGCCGGCTTGGAACGCCTTGATGTTGGCCATCTGGCCGGCCCAGGAAAAGAAACCAACAGCTGCCAGCAACGCCCATTGTTCCAGTGTCGGCGCTTGCCAGGTCATCCATGCAGGTATGATCATGATGAGGCCAACGCCCATCGCCTGATAGGTGAGGATCGTGTTGGGTGGGTCGGTCCGCGTTAGGATGCGGATGACGATCATCACCATCCCGGCACAAGCCGCGCTGCCAAGCGCCATCAGGGCAAAGGGATCCACAAGACCTTCGCCGCTTGGCCGGAGCATCAAAAGCACTCCCAAAAAGCCGACAATGGTTGCGCCCCAGCGATGTTTGCCGACTTGCTCACCCAGGAACCAGATCGCGAAGATGGTGATGAAAAACGTCTTTGAAAAGCTGATCGCCGTCGCATCTGCAAGTGGCATCTCAATGATCGCGGTGAAGCCCAACAGCATTGCGGAGGTCGCAAAGACGATCCGGGTCAGCTGAAGCCCCGGGCGTTTTGTGGCGAGCGAGCCGGGCAGTCCCGGCAGGATCTTGGGCGCCACGATCAGCAGCATCAGCGCTTGGCGGACAACAAGGATCTGAAACACGGAAAGATCCTGACCCAGAAACTTGATCAGCGTCACCATGATGGAAAACATGAAAGCGGCGAGCAGAATCCACAGCGCACCGATCGTGTTTGGCGGCAGCTGACCGATGCGCTGCGCCAAACGTCCGATGAAATGGTTCGGCGATGACGGTTTGGGTTCCGCCGGGTCTGCCGTCGTTTTGTCGGGTGTGGAATCCATTTAGGGCGTGTCGCGGTTTATCAGAGGCATTTGACCGAAAAGCGTTTGGGTTCCTGCCAGGCGGGCAGATCGACGGTCAAAAAGAGAGTGTGCGAACAAACCTACTGGAATTCGGTAAGAAGGGAAGGGCTTTGCGGCCGGGACTTGCAAAAAAGTGCACTGGCCAGTTTAATTACGCAGGACTATATTATGGTCAACCCGCCGCTGGCGCATCCCAGGCGCTGCAGACAACCGGCAAAGACTTAAGTCAACTGAAGGCCCCTTCCATGAACCAAATGGCTACTCCGAAATTCGGTGTTGGTGCGCCGTTGCGCCGCAAAGAAGATCTGCCGCTCATAACGGGAGAGGGAATCTATACCGGCGATTACCAGCCGGAAGGGTGCCTGCATTCATTTGTGCTCCGCTCGGCGATGGCTCATGCCAAGATCACCATCGCAAATGCAGATGAAGTGCGGGCGATGGATGGCGTTCGTATGGTTTTGATCGGTGCGGACGTCGCCGGAAAATCCATGCCGACGCGGGCCATCTTGAAGCAGATCGACGGCAGCAATTTCAATTTACCGACGCAGCCGCTGCTGTGCTCCGACACGGTTCGTTATGTCGGCGACGCGATTGCCTTTGTGGTTGCGGACACGCTGCAAGGCGCACGTGATGCCGCCGAGATGCTGGAGGTCGACTACGACCCGCTGGATGTCGTTGTGGAAATGGAAGACGCGCTTGCGCCGGATGCAGTGAAAGTCTGGCCGGAGTTCGGCACCAATGTTGCCTTCACTTTCGGGCACGGCGATGCAGAGAAAACCGATGCGGCCTTTGCCAACGCGGCGAAAACGGTTTCAATCGATCTCGTCAACAACCGGATTGTCGCCAACTATATGGAACTGCGCGGCTGTGTGGCCGAGTTCGACAGTGCCAGAGACCGTTTTAAGCTGACCCTTGGTACACAGGGCGGGCACGGGATGCGGGATGTCCTTTGCCAGATCCTCGGCCTTGAAGCGGACAAGGTTCAGGTTGTAACGCCGGAAGTTGGCGGTGGTTTTGGCACCAAAATCTTCTGTTACCGCGAATATCCGCTCGCGATTCTGGCGGCGCGGGCGCTGGGCGTGCCGGTACGCTGGGCCGGTGAGCGGATGGATCATTTTGTCACCGATGCTCATGGCCGTGACAACCTCTCCCATGCGGAGCTGGCTCTGGATGCGGAGAACAAGATCCTTGGAATGAAGGTGCATGTGAAGGCGGCAATGGGCGCCTATCTGCATCAGTTCGGCCCCTTCATCCCTTGGGTCGGCACAACCATGACATCCGGCCTTTATGACATTCCGGCTGTGTTTGCGAAGGTGGAAGGCGTCTACAGTCACACGGTCCCGACCGACGCGTTCCGCGGCGCCGGGCGTCCGGAAGCTGCCTACTTGATTGAAAGGCTGATCGACAAGGCGGGTGAGGAAACCGGTCTTGGTCCGGTTGAGTTCCGAAAGCTCAACTTCATCAAGAAGGAACAGCTTCCTTACACCACCCAGACCGGCCGTATGTATGACACCGGAGATTATCAGGGCCACCTGGAGAAAGCCTTGGAGAGCGCTGATTGGGCAGGTTTCAAGGCGCGTCAGGAGGCAAGTTCCGCTCAAGGCAAGTATCGCGGCTTCGGCATTTGCTCTTATATTGAAGCCTGTGCTTTCCCGGGCGGGGAAGAGGCGACCGTCGAGATCGGGGCGAACGGAAATCTGACGCTTCTGATCGGCACCCAGACCAACGGACAGGGCCATGCGACAGCCTACAGCCAGGTCGTTGCGGAGCAGTTCGGCGTCAACATTGAGGATATCGAGGTCATTCAGGGCGACACGGACCGGGTTCGCAAAGGCGGCGGGACTGGTGGGTCTCGCTCCATCCCGCTCGGTCTGCCATCGGTCAAGGAAGCCAGCGTTGCGTTGGTCAAGAAGGTCAAGGAACTCGCTGCCGACAAGCTGGAAGCCGGGATTGACGACCTGGAGCTCGACAGCGGCATGGTCCGCGTTGTCGGTACCGACCAGCAAGTGACCCTTGCCGAAATCGCTGCCGGGGCCGATGAGCCTCTGCAAGCGCGCGAGGAGGTCAAACAAACCGAGGCGACCTATCCGAACGGCACCCACATCTGCGAGCTGGAAGTTGATCCGGACACCGGCGATATCGATATCCAGAACTACGTCATTGTCGATGACTTTGGTGTCACCGTGAACCCGCTGCTCTTGGCCGGTCAGGTTCATGGCGGGGCAGCGTCTGCCATCAGTCAGGCCTTGTGTGAGCACACGGTGTTTGACGAAGATGGTCAGCTTCTGACGGCCTCACTCCTCGATTATCGGCTTTTGCGGGCGGCAGATGTCCCGAATTTTGACTTCCAGACCCGAAATGTGCCGTCGACGACCAACGCGATGGGGATCAAGGGCGCCGGCTATGCCGGCACGATCGGCGGCTGCGCGGCTGTCATGAACGCGATCCAGAACGCTCTGAAAGACGGCGCGGGTGTCACCGAACTTCTTGATATGCCCGCAACCCCGCAGAGGGTTTGGGATGCAATCCAAGCGGCGAAATAGACCAGCGATACATTTGGAGATAGATCAGCGCCGGAGATTTTTCGGCGCTTTTCTATTGGCTTGTATCCACACGGCCTAACAGCGTGTCGCGTTTAAATTAACTTCCGGCCGTTTCAGGTTTCGTGTCCGAGGAAAAGCCGAGTGGTAGCGAAACTTGATTCAGTTTAAAAAACGGTTTGCTCTAAAGGCGTTACTTGTTTTCAACCATGCAGATACGAAGGTACTTGCGTTGGGATACCCTTAAAATTCAATTGTTGCTCTTGTTTCGATTTTTGGCTTCGTCTGCTTCAGCAAAAAGATCAGCTAAACCGTGTAAGTAATTAGGATCCTGGTTCTCAAGTGAGGTCTGGTTCAGCTTGTAGGGAATTACCGAAACGGTACCTTCTGGTTTATCTATGATCTTGAAATCCATCAGCTCGATGACGTTTTCGGGAAGTCCGGTCAACCTGAGTTGTTTCTTGGGGTCGTCGATGAACAGTTTTCGGAACTCAGGATCCATACGTGCCCGGACAAGTAGCCTGCCCAGCTCTTGAATGTTGTGCTTGTAGTAGGGAAAACGTGCCATTGGGTGCTTCGGACGTAGCTGGAAGTCTTGCCTTCTCAGACTGGATTGGTCGCAGGCTCGTCATCCTGTTCTTCTGAATACATGCAAAGGCCAAGCGCTAATAAACCCAGTTCCTCAAAATATGCGGCATCGTCGGCAGCGACCCGACATTCGTCAATATGGGATGGGATAACCAGGTGAACCGTATCAGCCGTGTCTGCATAAATCGTTGCGGTTGTTTGGATGCCGATGTCAGCCAAAACACCCTCTGGGTTCGAAAGCAGCCGTTCGCGCTCGCTCTCGTTTTGTATGATTGCACCGATCCGCTTTCCTGTTTTCAGCTTTTCTGCGGAAGTTTTCTGGATTGTCATCTGTTTGCTCCTGATCATGTTTTTCGCCCAGAGACGCAATTATCTGCTCCAGTGCCAAGCTGTGTTGCCTTTCAGAACACTGAAGTAGGCACGTGGCCAACCACATGAAGCTGGCAAGCTGATGCCTCTAAGCTCGTTTGACTTAAAAACTAAAGTGATGTTCCGATGCCAGATGCACAAGGTTCCGCCCGATTATTAATCGTGGTTAAGTAAACAAATGCCAAAACAATAAGGCAATTACTCGGATCTCTCGTGTCAAGCATCTGCAAACAACGCGATTGGGTTCATTGATCAATAGGCTCATCTCTGGACCGCGTCGCAGATGCTGGACCATTTGGGTGAGGCGGCATCCAGTCAGCGTCTGATGACAGCGGTTGAGCGCGTCTGCGACGCAGGTATCGTGACGCCCGATGTGGGGGGCAAAGCCACCACCCGGGAAGTCACCGATGCTGTTATTCGGGCGATCCGCGGTTCAAACGAGTAGACAGGGACACAAGCCCTGAGGCTCCCGTCTGCCGGTTGCCCGATGACCTCTGACCTCTGTTACTCTGCTGGCATTTCCTGTGGGACGCCGCCGTTGCGCTCGTATTCCCAAATATGGCTTTCAAAAGCTCTGAGGCGTTTGTAGACGGAGATCAGCTCGACGATCGTGGTCCAGGCATTGACCAGATACTGGAACGAGTTTTCGACCTGTGAGAACGCGCGCACGATCTGCTGCATCACACCCAAGGTGATGGCACCGGTCACGATTGTCGGTCCGAGCGCAATGTAGGGCACAAGGACTGTTGCCTGCAGGTACGACCATTTGGCGATGTCGAAATAAAGGTAGTGGAAGAACAGCCGGAAATAGTTCTTGCGGACATGACCGAAGAGCTCGTCCACCGAGGGTGGATCCGCGCGCTCCTCATTGTCCTCGCCGTAGACAAGTTCTTTCCGGTAGGCCGCTTCAACCTTCTGATTGTTGAATTCCAGGCCCGGTAATTTCAAGCCGACCACGGCCAGCAAAACCGTGCCGGATGCAGCTGAAATGATCGCAACGTAAACCAGTGAGTGAGCCACGGGACCGATCCAGGGCAACTCGGTGACGTTGGCTGACAACTCCCAGAGGATCGGCAGGAAGGCGATCAGGGTCATGACGGAGCGCAGGAAAGAGACGCCAAGGCTCTCCATGATCCGCGCAAAGCGCATGGTGTCTTCCTGAACGCGCTGGGAAGCCCCCTCGATGTGGCGGACCACATGCCAATGGGCCATGTAATAGTCGTTCATGGCTGTTCGCCAACGGAACACGAAAAGCGTGGTGATGAAGTCTAGGATCACCGCAACAATCACGAAAATCGCGGCAATGTACAAAAACGTCATCAGTTCGCGCATGTATTCGCCGAATGTGACGGAGCCTGGCTCACTCAAGGCGCGCTGGATAAGATCGTAAAAGCTGCCGAACCATTCGTTGATCTCGACGTTCAGGTTCACCTGGTACTGCGTGGCGCCGAGGATGACCACCGAGATGATCCAGGCCCAGAAGAACCATTTACGGTTCAAGAAAAACGATCGGAACATGGAGCGGCGCCTTTCGAATCGGAGATTTTTTATAAGTATAGGAGCCCACGACGGCAGGGGCAGGTATGTGCCGGGTTTTCAGTTGCTTTTGAAGAGGAAACGTTGGTCATACACGCTGATTTTATCGGCATACCCTGTTTAATCTGCCAAGGCTTCGCGTGAGATTGCAAAAATTGAGGCCGGGGTAGATACTGGTCTTTCACTTCTGAAGCGATTTGCGCAAATCTTACCCTGAGTGCCCGGCGGACCGATTGGGATCTGTTTGCGGCGCTTTTGCCTTCGCTGTTCTGTTATTCTTTCAAAACTGGTGCGTGGCGCGGAAAGCGCCGGGTGTTAGCCAGTATCTGGATCCGATTTATGGCGTCAAAAAACACCGCAACCGAGCAGTCCCGCGCACCAGCGTCAACGGGGATGACACGTCAGGCTCCTCTCATGGGCATTGGGCTCAAACTGGCCTCGACGATTGTGTTTTTTGCCATGGTGACCGTGCTCAAGATCGCCGCTGAACGTGTGCCGATTGGGGAGCTCGTGTTTGCGCGGAATTTTTTTGGTGTCTTTCCGGTTCTGATGATGGTCGGGGTGCGCGGAGAACTTGGCCTTGCGTTCAAGACACAGAACCCCAAAGGGCATCTGGTGCGCGCCTGCATCGGCCTGACGGCCATGGTGTGCATGTTCACCGCTTATGATCTGTTGCCGCTGCCTGATGCAACAGCCATCAACTTTGCAACACCGCTCATCGTTGTTGTTCTGGCCTTCTTCATGCTGGGCGAAACTGTCCGGATCTATCGGTGGAGCGCGGTTGCAGTCGGCTTTGTAGGCATTCTGGTCGTTTTGTCACCGCATCTAGGGGAGGGGGATTTCGACAACTCAGCCACCTTTGGGGCCATCTCCGGATTTATGGGTGCTGCCTTTGCGGCCCTTGCCATGATCACGGTCCGGAAGCTGTGCGTCACCGAGCGCACCTCGACCATTGTCACCTGGTTTTCCCTGTCTGCGACCGTGATCTCGCTTCTGACCATTCCAGCCGGTTGGATCTGGCCGGAGCAGGCCTGGATTATCCCGGATCTGGAGACATCGGCTCTTTTGGTGATGATTGGCCTGTTCGGCGGCGTGGGGCAGATCCTCTTGACCCAGAGCTACCGGTATGCGGATGCATCGACCATCGCGCCCTTTGATTATGTGAACATGCTCTGGGCGATCCTGGTCGGCTGGGTCGTCTTTGCCGAGGTGCCGGTCCTTGAGGTGATTGTAGGAGCGGTGATCGTTATGGCCGCCGGGATCTTCGTGATTTACCGGGAGCACCGGCTTGGCCTTGACCGGACCAAGGACCGCCGGGCATCGACACCGTCCAAGTCTTGAAAAGTTACCGCGCCGAGAAAGCGCACGGCCCTCGCTTGAGGGTCAGAACGCCTTGAACGTTATGATCGACTTGGTGTCCTGGATGCCGTCGATCGGGTGCACCTTCTCATTGACGAAGTGTCCAATGTCAGTTCCGTCTTCGATGTAGAACTTCACGAGAAGATCATAGTCGCCGCTGGTGGAGTAGACTTCCGAAGCAATCTCAGCATCCGCGATTGCATTGGCGACCTGATAGGTCTTGCCAAGCTGACATTTGATCATCACGAAAAACGGGGTCATGGGGGCTCCTGCGGGCAAATACGAACTGTGCCCCGACATCGCTTATCTCACACAAACAGTCAATCGGCTGTTGGCTATTGGACCCCAGCGATAGCTAAGTGGGACTTGAAAACCCGGGCCCATCTTAGTAGACAGATTTTGTCTCATGGGGGTGCCCGGCAATTGTGGATCGGGCTGAGAGGCGAATGGCCAACTCCTAGAACCTGATCCGGCTTGTACCGGCGGAGGGATTTGAGATCATGACTGATCTTTTACGTATTATCCGAAAAACGATGGCGCGGAACGCCGGCTCACTGAACTTGAAAAGGGGCCGGGCATGAGTTTGTCGATTGCCGCGAGCACGCAAGAGCTGTCTGCGGATACCGTCTTTTCCTTGCTGGAGCGTGTGCGGACAAAAAGACCTCGCGTTCATGCCATCACCAACACGGTCGCGCAGGGCTTTACGGCCAATGTCCTTTTAGCGCTCGGCGCTGTGCCGTCCATGACGATCGCGCCGGAGGAAGTTCAGAGCTTTGCAGCGTCCGCCGATGCACTCCTGATAAATCTCGGAACACTCGACAACAGCCGCCGTTTAGCGATCCCGGTTGCGATCGATGCGGCCAAGGAAGCCGGGCGGCCAATCACCATTGATCCGGTGTTCGCGGATCGGTCACCGCAGCGCTGCACCTACGCCAAAGAGATCTTGCAAACGCTGCCGTCTCTTGTTCGGGCGAATGAAGCCGAGATGACCGCGCTCTTTGATGCGCGGGCTGAGGTTGACGCTTTGATTTCGGAGGGAACGGTGTTTGCCGTGACTGGAGAAGAGGACCTGATCGAAGGCCGGGGCGAAGACTACCGGCTGCGCAATGGTCATCCTCTTTTGGCCAGAGTGACGGCCACCGGTTGTGCGGGGGGCGCGGTCCTCGCAGCGTTTGCAAGCGTTGAGCCAGATACAGCGCTTGCCGCGGCATCTGGCCTGTCCGTCTTCAACATTGCGGGCGAAATCGCCGCTTCCCGGAGCGGGGGACCTGGCAGTCTGGTTCCAGAGCTTCTCGACACGCTTTACAGCCTGTCGGCCCGCGATATCGAAAGCCGTCTTCAAACCGGCTGACATCCATCCCAACAGTATTGTGCGGAGGGCACCATGACCGCAATCGCGGTAACAATAGCAGGCTCGGATTCCGGCGGTGGGGCCGGCATTCAGGCGGACTTGAAATCCTTTTCGGCAAATGGCGTTTACGGGGCGAGCGTCTTAACGGCGCTCACGGCACAAAACACCCTTGGTGTTACGGCAATCCATGATGTGCCGGTCGAATTCGTACGTGCGCAGATCGATGCCGTCTATTCCGACCTTGCGGTAACAGCCACCAAGATTGGCATGCTCTCGCAGGTGCCGATCATTGAAGAAGTCGCTGAAGGTTTGAAACGCCATCAGACAGGACCAGTCGTTCTGGATCCCGTGATGGTGGCCGCATCCGGAGATCCGCTTTTGGCAGAAAGTGCGGTTGCAACACTGATATCTAAGCTGGTGCCCTTGGCCGACATCATCACGCCCAACCTTCATGAATCTGCCCGTATGCTGGGGGCCGAAGTCGCCCGCAACGAAAGCGACATGCAGAGCCAGGCCAAACAGCTGATCGACCTCGGGGCGAAGGCTGTTTTGTTGAAGGGCGGACACGGCGACAGTACGGAAAGCGCTGACCTTCTGGCAACGAGAGACGGTAAAATTCTCTGGCTGCGCGAGGACCGCATCGCGACAGATAACACCCACGGCACTGGATGCACGTTGTCTTCTGCAATTGCTGCCGGACTGGCCAAGGGCAACGCGCTGGGCGACGCGGTATCCAGTGCAAAAGCCTATATCCACGAAGCAATCTGCCATGCAGATGAACTCAAGATTGGACAGGGTCATGGGCCGGTCCATCACTTCCACGCTTTTTGGGAGAGCGCGCAATGAGTGATGCATTGAAAAACCAGAAGAACCTCAGCCGCCGGGACATGCTTGTGGGCGGTGCCGTTGGAAGCGCATCCGTCTTGTCAGCGCCAGCGGTGATGGCACAAGGTACGGTCACCGAATGGAAGCTGGTGACATCCTGGCCGAAAAATCTGCCGGGCCCGGGCGTTACGGCGCAGCGGATCGCTGATCAGGTTGCGTTGCTCTCAGGTGGTGCGTTCAAGATCCGTTAGTTTGCTGCTGGCGAACTTGTTCCCGCGCGCGGCGTCTTTGATGCCGTCTCAAACGGCACTGCGGACATGGCGCATACAGCCTCGTTCTTCTGGCAAGGCAAGATCCCGGCCTCCGTCTATTTCACCGCGATCCCTTTCGGTTTGCTCCCCCATGAACACATCAGCTGGATTGAGCAAGGCGGCGGGCAGGCGCTGTGGGATGAGCTTTACGCGCCCTTCGGCATCAAACCGGTGATGGCGGGTAACACCGGTGTTCAGATGGGCGGCTGGTACAAGAAACCGCTCCAAAGCCTCGATGATTTGCGCGGCCTCAAGATCCGGATGCCGGGGCTGGGCGGAGAAGTGATGCGCAGGCTTGGGGCCGCTCCCGTTGGTTTGCCACCGGGTGAGCTGTTTCAGGCGCTCCAAACGGGCGTCCTGGATGCGACTGAATTTCTCGGTCCCTGGTCCGATCGGGCCATGGGGTTCCAGAAAGCCGCGAAATACTATTATTCACCTGGTTTCCATGAACCGAACGGGACAGGCGAGGCCCTGTTCAATCAGGCGGCTTGTGGTGCTTTGCCGGAAGAATTCCAGGCGATCCTTTTGGAGGCATGCCGCGCTGAGAATGGACGGGCGCTTGCCGAGAGCGATTGGGAAAATGCCGGAAGCCTCCAGTTGCTCAGACAAGAAGATGGCGTTGAGGTCCTTTCTTATCCAGACGACATTCTTGAAGCCTTGCGCGTTACAACCGGAGAAGTGCTGCTGGACACCTCCCGTCAGGATCCGATGAGTAACCGCATTTATCAAAGCCACCAAGCCGCTTTGAAGCGTCTTTCGCCTTGGAGCGATGTTGCCATGCGGCGGTTTTTGAGCGCGCGTGATGGACTTGCCTAAAATGCTACTATAGAGAGTAACGTCGTGGGTGCGGCTCGACCAGTGTTGTCTGCACTTTCGGCTCATTGAGTTTGAAACTCCATATATATCGTGTCTGAAATGCGGGTGTTTGAATCATAAAATTATCCGCATTTCTGACATTAGAGTGACTTTTTCATCTCACTCGGTTGGCCATATCGTGGGCGGCGGATAATGCTGATTTGGTATTTTGGGCTTTGCCGATGAAGCGATTCAGTCGCCAATAAACACTCCAGGTTCGCGCAAAACGCCCGTATTCCCTAAGGTTATGTGTGACAAGAAAGCAACGCGCAGCAAAGAAAGAAAGTCCTGTGTGACGCTTTGGTAATGTGCCTAAAAAATGTGCATTTGTATGGTTGGCCGCGGTCATCCTCCAAAAGCAGTGTCTCATGATATGTTTATCCGGCTACGAGCACTTGGTGCGTGCGCCGGGCTTTCGTGAAAACCCGTATATTGCAACGCAGCAACCGCGTTCACTGCAATTAGAGATCGCATTTCGTAGTTGAAAGGCAGCCGTTTCTTTTAGACCCTGCAATCAGTGTCAAATTCCTCCCGGGGGGGGAGGAGGATTGGGAGAAACGTAAAAATGCGGGCAACCAAGAAAATCGTACTTATGACGTCGACAGCCATCGCTGCCTCGATTGTCGCAAGTGCAGCCTCTGCGGGCGGTTTCGCCTTGCGCGAGCAGAGCGCCTACTACCAAGGGACTTCCTTCGCCGGTAACGGTACATCCAGTTCGTCGATTTCGTCCATGTTCTGGAACCCGGCAACGATCACGTCGATGGACGGGAAGATCAACTTTGAAGCTCACAACGCCTTCATCATTCCGAAGGCAGATATCACGGGCTCAAACACCGTCCCGAACTCGCTGACCTCGCCAACGGGTCTGATCACCACGTCCTATGACACGGGTGATATTGGCCATGATGCCTGGATTCCTGCATCCTACGCATCTTATAATTTCAACGACCAGATTTATCTTGGTGTGGCAATCAACGGGCCGTTCGGTCTTTCCACGAAGCCAAATGACAGCAACTGGACCGGCGCGGGTTACAACCGGTCATCCAAGATCTTTTCGATCAACCTCAACCCGGTTGTCGGTTATAAGATCAATGAGATGTTCTCTGTCGCGATTGGTCCGCAGATCCAGTATGCGGATGTTCGTCTGACAAACGCGTCCTTCTCCCCGACTATTCCTGGCGCAACCTTGTTTCCCGGGCAGCAGCTTGACGGTGACGGGGTTGGTGTTGGTTTGACGGCTGGTGTCACAATCAAACCGACCGCGACGACGGAAATCGGTATTGGTTATCGCTCGGCGATCTTCACCGACATCGACGGCACGATCGCGGCGCCTAACCCGGCAAACCCGTTCACGACGGCTGTAACGAATGTGAAAACCGTACTGGCGACGCCGGATATGGTTACTCTTTCAGCCAAGCAAAGCATCACCGACAACATTCGCGTTCTTGGCACATTCGAGTGGACAAACTGGAGCCGCCTGAAAGAGCCGCAGATCACGGCTGATGCGACAGGGGCCACCGTGACCACGCTGCCGTTTAACTACAATGACGGCTACTACCTCGCGCTCGGTGGTGAGTACGACTTCAACGACAAGCTCACCTTCCGCGCTGGTGCGGCATACGAGTGGTCACCGATCGATGATAAGATCCGGTCCGCGCGCCTTCCGGACAACGATCGTATCTGGCTGAGCGCGGGTGCATCCTATGTCTTCAACGAGCACTTCTCGTTTGATCTCGGCTACACGCATATCTTTGGCACAGACACCGATCTGAACCTTGTCCCGGGTCACCAGGACTACAGCGCTTCGAAGGGGTCGCTGACCGGTTCCGTCGACTCTTCCGTCGACATTCTGACAGCTTCTGTGCGGATCAAGTTCTGATCAGCTGCCAGACTGGTTCTGGAAATTCTGCCGGCCCGCAACCGCGGGCCGGCTTTTTTTCTCAGAATGCTGCCGGGTAAAGGCCGCCGTCCATGAGAATGTTCTGGCCGGTGATGTAGCCGGCGTGTGTTGAACACAAAAAGGCACAAGTCTGACCGAACTCCTCGGCTGTTCCAAAACGGCGCGCCGGGATTTCTGCAGCTTGGCTTGCGCGAATGGCGTCCACTGTCTGACCGGACTGTTGTGCGGAGCGTTCAAAACCACCCCTCAGCCGGTCCGTATCCATTTTGCCCGGCAGCAAATTGTTGACCGTGACACCATGCGGAGCCAGCTGGCGGCAAACACCTGCCAGGAATGCTGTCAGACCGGCGCGGGCGCCGCTGGAAAGGTCCAGGCCTTCAATCGGCATCTTCACGGACAAGGACGTGATGTTGACGATCCTGCCAAAGCCACGGGCCTTCATCCCCGGTGTAACTGCCTGGATCAGTTCGATCGGGGTCACGAAGTTCTGGATGGCACCTTCCAGCAAGGCAGAGCGATTGAGTTCTGTATAGTCCTTGCGAGGCGGGCCGCCATTGTTGTTGACCAGTATGTCGGGCTCCGGGCAAGCCGTCAGGAGAGCGGTTTGTCCTGCCGGTGTTGAAACGTCGGCAGCGATGACACTGACCTTGACCTGAAAGGTGTCCGTCAGATACGCACGTGTCGCTTCCAGGGCATCTTTGTCGCGTCCGTTGATCACCAGGTCACATCCGGCTTCTGCAAGCGCTTCTGCGCAACCTCTGCCAAGCCCGCGGCTTGAAGCGCACACGATTGCCGACTTGCCGCGCAATCCCAAATCCATGATCGATCTCCCGAATTTTGAAGGTGAGGTTTGCGAGACCATATGAAACGAAACCGGCTGCGGCTATCCCTTAAGCGATGAACCTGCGTGATTGTGAGGCCCCGAGTGTGCGCGCTGAAGCGCACATGTTGGCGCGGCTAAGGGAAAGACCCTCCAATGACTTTAGGAAAACGCAACGTCAGGCCGTCTCAAACCCTGTCTGTCATAATAGTGAAACTTGAATCGCGTCTATAGCGGTCCAATGGATCTAGGAGACGTGCAATGTCCACTTCGGAGACATCGCGGCATTACAGGGCCTTGTTTATTTCAGATGTACATCTGGGCACCCGCGGGTGTCAGGCCGAGCTTCTGCTCGACTTCCTGAAGGACAACGATGCCGAGTCGATTTATCTCGTCGGCGACATCGCGGATGGCTGGCGGTTGAAGCGGTCCTGGTATTGGCCGCAGCTCCACAACGATGTCGTTCAGAAGATCCTGCGCAAAGGCCGCAAGGGCTCCCGAGTTGTCTATATTCCCGGAAATCATGACGAGTTTCTCCGCAGCTTCTTAGGCACACACTTCGGCGGGGTGGAAGTCACCGACAGCATCATTCATGAAACCGCTGACAATCGGCGCTATCTGGTGATCCATGGGGATCAGTTTGATGTGGTGATCCGCCATGCCAAGTGGCTCGCGTTCTTTGGGGACAAGGCTTACGTCACAGCGCTTGGCGTCAACACGGTCCTGAATGCCATGCGCCGCCGTCTTGGTCTGACCTATTGGTCATTGTCAGCCTGGGCGAAGCTGAAAGTCAAAAACGCGGTCAGTTTCATCGGGCGCTTCGAGGAAGCTCTTTCCGATGAAGCGCGCCGGCAGGGCGTTGACGGTGTCATCTGCGGCCACATCCACCATGCAGCGAGCCGTGACGTCAACGGTATTCACTACATCAACACTGGCGATTGGGTTGAAAGCTGCACAGCGGTTGCCGAACATCATGATGGAACCTTTGAGGTGATCAGATGGGTAGAACAGGCTCAAACCGGAGCCCAAGCGGCGAAGCCACAGGAAGCTCCGGTCGCCGCATGAGTTCCATTCTTGTTGTCACAGATGCCTGGCATCCACAGATCAATGGCGTCGTGCGCTCGCTTGAACGCACGGCTGACGAACTCCGTGCCATGGGCGTTCGCATGGAGTTTTTGACCCCGCAGGCTTTCAAGACGCTTCCGTGCCCGACATACCCGGAAATCCGTCTGTCTTTGACCCACAAGGGTACCGTGCGGCGGATGATGGATGAGTTCGACTGCGAACACCTGCACATTGCGACCGAAGGTCCGCTTGGCCTGCTTGCAGCCGGAATCGCCAAAAAGCGCGGACAGCCGTTCACCACCAGTTATCACACACGGTTTCCGGAATACGTTTCTGCCCGGATGCCGGTGCCGCTTTCCTGGTCTTATTCTTGGATGCGCCGCTTCCACAACGCCGGCAACGGCTGCATGGTGGCAACCACTTCGCTGGAAAACGATCTGAGAGACCGTGGCTTCCGGAACTTGATGCGCTGGTCGCGCGGGGTCGACGAAAATCTCTTTAAGCCCTACGAGGGCTCTGCCCTGCCGAAGGATCTGCCGGGGCCGGTCTTCATGTATGTCGGCCGAGTTGCGATTGAGAAGAACATTAAGGCGTTTTTGGATCTGAAACTGTCCGGTTCTAAGGTCGTTGTTGGCGATGGGCCTCAGCTGGATACGCTGCAGAGAGAATACACCGACACGCTCTTCACCGGTGCGAAAACCGGTGAAGACCTGGCGCGTCACTACGCCAGCGCGGATGTTTATGTCTATCCGTCTCTCACCGACACGTTCGGCAATGTCATGCTGGAAGCGCTGGCGTGCGGGGTGCCGGTTGCCGCCTATCCGGTCATGGGACCGCTGGATGTGATCGGTGATACCGGTGCCGGTGTTTTATCGGAAAACCTTGCGGAGGCATGTGAAGCCGCTCTCGATATTCCGCGCGACCACTGCCGAAACATTGCACTCAATTACACTTGGGCAGCCAGCAGCCGGCAGTTCCTGGACAATTGTATCGCCGCCGTTGGTGGTGTGGCACAAGCCAACGCGGCAGAGTGATCTGATAGCCTCTGAAGCTTTAAGATATTGGCGCTGCGGGATTTTGTGACCCTCACAATGTTGCAGTTGTCAGGCCATGGGGGAGCCGGTACTCCTGTGCACCTCAGATCCTGAATGAGGTGGCCACCATGACCGGCGCGACAGCAGAACGATCTTCCTCCACCAGCACAGCTGTCACTTTCGACGATGTATTGGAGGCAGCTGATGCCCTGGAGGGTGTTGCTGTCAAAACCACGCTCTTGACCAATCCCGCTCTGGACGAGCGTGTTGGCGGGCGTGTGTTGATCAAGCCGGAATGCTTGCAACGCAGCGGCTCTTTCAAATTTCGCGGCGCTTACAACTGCTTGAGGCAATTGGACCCGGACGTCCGGGCCAAGGGGGTTGTCGCTTGCTCGTCGGGCAATCACGCGCAAGGCATCGCGGCCAGCGCCAAGATCTTTGGCATGCCGGCGACGATCGTGATGCCTGCCGATGCCCCTCAGGTGAAGCTGGAACGCACTCGCGGATATGGTGCGACGGTCATTACTTATGACCGGGCCACGGAAGACCGCGACAAGATCGCTGCTGAGATCTGCGCCGAAACCGGCGCGACGTTTGTGCACCCTTACAATGATCCTGCCGTCATTGCCGGGCAGGGGACCGTTGGCCTGGAAATGGCCGCGCAAGCAAAAGACCGTGGTGTGCGGTTGGATGATGTCCTCGCCTGCACAGGTGGTGGAGGCCTTTCCAGCGGAATCGCGCTTGCGCTTGCGAGCACCTCCGCCGAAACGGTCTTCCACACGGTCGAGCCGCAATTCTTCGACGACTACAAACGGTCTTTGGAGGCAGGTGCGTTGCTGTCCAATCCGACCAAATCCGGTTCGATCTGTGATGCGCTCCTTTCTGAAAGCCCTGGGGAGATCGGATTTTCAATCCTGCGTCAATTTGCCGGGGAAGGATTTACGGTCACTGACGAGCAAGTTCTGGACGCTGTGGCATTTGCGTTTTCAGAGCTCAAGCTTGTGGTCGAACCCGGCGGCGCCGCTGCGTTAGCCGCTTTGTTGTCCGGGAAACTTGACCTAAGGGAGCGGACAGTTGGTGTCGTACTGACGGGCGGAAACATCGACCCTAAGATGTTGTTTAAGGCTGTTTCGCGTTAACGCGCTGTTAGGGGCTGACCTATTAGGCGGATCATCCCTGTCCGGTTCTTTCTCGGTGAAGTCGCGAAGGAACGGACAGTGCGGAAGTGTCCGTGGTGTCTGCTGAATTGCGAAGCAAAAACAAATGGTTACGTTACGTAGGGGTATGGGCTCTGCTGATGCTGCCATCCTGTCTTCCTTGGCATTGAATACATGGCGTTCCGTTGAAACCCGCCTCAAGAAGGGGCGCTTTACGTTGATTGGCGGGACAGCGTTGGCCTGAGGGGGACCAGCTCTGGCTTGCAGGGTCCATGGAGCCAATATGCAGAACCAAACGCTGAAGGGCAGGCTGGCGTTTTTCCGTTTCACCGAAGAAGACCGAACACTGGCGCGATCGATCTGGCCGACACTTTCCTCTCATTTGCCGAGGATCATGGACGGATTTTACGATCATGTAAAAACAGTCCCGCATTTGTCGACGATGATTGGAGATCAAGAAGCTCGCCTAATCTCGGCCCAGCTCTCTCATTGGGAGCGCATGTTCAACGAAGGACCGACCGAGGCCTACCTTGAGCGCTCCATCCGGATCGGGTTGGCGCATGTGCGCATCGGTCTGGATCCAAGCTGGTACATCGGCGGGTATTCCTTTGCCTTGACCCAGATCTCTGAAGTGCTGCTGACCAAGCGGATGATGACCGCGGCCAAGCGCTCAAAGCTCATGGCAGTGATCACCAAATTGGTGATGCTGGACATGGACATCGCCATTTCGACCTACCACGAAAAAATGGTGGCGGATGCCGTCGCGCGCGAAGACGGACTGAAGTCCGCGATTGCCACGTTCGAGACTTCACTCAGCGGCGTCGTCGGCGAATTGAGCTCAACGTCTGATGAGTTGGAGAACTCCTCCCGCGACCTCAGCCGGGAGACCGGGGCGATCGCAACCCGCATGCAGACAATGGACGCCTCCTCTGCGGAGACCGCGAGTGGTGTACAGTCCAGCGCGACGGCGACGGAAGAAATGAGCGCTTCGATTGTTGAAATCGGGCGTCAGGCCGGACACTCGCGTGAAAAGGCCCAGCAAGCTGTCCAAGGCGCTCAGAATACCAATGAATCGGTCACCAAGCTGGCCGGTTTTGCAGATCAGGTGGTGTCTGTCATCGGCTTGATTTCCGACATCGCTGAACAAACCAACCTCCTTGCGCTCAACGCAACTATTGAAGCGGCCAGAGCCGGTGAAATGGGCAAGGGCTTTGCTGTCGTCGCGGCCGAGGTGAAGGAGTTGGCAAGTCAGACAACCAAGGCGACGGAAGAGATCACCGAACAGATTGCTGCGATCCAGCAGGCAACCAAGCAGTCCGTTCAGGATATCGACGGCATCACGACGATCATCAGTGAACTGTCGGAGATTGCCAACAGCATCGCAGCGGCCGTAGAGCAGCAGTCGTCTGCAACGGCGGAGATTTCTTCTGCGGTTCAGATCGCGGCGGTTGGCACACAAAGTTTTACTGACGAGATCGCCGCCGTGCGCGGGTCCATCGATTCAGTCGATGGCACGGTTGAGACGATCCATGAAACGTCGTTGACCTTGAAGAACAGGGCTGCCCATCTCAACGAAGAGGCCAACCGGTTCTTTGACAAGATCAAGGCTGGATAACGCTGGACAAAGAGGGGAGGCATCGTTGGCGGATCTAGGGATGTGCCGACGATGCCTTTAAAACTCTCAGACAAATGCCGCGCACGGAAACGAGCGCGGCATTTGCTTTGGTGAGGCAAAGAAAAAGGGCGCCTGGAATGGGCGCCCTTGTCTCTTGACGGTGTGAAGATCGATCAGTTGAACAGAGCCTGGCGTTCCGCCTCGGTCAACTCTGTCAGCGGGTCAGCGCCTTCGTCGGCATCTGCCTCCTGCTCAACCAGCGCCCAGTCGGCATCAGCTTCTGCTTCTGCTGTTTCGGCTGCCGGTTCGCTGTCGTTGGCAGCTTCCGGCTCGCTGACTTCCGCATCGAACAGTTTGTCGATCGCGGCTTCATCCAGAACTTCATCGGCGTGGGCTGAAGCAAACTCATTGGTAACCGGATCGGTCACATCCGCCGTGTCTTCAGCTTCCGTTTCTTCGGCTGCGGGTGCTGATGCGAACATATCATCAATCGCGGCCGCATCCATCGGTTCGCTATCGCCGGCCATCAGCGCATCGATGTCCGCCTCACCCATTGGTGCTGAAGCTTCGCTTGCAGATGTGTTGCCAGGCGCTGCGACTTCGTCAAGAGCGGCGTCAAATACGTCGCCGCTCACAGACATCAGTTCATCGACGCTGTTTTGAGAGACGCCGGCGCCGTCACGCTGCGGGCCGTTCAGCAAATGGGCATCCGGCCGGCTGTCGACAGGACCAGCGGTGTCATCTGCTTCCAGATCTTCGATGCCCCAGATGTTGATCATCAAGTTGATCCGGCTTTCCAGATATCGCAGTACCTGGACCACTTTGTTGGTGCGCTGGCCTGTCAGATCCTGGAAGGAACAGGCCATGAAGATTTCTGTGGCCTTTGCATCGATATCGTCGCAGGTCGAATCGTCTGCGCCATTTTCTCGAAGAACCCAGGCCTTTTCCTGGATCTGCTCGGCAGCTTCCAGAATCGACTGGGTGGCGCCTTCGGTCTGCGTCACGATCGCATCAAGCTCATGAGAGGCATCGACAAAGCGGTTACTCTCGTCGCCGTCGTCCTTGATGTTGGCGATCTCCGCCTTGGTGCGCTCAATTGCCTCGTGCATGTCGGCAATATCCAGGCGGATCTTGTCGAGATCCGGCACTTTACGCTGGCGGGTGACGACTTTCTCAAGACGTTGGATCGCGCCGAGGATCTCGGTTGTCTCCGGGGTCTTGTTCCGGTTCAAAAACTCTTTTAGAAACCGACGTCCCCGATCGGATTCCATCAAGGTCTGTTCAAGCGTCTGATATTCGGCTTCGCCTATCAGCTCCGGTTCTACCTGTTGTGTTTCCGCTTTCATAAGGGCGCGATTCTCAACTCTGCAAGGGTCGTTCGGTATCCAATCCGGACAATTCCAAAATCAGGGTAAACTTAAAATCGTTAATATTCTTTTGGGCCTCAAAATCCGGTTCGGTTTGCATGTTGAATTTGACGTCGGCCCTCAGCGCGCGTGTCTCCGCTTTGTTCGGGGTTCATTTTTTCGGCTATGGGCTGTTTCTCCCTTTCTTTCCGGTCATTTTGGAGTTCGAGGGGTTTTCCGCGGCCGAGATTGGATTTGTGCTGGG
>CALDSI010000201.1 GCA_937911395.1 uncultured Labrenzia sp.
TGGCAGTTCGTGAAACAGGAAAACGCACGATACAACATCCAGGGAGTTGTCTGCGAAGGGCAGCTCTTCGGCCATCGCGGTCACATAGCCGGCGCGCGGACTTTTAAACCGGTCGCGCGCAACGTTGAGATAAGGCTCTGAAAGATCCAATCCGATCCCGGACAGGCGCGGAAAGGCGTTGAGCGCGGGGCGGAGCAAGCCGCCCGTGCCGCACGCAATGTCGACATAGGCGACCTTGCGCTGGTCCTTGCGTTTCAGGATTTCCGCGAACGGGAGGAGCGCCTTGCGCCGCATGGCGGCCGTTGCTCCCGAAAACAAGACATCGACTTGAAAATCATAAAGGCGGGCGCTGTCTTCCGACAGCCAGCCATCCGTCTGGAAATGAAAGTTCTGGCGGTAATAACGAGGAAGCGCATCGGCAAAGGCCGGGCCGTCCTGGTTGACTTCCTGATGGGTGTTTTCGGCCCGCCGCCGCGCCACTTTGGGCACGTCCTTGAAAAAGGCCTGGCTGGTCTGCAACAGCTCCCTTGGGCTCAGGGTGCCGTCTGAGGGCATCGGGTAGATGCCATCTTCAACCGCCTTCATGTCTTCGGCAAACAGCTTGACGATGTCGGCCAACATGCGCCGCTGGCTAGGGACTGGGCCTTCCGGCGTGACTTTCGGCGTTTCGGGCAGATCTTTTTGGAGCCGCAGGTTCATCCGGCGCATGGCTTCGGAATGTAATGTGTAGAGCGCGACACGGCTTCCCTGATGGGCTGCATAGCGAAGCCTGCGGGCAACTTTCGCAATCGGGGGCGGTGACCGGCGCGAGCCCTGGTTTTCAAACACATTCCGATCCGTCACCGCAGCCATGGTTCACTCCCGTTTCAAAACTGCCACGACTTCAATATGGGGCGAGAAGTGGAACTGGTCCACCGGTGTGACTGAGTGAAGCGCATAGCCGCCGTCGATCAGGGTCCTCAAGTCCCGCGCCAGCGTTGCCGGATTGCAGGAGACGGCGACGATGGTTTTCACCTTCGATTTTGCCAGCATCTCGGCCTGTGCCTGAGCACCGGCACGTGGCGGGTCGAAAACAACCGCGGCAAACGGCTCGAGCTCTTCCGGCACCAACGGGCGGCGGAAAAGATCCCGCTTTTCAAAGGTAACCTTCTTCAAGCCCTGCGGCTTGCGCAAGGAACGGTCAAGCGCGGCAATCGCAGCGGAGTCGCCCTCAACCGCGTGGACATTGGCTGCGCGCGCAAGCCTCAACGCAAAAGTGCCGACGCCTGAAAACAGATCAGCCACGGTCTTTGCCTTACCTACACCTGCAACGACAAGCTCTGAGAGCGCCTCTTCAGCTGCAAGCGTTGCCTGCGTGAAGCCACCCGGCGGAGGGACGAGGCCGGTGCCGCCCATGTCGAGCAACGGCGGGCGCACTTCCAGAAGAACCTCGCCGTTCACGCTGAGGCGCGCCAGATCCAATTCCACGGTCTTCTGGCTCAAAGCCGGTATCTTGCGGTCATAGGCCTTGTCTGCCTTCTCAATCGCGACATCCAGGCCTGTTGTTGTTTGTAACACGATGACCCGCATGTCGCCTTTGCGTGGCATTATTGGCGCCGCCAAAGCTTTTAAACCGGGAAGAGCTTGTTCAATTTCCGGCGCCAAGACGGCGCAGCCGCTGGCGTCCACCAGGTCATGGCTTGAACGGCCGAAGTATCCCAAGACTATTTCGCGTCCTTTCCTGCCAGTTGTCAGAACAGCGCGGCGGCGTCCGCCTTCCGTTGCCGGAACGGTGTCTGCGACTGGAAGGGTAATGCCGGCACTGGACAGGGCTGTTTCGACTATGCCCTTCTTCCAGTTGAGGTAGGGTGCCTCGGCCAAATGCTGCATGGAGCAGCTGCCGGAGGCCGAACTGTGGGTGCACACAGGGGGAATCCTGTCCGCAGACCGGGTCAGGATCTGAACAAGTGTGCCGCGGCCGTTCTTGACCTTGGCAAGGACGGTCTCTCCTGGCAGAGCACCTGCAACATAAATCGGGCCGCCCGGTGTTTGCGCGATGCCGTCGCCCCGGTGGCCAAGCTCGCTGATTTCCAGCTGTGTTTCTTCGATCATGGCCGAGCGATACAGGCGAACGCAGGTTGGGGCAAGCGATAGGTCGGCTTTAGGCCGCTTTCTTCCCGTAGAGCAGCCATTCGGCGTTGCCGTCACCGCCTTTGACCGGAGAGGGGGTCAGGTCCCCTGCGGTCCAGCCCGGCACGGTCCCAAGCCAGTTTTGGAGTTGTTTGGCTGTTGCCTCGGCAATCTCCGGATCCACCAGCCCGCCTTTGCCGATGTTGTCCTTGCCCGCTTCAAACTGCGGCTTCACCAGAAAAATTCCGTCCGCCCCCGCGGCTGCTAGATCGAGAGCAGGAGGGAGAGCGAGTTTCAGGGAAATGAAGCTGACATCGGAGACCAGCAATTCCGGCTGATCGCCGCTGAGGTGCTCAAGGGTCAACTCGCGCGCATTCAACCCGTCTTGTGCCAAAACTCTAGGATCGCTGCGCAGGCTGTCGTGCAGTTGATCATGTCCGACGTCGATGGCATGGACTCGCGTTGCCCCATTTTGCAGCAGAACCTGGGTGAATCCACCGGTAGATGCACCGATATCGAGGCAAATCTTGCCTACCGGCGTGACATGAAATGTGCTCAGCCCTTCGATAAGTTTCAGCGCAGCGCGGGAGACATAACCCGCGGCCGGATCTTCGACGGCGATGACAGCATCCGGAGCAACCTTTTGAGCTGGTTTGCCGCAGACCGCGCCATTGACCGAAACTGTGCAGCGCAGGATTGCATCCCGTGCACGGGCACGGGAAGGGAAGTGGCCGGTGTCGACGAGATGCTGATCAAGGCGCTGTTTGGACATCAGAACGGGCTGGTCAGAAAGGAAGCAAGGCGGTGGGCTGTTCAAAAACACCCAGCAATTGCGGAGATAAGGCGGTCAACGTAGACGCGCTCGCCCGCATAGAGCCACAGCATTGCGGACAGCGCGACAAGGCTTGTCGCGCCAAGCGCCAGTCCGAAATAAAGTGACGTTTGCATTCCGCCCTTATCCTTTCACCCCAAGCCCTTTGCCGTAGTCCTTTCGACTTGGATCAGGACGACGCCGGGGCGTTTTTGATTAGCCGCTTGAGTTTGGCCAGCGCTGTTTCCTCCACTTCGCCATACGCAATGGTTCCGACGAACTGGTTTTCAGCATTCATCAAGTAGATTGCTGCTGAATGGTCCATTGTATAGTCGCCGTCGTCAAGTGGAACCCGTTTTGCATAAACCCGATAAGCCTTCAGCATTTCATCGATGTTCTCGCGAGACCCTGTCAGCGCCAAGATGCGGTCATCGAAAGCGCCGACATAATCGCTCATGACGTCTGGCGTGTCCCGCTCCGGGTCGACGCTGACAAAGGCGTAGTTGAGTTTGTCTGCATCCGGGCCCAGTGCTTCGATCCAGCCCTGCAATTCCGACAAGGTTGTGGGGCAGACGTCCGGGCAATAAGTGAAACCGAAGAACATGACTGTCGGCTTTCCGGCCAGCGTTTGGTCGGTGACAGTTTCACCATTTCCCCCGACCAGTTCAAACGGGCCACCAATCGCAGCCAGTGGCTCGATCAAGGCCCCGGAATTGTTGCTGGAAGTGGTTTGCAGATAGACAAGCGCACCGGCCACGCAGGCAAGGACGGCAACTGCCGCCCAAGCCACGTACCGGAAGAGTTTCAAACCTGACATCGTTGGCTCTCCCTGGGTCCTTTGGTGTTAGTTGGTCTTGCCGTGGTCGTGACCACTGTGATCATCGCCACCAAGGTCATGACCGCTGTGATCCATTTTACCGTGGTCCATGGCTTTCGCGCCCATCTTGGCGACCGGCAGTTCAACTGCGACATCACCAGCTTTTTCGAACGTCAGAACGACTGGAACGGATGTGCCCTCTTCAAACGACTGGTTCAATCCCATGAACATGATGTGCAAGCCTCCCGGCTTCAAGGACACAGTTTCGCCAGCCGGGATCTCAATACCGGTTTCCATCTCGCGCATTTTCATCACGCCGTCGGTGACGGCCATTTCATGCAACTCGACTTTCTTGGAGACATCGGAGCTTGCCGCGACCAGGCGGTCGGCCTCCGCTCCTGTGTTGACGATTTCGATAAAGCCGCCGCCTGCCTTGGCTTTCGGCGGTGTTGCGCGGGTCCAGGCGTTCGACAGCTCAAGAGAACCGGCCGAATAATCGGCGGCAACGGCCGTCATGGAAACGAGCGAAAGAGCAGCTGCGGCTGCAATGGAAGTCAAGAGTTTCATTGTGAATTCCTCGTGTTCTGAAGTTTTGGTTCGGGTCAGACACGAAGAACAGGTGGCGCACGGATAGGCCCGCTTTTTCCGATAGAAAGATGGAGTGCGTGTTGGGTACGATGAGGCGTGTTCAGGGCTGTTGGATCATTGGCCGACAAGCGCTCGATCTTTGCCGGGGCAAGGCATGGTCCAGCTGCACAACCATGCGGACAGCTCGTTGCGCAGGTGCAGGTGATCGGGTCATGCGCACCTTGGGAGGACGGATCAAGCTCCGCGGTGAGGCAAAGGCTCGTCAGTCCGTCACCTGCAATCGAGCCGGAAGGTGCGAGTGCCGTGCCAAGGGTGATCAGGATCAGCCGGACGGCAAACGAAAGTGCTGTGAGCGCGACCAATGGTGTCCGCTCTTGCCGCAAGATCCGCAGTGTGCTCGTGCGCCGTTCCATAGGGCGGCTATAAGCTGAATGCGGACTTCTGTCGAGCGGCGAAACAGCGCAGAAGTCCGATTATCCGCTCATAAGGCCTCCAATACGTCAGGTTTTGTCTGCCGGCTTTGCTGGTTGCTCTGACACAGTCTCGGAGGGGCCGCCTTCCGGGGCGCCATCCTTGAGTGATGTGTCAGCGCCATCGGCATCATCAGCGGAAACAACCTCGGTCTCGTCTTTTTCCGTGTCGTCCGAAGGTTCAGTATCGAAATTGTAGATGTCATCCTCGTAAGCCGGGAACTCTTCTGGCGGGATGACATACTCTTCGTCTTCGGCGTTCAGCTCTTCGGTCGAAATAACGGTACCAACCTGCGCTGTTGCCGCGTATTCGAAGTCTGTCTTTTCCTCGGCCGTCAGCGCGTCACGGGTCAGGACTCGCGTGAAGATAAATGCGGCCATCACGATATTGAATGCAATCACCATCACGTAGAGGCCGGAGGGCCCCATTTTGCCCATCAAAGCCGAAGCAATCAACGGACCAATGATCGAGCCGATCCCGAATGACAGAAGCATGCCAGATGAGGTTTCGACGAAATCCTCTTGTGCTGCGTGGTCAAATGCGTGCGCCACGGCGATCGCATAGAGCGGTTGGGAGAACATGCCGACGAGAACGGCTGTGCCAGCAGCAATCAGGAACACGTTCGGTGAAAAGACAACGATAGCGACCGAGGAAGCGGCTGTCGCCAAACTGAGAAAAATAAGAACAAGGCGGCGGTCAATGCTGTCGGATAACCGTCCGACAGGCCATTGGGCGATCAGCCCTCCGCCAATGATTGCTGCTGCATAAAAGGCCGCCTCGTTCGTTCCGAGACCAATTTGAGATCCATAAAGAGGGGTTAGAGTCAATAACGCGCCCTGGGAGATCCCGATAAAGAAGATACTGACAAATGCGGCTGGCGAGTTCTTATAAAGCTGAACGGGCCGGAACCGGACCAGCGTAATTGGAGCCGGCTGTGCTGATGTTGTGAGCGAGACCGGCATGACAGCAAGGCTCACACTCACAGAGGCGATAACGAAGGGAATGAAGGAAGCTATGCTCATGGTCGCGATCGAAACTTGACCAAGCATAAGGGCGCCGAACAGAATTACGATGTAGACTGACATGATCGTACCGCGATTTTCGTTCGTGGCACTCTCGTTGAGCCAACTTTCTACAATCATGTAAAATCCGGCGAGCGCAAAACCTGACACGATACGGATAAGGACCCAGGCAACGGGATCGACGATTACCGGGTGAAGGATTGCAGCGGCAGACATCATTGAAACAAGTGCTGCAAATGTTCTGATGTGCCCGGCTCGCATGATGAGCATTGGCGCCCCGAGACACCCCAAAACCATGCCAACAAAATAGGCTGACGAGACCGCGCCAATTTCTAAGTCGCTGAAATAAAAACGGTCTGCGGCTAGCGGTAATAGCGTTGTTTGCAGGCCGTGGCCGAATATGAGCAGAGCGACCGACAGCAAAAGGGCGGATACTGAGAGAAGTGTCTGTGCCATGGCAGCCTCCGGAGCGTCGCAGTCTAACAGCGACCGTTCCCAAAAGGACGAAAAACAAAAGCGCCGGCAGAATGCCGACGCAGTTACAATTGCCATCTAGCGTTAAGTTGTTTTGGACAATTCTGTCAATCAAGGTTTCGCGTCTTGTGCTTGTCCAAATACGCCATTCAAAGATGACCTGGTCGACAAGTAGTTATGCGCGTTGAGATCCGGTCATGAATTCCGTGCCAAGCGCTGAAAAGACCGGCAGTGGCGTACATGGACTCCGGATATTCGAGGTCCTGATACGTGTCCGGAAGGGTCAAGGTGCGGATCTTGAGGCCGGCATCCAGCGCACCCTCTTGAGCCAGCGCGCTCAAGACATGGCTGCCGAAACCGCCGATGGATCCTTCTTCGATCGTCACAAGCACTTCGTGTTCGCGCGCAAGCCGCCGGATGAGATCCATGTCGAGCGGTTTGGCAAACCGGGCATCTGCAACAGTTGTGGAAAGACCGGCGGCATCCAATTCATCTGCAGCTTTCAGGCATTCGGCCATCCGTCCGCCGAAGGAGAGGAGCGCCACCTTGGTGCCTTCGCGCCGAACAATGCCCTTGCCGATTTCAAGAACAGTTCCGCGCTCCGGCATGTCGAGACCGACACCTTCGCCGCGTGGATAGCGGAAGGAGATCGGGCCCTCATCATAGGCAACAGCTGTTGCCACCATGTGCCGGAGTTCGGCTTCGTCAGAGGCCGCCATCACCACAAAGCCCGGCAGGCAAGAAAGATACGCAGTATCAAACGCACCGGCATGGGTGGCTCCATCAGCGCCGACGAGACCTGCACGGTCGATCGGAAACCGGACGGGCAGCCCCTGGAGAGCGACGTCATGGATCACTTGATCATAGGCGCGCTGCAGGAACGTCGAATAGATCGCGGCAAACGGCTTGTAACCTTCGGTCGCCATACCGGCCGCAAAGGTGACTGCATGCTGTTCGGCAATGCCGACATCATAGGTGCGCTCCGGGAAGGCTTCGCCGAAGAGGTTCAGGCCCGTACCGTCCGGCATGGCCGCTGTTATGGCGACCACCTTTTCATCTTCTTCCGCTTCCCTAATCAACGACGTTGCGAACACATTGGTGTAGCTCGGCGCATTTGCCTTCGGTTTGGACTGTTTGCCCGTGACCACATCGAACTTGGCAACACCGTGATACTTGTCTTTCGCGCCCTCGGCCGGCGCGTAGCCCTTGCCTTTCTGGGTCACAGCATGGATCAGGACTGGCCCATGGTGCGTATCGCGGACGTTTTTCAGGATCGGCAGCAGATGCTCAAGGTTATGCCCGTCGACCGGGCCGACGTAATAAAAACCCAGCTCTTCAAACAAGGTGCCGCCGGTCCAGAAACCGCGAGCATATTCTTCTGCACGCGCTGCCTTCTCGGCCAGTTGTTTTGGGAAGTTTTTGACGATGTTCTTAGCCGCGCCGCGCAGCGACTGGTAAGTCGGGCCTGAGACGAGCTTGGCGAGGTAGGCAGACATTGCGCCCACCGGCGGGGCGATCGACATGTCATTGTCGTTCAGGATAACCACAAGCCGGGAGCCAAGGTGCCCCGCGTTGTTCATCGCCTCGTAAGCCATGCCTGCAGACATTGCTCCGTCGCCGATGACGGCAATGACGTTGTTGTCGCCATCTTTCAGATCACGGGCAGCCGCCATGCCAAGACCGGCAGAGATCGATGTCGACGAATGAGCGGTGCCAAACGGGTCGTAGATGCTTTCAGAGCGTTTGGTGAAACCCGACAGGCCCCCTGGTTGGCGAAGGGTCCGGATCCTGTCGCGCCGTTCGGTGAGGATCTTGTGCGGATAGCTTTGGTGTCCAACGTCCCAAATGATCCTGTCGTCGGGCGTGTTGAAGACATAGTGCAGCGCGACGGTCAGCTCCACGACACCCAGACCAGCGCCCAAGTGCCCTCCGGTTATGGAAACCGTATCAATGGTTTCGGTGCGCAACTCGTCGGCCAGTTGGCCGAGCTCGGCTTCATCGAGCTGGCGCAAATCGGCCGGAGAGGACACCTTATCGAGCAAGGGCGTTTTTGAATCTGCAGTCACGCTGGGGAATGCTCCGGAATAGAAAACATGGCGGGCAGCCATACACCAACCTTATGTATGGCGCAAACGCTGCACGATCAGGGGGCACACCTTGAAACGTGACACCTTGGTGAACAAGCACAGAGATAATGGGTGTATGCATGAATATATGCACTTATAACGCTAATTTTTCGTCGAAATCCATGCAGTGTCACCCATTTGGGTGATGCATACATTATTAACATGTATTAAACCTTTAAGTGTGGTCGATGGGGCCACGTGCACAGTGATCAACTTGGGGTCGTAATTGCGCGACCCCAGTTTTTTGACTGTTTAAGCGCAGTTGTTCTTTAAAATATTTGCCGGCTCATCGCCTATCCTTGGGATCTTTTGTCACACCAGACCGGAGAGCCGATACACCAATTGCACCAACTCCAGTTGTGTGCGCACTGCTGTCTTGTCGAAGATCCGGCGCAAATGAGTTTTCATGGTGTTCCGCGTAATGTTGAGCAAATCGGTGGTCGCAGAAACGGAGCCGGTTTCCGCCAAGGACCGCGCAAGGTGCGCTTCAGACTGTGAGAGGCCGAGTTCCTCCTGCAGGATGGTCTCAACGGCTTCAGGTATGTTGGCTGGCTGGTAAACACGGATAAGGGCCCAAGGGTCATGTGTGTCGCCCGATACTGCCTCGATCGTGACCCGGTTTAAGTTTCCCGACCGGTCACGAAGACAAAAACCGGACCGGGAAAGTGAGCTGTCGGACTTGGCATCTTGTTTGTGACCGGTTTGACGCGGGTCTTTTGCAGAGGTGGGAGCTGACGATATCTCTGACAGAAGCATCTCTAGTTCTCTGTTCCGGATCTGTAGTTTTCCGCCGGTCACAAGACCGACGTCCAGATCTGCCAGAACGAATAGCCCGTTTTCATGCTCGGCCATGACGAGACGTTGTCTGTTGACGAGAACGGAAGGAACTGCGCAATGGTTCGCGAAGGCTCGCTGAATGCGGCTCTGCGCTTTCAGCATGTCGATGTTTGTGAGTGCGCCGAAGCAGGTCTTCAGGATCTTGGCGACTTTAGAGAAGGCAAGAACGGTTTCTGCTGAAGTCGTGTCCAATGGCGAAGCGTCGTCAAAGAGCAGGCCGAACATGATGGTTAAGCCTGAGCTATCCCGTGTGACGCTAATTATCGCCGATTGAGATGAGATTTCATTTCCATTTGTTTGAGATATGGCAGGAGCGTCGAGCTTTGAAATGTGACCTTGGTGAATACGGTACACAGCATCTGGTTCCGCCAACTCAAGCAAATACTTAAACGCTGATGCTCCCGCGTGGTAGGAAGCAGAACTCAAAAAGTCTCTCAAGGCTTCGGCATGCGCCGGACCGGTAAACCGGCCTGTTGCAAAGCCGTCGTTGAGATATTCTGCTACGCAGGCGTTGCATTTAAAGAGTCCACTGACTTTGTCCAGAAAAGGAAGCCAGTCCGTATGGGTCGTAATCTTGCCTAAGGCGTCTTCCAAAAGTTCCAGTTCAGCGTCTTTGCTTAAATTGGGCATTTCCGGTCGCTCGATAGATATCCTTAAATATTACAAGATGAGCGCAAGGAAAACACTTCTAATTTGGCCAGCATCTGAAAAAAATCATAATATCGTCAATTCGCCGGTAATAAAATAAAGGTTCAGACAATAACGTATTGCAATTGATTTATAGTCTTAGTGGATGACTTAAAATATTTCTACCTATGGGCGTATAATTCCGGCGCTCTTGAGGTTGGTCCTTTGCAGAACCAGCCTACGGAAGCGGTTAGGCGTATGCTTGTCGGAAGTGATTTGGCAGCAAAAGCTGATGCTGGCAGTACTGGCTGGGCAGTCTAGCCGTTTTGCGGATCAAGCTCAGTCGTTCCAGTTGGTTCGCCATTTTGGCCGAGCTGGATTTTTTCCACTTTCGCCTCAGCTGCCTTCAGCAAGGTATCGCAATGCTGGCGCAATGTATCGCCGCGCTCGTACATTTCGATGCTGCGTTCCAGAGGAACGTTTCCCTGCTCAAGTTCGCGTACGATCGTCTCAAGCTGTTTGAGCGCGTCTTCGAAGGACAGACCGGCGATTTCCTTGGCAGCATCTGACATGCGATTTTCCTGATTGAATTCCCTACTGACCGGCACACTTGCGAGACCTGCGCCAAAGGTCAAGAGGGCACGGGTGGATAGGCGTTGCCATCCACCGCGAACTGGAGAATTCTCATTGTTGGAATTCAGCCGGTCATCAACGTCATGACATGCGCCGCGGTTGATCGGGCGAGACCTTCAAGGTCATAGCCGCCTTCCAGAACGGAGACCACCCGTCCATCACTGTGTTTATCGGCGACATCCATCAGAGCTCTAGTGGCCCAGGCAAAGTCAGCTTCCACGAGGTTGAGGCCGCCGAGCGGGTCACGCGCATGGGCATCGAACCCGGCTGAAATGATGACCAATTCCGGTGCGAAGCCATCGAGTCGAGGAAGCAGAACAACTTCGAACGCCTCCTTGAAGCCTGCCCCGTTTTCTCCTGGCGGCAGCGGGACATTGACGATCGTATCGGCCTCACCGGTTTCCGAGGCATCGCCGGAGCCGGGATAGAGGGGCATCTGGTGCGTTGAACAATACATCACGCTTGGGTCGTCCCAGAAGATATCTTGGGTGCCGTTGCCGTGATGCACATCGAAATCAATGATCGCGACCCGGTCAATCCCGTATTTTTCTTGAGCGTACCGGGCAGCAACAGCTGCGTTGTTAAAGAAGCAAAAGCCCATCGCCCTGTCTTTTTCCGCATGGTGTCCGGGGGGGCGGGATGCAGAAAAGGCGTTGTTGACCTTCTTTGTCAGAACTTCGTCAACCGCCCGGCAAGCTCCGCCCACACCGCGCAGCGCCGCTTCCCAGGTGCCGGGTGACATGGTCGTGTCTGCATCGACACGCGCGACACCCTCGTCCGGAGATAGCCGGTGCAGCTGGTCGATATAGGCCATCGGATGGGCCCGCGCGATGTCCTCCAGAGCGCCAACAGGCGCAAGGTCCCGCTCCACCGACTGAAATTTCTCATGTTCCAGAATGCGGTCGATGGCACGAATGCGATCCGGGCGCTCCGGATGACCCACCGGGGTCAAATGATCCAGATAGGTCGGGTGATGCAGCAGGAGTGTTGACACGGCGGGCGTTTCCATAAGGTATGAATTTATAGTTGTTCGCCATCAGATCCGGGGTCTTCGGATCTGTCAATGAGCCATCTCAATCCGGCAGCTAATTCCGGGCCGGCTTATCCGGCTTTCTGAATTTCCACCTGGTGCGGGTAGGGAATGGAAATTCCGCCCGCGTCGAAAGCCTCTTTCACAGACTTCAGTATGTGAAACTTCAGTTCCCAATAGTCGCCTGCATCGCACCAAAGCCGCACACCGAGATCCACGGAGCTGTCGCCGAGATTTGTCACACGCACCCAGGGCTCGGGGTCCTCATGGACGCGTGCATCTGCAGTGGCGGTGTCGAGAATGATCTGGATTGCCTTGTCCGCATCATCGCCGTAGTCAATGCCGAAAGTCAGATCAAGACGGCGCGTCTTGTGCGCGGAAAAATTCGTGATGACTGTGCCCCACGCCTGGCCGTTGGGCATAATGATCTGAACATTGTCCGGGGTCACCAGCTCCGTGACGAAGATGTTGAGGTCCTTCACCGTTCCGGACGTGCCGCCAATGGACACATATTGCCCGATCTTGTACGGGCGGAAGATGATCAGCATCACTCCGGCTGCGATGTCACTTAAAGTGCCCTGCAAGGCAAGGCCGATCGCAAGCGTACCGGCGCCGAGAACGGCCACCAAACTGGTCGCCTGAATGCCAAACAGTTGCAGAACCGCAATGAATGTAACGAGAAGGACAAGCCAGCGGACGATCGAGGCCGCGAAGCCGCCGATCGTATCATCAATCCGCTCGTGAGAGACGATCCGCTTGCGGACGAAACTCGATAAGGCACCGGCAAGCAGCCAGCCAATGATGAGAACGATCAGTGCTTTTGCAGCATTGATCACCAAAGGCATGTAGACGGTTACCTGATCCATTGTGCCGTTCATCGACGGTCTCCCCAATAGTTGATGTGTCTCCCCACTTGTCAAAATGTCGTAGCGGAATGATTTGCCATAAGCAAGTAAGCCTGTGGCAAATCTCGCTTTTTTTCGGTTTAGATCCGGTGGTTTAGGCTCTCCGGATGCGCGCTGATCCAGGTCTCTAGAAAGGCGGCCATTTCCTCGTCACCACACCCCTTGATGTAGTCGGGATAGATTCGACTGCCGTTTTCCAACAAAAGCTGCGCGCATTGCACATGGTCAGCTCCAGGTTTTTCAGGTGCGAATTCTGAACCATGAAGCACTGTGTCGAGCGCATCGCCTCCGAAGCCGTTCTTTCTGGAAAGATCCGGCTTCAAACTCAGAAAAAACGCAAGTTCTTCCGCAAGTCCATTCCAGCCAGCAGCGTGAAGCGGTGATAAGCCCATCTCATCGGTGTCATTCGGGTCCAGACCAGCGGCAATAAGGGCCTTGATCTGTGGTAGCCGTCCAGGTTCTGAAGCCAGTCTCACCAACAGCCGTTTATCCTCATTTGTCAGCCCCTCCATATCAAGGCTCTTTGAAGGGAGTTCTCCAGTGGCACACGCAGCAAGGGCCTGCTCATCTGGGGTGAGACTTGTGTCGCACCCGAGGTCAGACAGCGTCCTTGCTGCTTCTTTATGGCCGTGGATCCTGGCATGAGCATAAGCGGAATGGCCTTGCCACCGGGTATCGAGTTCCGCCCCGGATGACACAAGCAGCGAAACAACCTCTCCGGAACATCCCCTGCGTGCTGCCTGGTGCAGAGCCGGGATGGTGTTCACCGGTTGTCCGCTTGGATGATCATCTGCATGCAGGTTCGGATCGGCATCAGCCTCCAGCAGCATGCGAACCTTGTCGAGGTCATTGAAATCAAGCGCACGCGGTAGAGCATTGGTGCCATCTGCTTTGGCTCCGTATTCCAGAAGCAGCTTCAGGGCGCGTGCATGGGCGAGCTCGGTGGCATGATAAAGGCTTTCATTGTCATTCGGATTTGCGCCGTGACGGAGCAGCAATTCTCCGAGTTCGTAATTGTCGGCATGGCACAAAGCACCGTACAGCGCTGAGAGCTTGTGATCAGTATTGGCGTCCGCAGGAAAGCCGACATTGACATCTGCGCCATGAGATAAAAGCAATTCTGCCAGGGCCAGCATGTCCGCATTCTTGGACGGAGATCGGTGGATCTCCTTTGAAAAGGCAAGATGGAGCAGGGGGGATCGAATACCAATAGGGTCAAGCGCACGCTTGGGATCGGCCTCGACCGCTTCGCGCACCGAGGATAGGTCGTAAAGTGCGATTTGCAGTCCGAGGTTGTCATCTTTGAGCGCGGGATCATCATCCAGCAGCTTGTTCGTAACCCAATGCTGACCGGCGAAGAGTGCGGTTTTCAGCCGCTCCGCCCGCTCAGAGCGGGTCATTGCCGAACTTTCGACGGCAAACTTGAGGTGCGGCCAGCTGGTGTGTCCGGCTTCACGCGCGATCACATGGAGGCAATCGGCATGCTTGAGCGATTTGTCAGCAGAGACATATTTATGTGCCCGTGAAAGGGCCGCCGGATCGCCACTGGCGATCGCCTTCTTGAGGCGTCTGGCATCCTTGCGGAATTGGTCGAGTGAGGTAAGCGTCTTGGAAGACAAGGCTTTTCTCCTGTTGGCGTGCCCGGGCGATCCGCTTGTGTCGGGCGCAGGTGAAAAACCGGCATTAAGTGTGTGTCAGGGTGCTTTCGCTTTCCGCGGATCCGGTCGCCGCCCTCGTCGGCTCGCGGACATTGCCGGGACGGGCCTGAAAATGCAAGCCCGCCCCGGTAAATTTCTCAAGTGGTGACAGGTTTCATACTGGCCGGGGCCGGGCTGTCGTCCGGGACAAAGAAGTCCGGGGTGAGCGACTGAGTTGGATCCACACGATATTGATCAAAGTCCGTCACACCGCGGCTCTGAAGGAACGTGTCGTCTATCAGGAACTGACCGGTCAATTCCTTCGACGGTGTGGTGAAGATCTCGTAGGCAGCGTCTGCAAGGATGTCCGGTGTCCGGCTTGTTTGCATCATCTTGTCGCCGCCGATGATGTTTTTGATCGCCGCTGTCGCGATCGTGGTGCGCGGCCAAAGTGCATTTACCGCAATCCCCTTGGACCGCAATTCCCCTGCAAGGCCAAGAACAACAAGGCTCATGCCGTATTTGGCGATCGAATAGGGCGTGAACGGCGCAAACCACTTTTCCTGCATATCCAGCGGCGGGGACAGCATCAGGATGTGTGGATTTTCGGATTTCTTCAAATGAGCGATGGCGTGTTTCGAGCAGGCCATCGTGCCCCTCGTGTTGATCTGGTGCATCAGATCAAACTTCTTCATGTCCGTCTGCTGCAGCGGTGTCAGTTGGATCGCGCTGGCGTTGTTGACGAGGATGTCCAAACCCCCGAAGTGATCCGCCGTCTTGTCGATCGCTGCTTGAACTGCTTCATCATCGCGAACATCGAGCACAATCGGCAGGGCCTTGCCTCCAGCCGCTTCGATTTCCTCGGCCGCTGAAAAAATCGTGCCCTCCAGTTTCGGATGCGGTTCTGCAGTCTTTGCGGCAACGGCGACATTTGCGCCTTCCCGTGCAGCACGCAAGGCAATGGCTTTGCCGATCCCGCGCGAAGCGCCAGTGATGAAGAGTGTTTTGCCGTTCAAGGACATGGTGTTCTCCTTCAAGGAAGCTGCTGTTTGGCTGTTCAGGATTTCGACTTCTTGGTCATGAACGCCTGGAACGCGGAGATGGCCTCCGGTGACGTCAGGCGGGAGGAGAACACCTTGGCTTCCTCATCGACCCGGCCGCTGAGGTCCTGGCTTTCCTGCCAAAGGAACTGACGCGAAAGCGCCATCGCTTCAGGTGGTTTTGCAGCAATTTCCCGGGCGCAGGCCAAAGCCACATCATCGACATTCTCAGAAACAACTTCATTGACGAGACCGGCCTGATAGGCCCGTTCGGCACTGAACGGACGGCCAAGACACAGCATTTCAAATGCGCGGGCATGGCCCATGATTTTCGGACCGAGCAGGCTCGATCCTGCTTCCGGGACGAGACCCAGGTCGATGAACGGCGTGCGGATGACGGTGCGGGGGCTGGCAAACACCATGTCGCAGTGCATAAGGAGCGTTGCGCCTACACCAACGGCAATCCCGTCAATGGAGGCGACCAGTGGCTTCCGGTTCCCAACAAGTGCGCGCAGAAAGCGGTAAACCGGCGTTTCCGACATCTGCATCTTGCCGGCGAATTGAAGGAAGTCACCGATGTCATTGCCGGACGTGAAGGCTTCCGGCTGGCCGCAAATGAGGTGGCAGCGAACATTGTCGTCCGTGTTCCCGGTCTCTAACGCTTCTGCCAGATCTGTGTACATCTGGCCGGTCAAAGCGTTCTTTTTTTCGGGTCGATCAAGACGCAAAGTCCTGACGCCGTCTTCAAGAGACTGCGTGATCATGAGGAAATTCCTTTCAGTATTCGCCCATAAGGCCGGGCGTTTAAGAGGTCATCGCTTCCGGATCGAACTCCAGGATGCTGTCTGACGAGCCGACGATGTCTTCCTTCAGACTTGCCGTGTCGCAGAGAAGCGTCATGGCGTAGCTTCTCGCCATAATGGTGCGCTGAGTCCGCAGGGCCCGGTTTTCCATGCCTGATTTCAGGGCACCTTTCGCCAGTAGAACACCACCATAGGCAAGGCCCGCCAGCCGCAGATAGGGTGTTGCGCCGGAAAGGGCCTCTTCGACCCGTCCATCGGCCTGGGCTGCCAGCATCCAGTCGGTTGCTTCTTCCAGATCATCTAGGGCCCGGCGCAGGCGCTCTGCAGTGTCACCGAATTCGGGCCGGTTGGATTGGGAAACTTCCCGGGCGATCTCACGCAGTTCGGTCACGAAGCCGCGAACATGATCCCCGCCCGACAGCGGCAGCTTGCGCATCACAAGGTCGATGGACTGAATGCCGTTGGTGCCTTCATAGATCGGCGCAATCCGGGCATCACGCAGGTGCTGTGCAACGCCGGTTTCTTCGACATAGCCCATTCCGCCGTGGATCTGAACGCCAATGGAGGCGACTTCGACGCCGAAATCGGTCGACAATGCCTTGGCAATCGGGGTGAGCAGGCCTGCGCGTTCCGACCAGTGCTTCTTCAGATCCGGATCGGTGGCCGTGTTGGCCATGTCGATGGCATGGGCACAGGAATAACAGATCGCGCGGGCAACCTGTGTGCGGGTCCGCATGCCGAGCAAGGAGCGTTTGATATCGGGGTGGTGGGCAATGGCGACCATGCCGTCGCCCTTCTTGCCGGGAACGTTGCCCTGCTTGCGTTCCAGCGCATAGGCATGGGCATCCTGACAGGCGCGTTCTGCAACACCGAGCCCTTGAATGCCGACGGCAAGCCGGGCGTTGTTCATCATCGTGAACATGCAGGCAAGGCCTTTGTTTTCCTCACCGATCAGCCAGCCAGTCGCGCCGCCTTCGTCGCCATAGACCATGGTGCAGGTCGGGGAACCATGAATGCCGAGTTTGTGCTCCACGCCCGCGCAATGAACATCGTTGCGCGCGCCCAAAGAGCTATCTTCATTGACCAGGAATTTCGGAACGAGAAACAGCGAAATGCCGCGGGTTCCAGCTGGCGCGTCCGGCAGGCGGGCAAGCACCAGATGGATGATGTTGTCGGTCAGATCGTGTTCGCCGTAGGTGATGAAGATCTTCTGGCCGTAAATCCGGTACGTGCCGTCGTCATTGCGTTCGGCCCGGGCTTTCAAAGCATTGAGATCCGATCCTGCCTGTGGCTCGGTCAGGTTCATGGTGCCCATCCATTCACCGGTGACGAGCTTTTCCAGGTAGGTTGCCCGCAACTCTTCCGTTGCGTGCTTTTCGATGGCTTCTACGGCGCCCATCGTCAACGTCGGGCCGATGGCGAAGGCCATGGAGCCGGAGTTCCACATCTCCAGAGCTGCAGCGGACAACATCTGAGGCAACCCCTGACCGCCGGCTTCCTCGCTGGCGGAAAGGCCGTTCCAACCGCCTTCGATCCAGCCATGATAAAGTTCGCGCCAGCCGGGAGGTGTTGTGACTTCTCTATTTTCAAGCGGTGTGCCGTGCTTGTCGGCGACGCTGTTGAGCGGGGCAATCTCTTCGGCCGCAAAGCGCCCGGCTTCGTTCAAAATGGCATCCACCAGATCATCGCCGAGTTCGGCATGTTGTCCGCCCTCCTGCAAGTCTGACAGGCCGCAGACGTGTTTCAGGGTGAAGGCGATCTCATCGACCGGTGCACGATACATGATTGGTCCTCCCAAGAACCGGTGGCCTATCTTGGCCAAATTTCTTCTTTCAGCCGTCCAAAGCTTGACGGAACACGGGGTTGCCCGCAAAAGACGCTACTGGCAGCCGATTGACGCAAACAGTAGCTGTGTTGACGTAAACGTCAACCCATTTCGCTGCGGCATGTCCTTATCTTTTTGGTCAGTCTTTCAGAATGGCAAGCAACGGAACGAAATGAATGCAGCGCTGGAACGTCAATCTGAGCTCAAATGACTGGCAATGGCACCCGGAAGCTGATGCCGTCTGCCGCAGTCTGATTGACGGCGGTCTGGTCGCTGTGCCGACCGAAACCGTTTACGGCCTGGCGGCCGACGCGACGAGTGGCACCGCTTGTGCCCGCATTTTCGATGCAAAGGGCCGACCGAGTTTCAATCCGCTCATTTCGCATCTACCCAACCTTGAGGCCGCCCGCCATCATGGTGTCTTTGATGACCGCGCCCTGAAACTGGCGGAGGCTTTTTGGCCGGGGCCGCTGACCCTTGTTGTGCCAAAGACAAACGCCTCAGAAATTTCGGATCTGGCGACAGCGGGACTGTCCACGGTCGCGCTCAGGGTCCCGTCCGGGCCGATCATGCGATATCTTTCGGAAAAAACGGGTCGGCCGCTGGCAGCCCCAAGCGCGAACCGGTCCGGCAAAATCAGCCCCACCCGGGCGGAGGATGTAATTGCCGATCTCGGGCACGCGCTCGACTTCGTCATTGACGCCGGACCGTGTGAGGTTGGTATTGAATCGACAATCATCGGTTTGACGGACGAATACGTGACGCTCCTGCGCCCTGGCGGTCTGGCGCGCGAGGCAATTGAGAGCGTGCTGCAGACAAAGGTCCGGAGACCACCAGCCTTAGACAGTCAGCCGGAGGCGCCCACGGCGCCCGGGATGCTCACCTCCCATTACGCACCGAATGCACAGATGCGTCTTCATGCAAGAGCTGTCGCGTCAGACGAGGCCTTATTATCGTTCGGTGGAGAACCGATAGAAGGGCGAGGATCGGCCTTAGCGGAAACGAATCTAAGTCCGTCCGGTGATCTTGTAGAGGCCGAGGCGAGGCTCTTTCAGGCCATGCGGACGCTTGATTCGTCCGGTGCGAAGACGATTCGGGTGCAAGATATCCCCAATACCGGTCTTGGCGAGGCGATAAATGACCGCTTGAAACGGGCAGCGGCGCCGCGCGGCTAGGCTTGTCAGGGACTGATCGCGGAAGAAGGGCGAGTTTAGTGAGGCTCGTGCTTGGAACGGCGTTTTGGGTCGCAGCTTAAACTTCACCAAAATCAATAGGTCGGCGGGAACTGTTGATGTCCCGAATTAACTTTGGATCACCTAAAGTTAATCTGTGTAGTCTATTTAGCTTGCGTGTATTGCCGTAGGTAATAATGCAAATGAACGGGCAATGGAAGTTAAAAATGTCATACACCCATCTTCTAAAAACAGATCTTCATCTAAAACTTATCAACACCATAGGTGCGGTTACTTGAACAAAGGGCTGGCAAAAAACCGTTCGCATGACTTACTATGTAAATCAGATTTTGGATGTGATGAACCTCCCCTCGAGCACGCGATGCTCGCACCTCAGACCGGACCGGCCCCTAATCGCCGGTCCATTTTTTTGCCCGGCTTTTCCTCCCTGCAAACCAAAGTACCAACCTCTGCTTTCAGGTGGCCACCTCCGGAGTTCTATTGGGAGTGACGTCCGCAGGATCGTCTGCCTCTTTTGAAGAGTTCTTGCTGCCCTCAGTTGGTTCTGTTTTTGCGTTGCTTTCCTGGATAGCGTCGACACCCGCTTCTTCGGTATTCGGCTCGTGGTTCGATCCCGCTTCTGTCTTGTGTTCGGACAGCAGCTCCTCTGCGGTGCCGGAATTCTCCTTGAACTGGGGAACGACCGGATCTTCGGTTTCGGCTTCCTGTGCCTTCGAGTTCATCTTCAAGCGCTGGGCTGACAGGCTTTCCACATGAGCCTTCAGATCCGGATATTTATCCATGAGCAACCGGAAGTCTTGCGCCCGCAGGCTCAGCAAATGGCAATAGCCAATCGCAACAACATCGGCGCTTCGCCGCCCGCCGGTCATGAGAGAGATTTCCCCGAACACATCACCGCGGCCGAGGCGGATGGTGGTAATTGGCGTACG